>NZ_JAVDVI010000008.1:0-166832 GCF_031456785.1 Flavobacterium arsenatis
TTGCTTATAATTTTCTGCCGAAAAAACCTTCTTTAAAATACGAAACAATTAAAACTAACCAATTAGCGGTCTTTTATTAATCGAGTTCAGGTTATTAGAAGAATAAAAACTTGGCAACCTTACCACCGATACCCGTCCGCTCGGATATCCACAACAGTTAGAGCAGATTTTCAATCTATTGCTACTAAACAAATTAAAACTGCAAGCTTAAACCTTTAAAAATATAATTGTACTTTTGATATATAAAAATAATACGTTATGGATATCGAATTGAACCTACAAAACACAAAGCTTGAATTAATTCAATGGCTTTCTACACTGGATGATGCTAGCATTCTTGAAAAAATAATGGATTTAAGGAAACGCGAAGCTAAAGATTGGTGGAACTCTATTTCTGAATTGGAAAAGCAATCCATAGAACAAGGAATAAAAGAGGCAGATGCAGGAAAACTAACTCCACATTCAAATGCTAGAAAGCTATATGAAAAGTGGCTGTAGAATCAGATCGAAATAGTATCATTTTTCTCGAATCGGCAAAATCCTAAAAAGCGAAAATTTAAGTAACTAAAAAACATTTTAGTTTAGACACAAACAACTCAAAACTGCAAGCCTAAAACCTTGCAGTTTTTTTATTTTGAAAATACCCTTGTACTCTGCTACCGCGAACTTAATGACATTAAGTTCGCGGTAGCAGAGGATTTGCATCAAACTGTTTTTCATATTACTATGAGTAATGCATTTTTAAGACACGTAAAATCAATATTTACAAAGAACAAATCGATATTTACAACGAACAAATGAACATTTACAATGGACAAATCGATATATACAAAGACCAAATGAACATTTACAAGTGACAATACAGAAGTACTGATTTAAAATAATCCGCGGAAAATCCGTAGAATCCGTGGCAAAAAAAAAGCCGGATAATTCCAGCCCAAAATCTTTCAATCTTACAATCTTACAATCCGAAGCTTCGACATCACCAAATTCAAAACATAATTAATATCCGAAGAAATCTTAAAGATATAATTCAGAAACAAATATAATACTGTCAACAAAGTCGATTTCAGCAGGATATTCACAACAGGGTGAAAAGGAAATTCCCAAAAGTAAAACAGCAAAAAACAGCTTGAGATGATGACCAACGAAGTGATGGTCTTTTTCGTAAACGGAAACAGCTTCATCTTGAACACCACAAACATCAACTTCGAAAGGCTGTAAAACGCAATCGAAATCAGCGTGGCTATCGCGGCACCTTCGATCCCGAAGTTGGGAATAAAATAGCGGTTCAACCCTACCACCATCACCAGCAACATCAACCCAAGGAACAAAACCGTGCGGTAATATTTTGAATTGAAGATGATGGAATTGTTGTTCCCTAACATCAAATCGAAGAATTTAGAAATGGAAATGATAAAAACCACCGTGATTCCTCCGCTATATTGTTGGGGCAACAGCAGATACAGCTCATTGATGTTCACAAAAATGCCCAACATGATCCATCCGCCAATCACCTGAAGCGTGATGGAAGTTTTTTTGTATAATTTATTAAGTTCGTCGTGTTTCTTTCGAGCCATCAAATCGGTCGTAATCGGATGCACAATCTGATGCATCGCTCTCATGGGTACCGAAACTGTCAGGGCAATATAAATCGCCACCGAATAATAGGCATTCTCCTTGATAGCGATATATTGACCAATCATAAACTTGTCGATTTCCAACAGCATCACGGCAATTCCGGCTGAAAAAATGATAAAACTGGAATAAATAAGTACGTCCTTCTTTTTTTCTGGAAACCTCAAATGAAAGGCCGGTCTTCTGACTTTAAAGGCTGAAATAGCCATTAAAACCATCAGTATAAAATAAATCAACACCAGACAGTACACAAATTCAATTGGCGTTATCCATTTAAAATAAACCGCAAAAAGAAAGATGGAAATCAGGATTCGCAACAGCACTTCCTTGATGAAATTCCCGTAAACGGACTTCATGTGTACTTTTACCCACGCATAAAAAATCTCGAAATAGGCCATAAACAAACCTATGAGCGGAATCATCCAGGCATATGTGTAAATGATGGGGTTTTCTTGAGAAATTAACGATGCAAGCTGGTCATAGAAAAGATATGAAAGTATAAAAACCGGAACGGCAACAAGCAAAGGCAACACCAAAGTCAGGTTCAAAAAGCGTGATTTATCGTCTTCCGATTCGTGTTCGGCATAGAATTTTATCAACGTATTCTGGATTCCAAACGCCAACAAAGGCATGATCATATTGGAAGTGGCCAGCAAAAAAGAAGTCAATCCGTAATAATCTTCCCCCAAGAAATTGGTGTACATATAAAGCGTATTGATCGCGCCAATCCCAAACCCCAAAAAGGTGATGATGGTATTTCGGATGGATTGCTTTATGACGATGCCCATTGGAGATTTTAGATTTTAGATTTTAGATTTAGGATTGAGGCCAACTTCTCTGTTAGTTTTTTACGGCTGTATTGTTGCAATCCGATGGCGTTTGCTTTTAAATTTCCTTGTTGATATTCTGTGTAATAATTTAGGATTGTATTTTTCAGTTTTTCTATTTCATCGTATTGATGAAAAACACCTGTGTTGGTATTCTTGATAATTTCTGCAAAATCAGAACCTTCGGGACCTACTGCAATTATGGGTCTTTCGGAAACCATATACTCGAATAATTTCCCTGGAATGATACTTTTGGTATCTTCAGAATCAATTTCAATCAGCAATAAAACCTGCGATTTACGTTGATGTGCGACTGCTTCCTTATGAGAAACATAACCAAGATTATTCACATAATCATTCAACCTAAATTCAGCAATTGTGTCTAAAACTTCCTGACTCACGGCTCCAATCAATTTCAATTGGAAATCAGCTTTGAATGAAGGATTTTCCTTGATGAGTTCCTTCAGGCATTTCCATAAAATCCTTGGATTTCTTTCGGATAAAAAAGAACCGATATGGGCTACTGTGAATTTTTCATCTAACGGTTGCTTTTCTACTTTTTCAACATCAAATCCGTTTGTGATGACTTTGATTGGTTTTGTGGTTAAGGCTTGGAATTCGGTCTTTGTGGTTTCGCTTGTTACCAAGACAATATCAGCCGTATTCAAAACCTGAGATTCTAACTCTTTATGCTTTTTCGAAGCTGAATCAGATAGCTTCAAAGCCTTATGATAACCAATGGTTGTCCATGGGTCACGGAAATCTGCCATCCAGTTTACATTTAATCTTTTCTTTAGTTCCAAACCTATAAGATGCAGACTATGAGGTGGTCCTGTCGTAATAATGGTTTCAATATTGTTTTCGGAAATATACTTTTCTAAAAACTTTACCGAAGGTTTCACCCATAAAACTCTTGCATCAGGAATAAAAATATTTCCCCTAACCCAAAGGAGCATTTTCTGAATAAACGATTGCTTTTTCTGATTCGGAATGATTCCCGAACTTATTTTTTTGGTATTCTTTTTTGAGAAAACAGAAGCAAAACCATAAGGCTCTACAATCTTCTTTTTGATGATGATGGCCTTATCGGAAACTTCATCCATCAAGCCTTCATCAACAATCGGATACGTAGGATTTTCTGGAACATACACAATCGGCTGGATGTCAAAATCAGGGAGATACTTCACAAACTTCAACCATCGCTGAACACCCGGACCTCCTGCAGGTGGCCAATAATAAGCTATGATGAGGACTTTTTTCAAGATGGGTTATAGGTTGTGGGTTTGTGGTTCAGATGAAACATCTTGACATTAACTCCAGAAATTTATAATTTGATAAGTATCACTTTCCATTGGTAATTCTTGGAGCATTTTTCAAAAGATATGAAATTTCAATTATGGCCATCAATTTTTCAAAACGTTGTTGAGGAGACATTTTTCTAATCTCTTCTATATAACGAGCTTGCATTTTGGAGGGATGATCATGATTTAATTTAGCTTTCATAATTCTCATAAATTATAATCAAATTTACAGAAAAAATTTTCCTTTTAGGCGTTAGCTTTTTTCTTTTTGCTTTCAAAATAAATCCCGCCAAGCAAAAACAAAAGCATTCCAATTGAACTGAACAAAGCAATTGTACTTCCTGTTTTTATTACTTGAGGTTCAAACTTGAATTCAATAGTATGTTTTCCAGCTGGAATTTCCATTCCTCTCAAGGTATAGTTCACTCTGAAATGTGTAGCTTCTTTCCCGTCAATCGTAACGTTCCATCCTTTTGGGTAATAGATTTCAGAGAAAACCGCTAGACCTTTATTGGCATTATTCGAAGTGTATTTCAAATAATTCGGTTTGTATTTATTTAAGACAATCGTTGCTGTACTGTCTTTTTGATACGTAGTAACATTGCTTACTTTGAACTCTTTATTGTTGATTACCACTTGGTTTTTACTGTCGATACTGTCCAAAGCTTTCATTTCTTCATCTGGAGAATTTACGAATTTCACTTCCTCCACAAACCAAGCATTTCCATTTGCATCTGGATTTATGGCTGGGAACTCCTGCCCTTTTTCATCCACTTGGATTACATATTTTGTATTGAGCATGTTCAAGACCTCCAAATTATTCTTATCGATTTGATAAGCAAAAAGCTGGTCCATTCTTCTTGGTCGAACCGCACTGTAACCCGACAATGATTTATGGAAATAGGAAGTTCGGGCTTGCAATCTTCCATTGATTTCATACACTCTATAATGGGATGTGTCTTGCAGAATGTGCATATCCGAAGGTGTCGCCTGGAAAGGTTCTTTCACTTCTCTTGCACTTACAAATCCGGTGGAATCAACATATTTTTTATCAATCAAAACCAAATCGCCAACCATGAAAACTCCCACTAAAACTACTGCGAGTGTATTGGACAACCTCTCTTTCATATACAACCACAAAAGTCCAAAAGCCACAACAATCAAGAATCCAGAACGAAGCAAATCGGCAGAATACAGGTCTTTTCTATCGGCTTTCAAGGCATCCATAAATTCATCTGCAAAAGTTGGATCGCCCATTTGACTGAACATCTCGAACAATCTTGCATCAATTGGTCCTGAAAAATCAAATAATCCTTTTGCCAAAAATAACAGAACAATCAATCCTAAAGCCACGGCTCCGGTCAATTTCAAAGATTTCCATTGTGTGTCTTTATCCGATTTGAAAAAGCTTTGCAATCCCATAATTGCCAAGACTGGAAAACACAATTCCAATATCACTTGAATAGACGAAACTGCCCTGAATTTGTCATACATCGGAACATTATCGATAAAGAAATTCGTCAAAAACGGGAAGTTTTTCCCCCAAGAAAGCATCAAAGTAAAAATCGCTCCTGCAAGAAAAGCGTATTTTATTTTTCGCTTGTCATTGAATAAGGCTAGGATTGCCAAGAAAAAAACGATTGCTCCAATATAAGCCGGTGCGGCAACAATCGGCTGATCGCCCCAATAGGTTACGCCATAATTTTCAGTAAAATCAATGGCTTCTTCTGGCGAAGCTCCTTTTTTAGAAATAAATTCATAGATATGTGATTGTTTCCCAAGCTTTTCAGAATTAGAACCTCCAAAAAGTCGAGGAGCAACAAGGTTTAAACTTTCTGAAACACCATAACTGTATTCCGTGATGTAGTTATAATCCATTGACGTTTTGGTCTCGTTTTTAGAACCATCCGGATTAAAAGTCAGTTCGCTTTTGCCTCTCATACTGAAATCAGCATACTCGGAAGTTGCCATGAGTCCGGTTGCATTGGCACCAATCGCAAAAATTCCAGCAACGACAAAAGTTCCAAAAGCATATAAAAGTGGTTTGAACTCCTTTGCTTTGATGTATTTATAGATAAAATAGCCCGAAAGGAACAACAGTAAAAACAAAAGATAATAGGTCATTTGAAAGTGATTCGCATTGATTTCCAATGCTGTAGCAATCATCGTTACTAAACCACCTACGATATACCTTTTTCTAAAAACTAAAATCACACCCGCTATAACCATTGGCATATAGGCAATTGCATGTGCTTTTGCATTATGACCAACACCCAGGATAATAATCATATAGGTAGAAAAACCAAACGCCAAGGCTCCAAAGAATGCCTTCAGTGGATCGGTTTTTAAAACCAATAACAAACCATAAAAACCTAGAAAGTATAAGAATAAATAATCCGAAGGCCGAGGCAAAAATCGCAAAGCATCATCCAAGGCTCCAATCCAATCGTTTGGATAATTGGCTCCCATTTGATAGGTTGGCATCCCCCCAAAAGCAGCACCTGTCCAATAGGGTTCGGCATTTTCTTCTGCACGAAAGTCATTTTGCTCTTTTGCCATACCAGTAAATTGTGCAATATCAGACTGATAAATCTGTTTACCTTGAAGTACTGGATAAAAATAAATTAGGGAAATGACAACAAAGCCAAGAATGGCAAATAGATGTGGATAAAACTTGTTCAGGAATTTCATTGATCTGGTTTAAAGTTTAAAAGTTCAAAGTCCAGTGTATGATTAAAACCGTAAACTATAAACTGAACAATGCAAACTTACTCAATTTCTTCATAATCCACATACTCCCCGACTTTTTTGGTTTCGCGAGGTTTTGTAGATTTTGCAGTATCAATAATAATTTCGTCTCTATTAGTATCTTGATACTGGTTTTGTTGCTGATTTTGATGGGAATACTGCTGTTGGAAATTTTGCTCGGCTTTTTGCACCACTTTTTTTACCAGAACAGGCAAAAACAATCTGGCCAAAAATTTAAGAGCATAATATAACAGTATGATTATGCAAGCTGTTTTTATAAAACTAGTAAGATTTGCGGTTTCCATTGAAAAATAAAATTTGTCAAATTTAACAAATCATAACCTTAAAAATAAATTATGAGTCTTAAATAAATAATAAATTATAGTACATTTGGGTTTATATGATGTGCTTCATTCCTAAACAATCAATTATGCTCAAAATCAGACTATCAGCTTTGACCGTTGCTGTTTTTTCATTTGCAACAAGCTATTCCCAACATACAGATGTGATCAATTCTAACCGACCGGGCGAATCGCAATCGGCATTTTCTGTAGGAAAAACGGTTTTTCAAGCCGAAACTGGAATTTACGGAATTACCGAAAAACACAACTTATTGGAAACTAAAACCAATGGTGTCGGATTCGATTTAAACTTGAGATATGGTGCCTTTTTAGAGCAATTGGAATTCAATATCGAATTGCAATATCAGAATGATTCTTTCGAGACCGAATTCAGCAGGCAAACCAGAAGTGCTTTGAAGCAAACTACAATTGGAGCGAAATACTTGGTCTATGATCCCCATAAAAATTATGAAGAAAAAATAAACATCCACAGCTGGAAAGCCAACCACCGTTTTAAATGGCGACAATTTATTCCTGCAGTTGGGGTTTATGCTGGGGCAAATTTGAATTTCGACAGTCCGTTTTCGCATCCTGAAGAACCAAATTTCTCACCAAAAGCGATGATTATCACTCAAAATCAATTTACAGGAGGTTTTGTTTTGGTGATGAATATCATTGCCGATAAGATTGGTACCGACTTTTCCAGTTATGGCTATGTGATTACAATGACTAAAGGATTCAATGAAAAATGGTCGGGATTCCTGGAAAATCAAGGATTCAAGAGCGATTATTATTCTGATTCGATTCTTCGTGGTGGAGCCGCTTATTTGATCAAGGAAAACATTCAGATTGATGCTTCGATAAGTGGAAATTTTAAAGACACACCTTCTATTTTTTATGGAGGAGTTGGACTTTCTTGGCGATTTGACAAAAACTACAAGCCTGTTATGATTAAAAGCGGAAAAGAAAGCAAGGAAGACAAGAAAAAAGAGAAAGAAAAAAACAAAAAACGCAAGGACGAGGTTGAAACTGAAACTGAAAAACCATAATGATTACAATAAAAGAAGCCGTTTCTAAAAAAGAACTATTAGAATATATAAAATTTCCGTTTTCGCTATACAAAAACCATCCTTATTGGGTGCCACCTTTGATAGATGATGAAATGGAAACGTTTGATAAAACCAAAAATCCTGCTTTTCAAAGTGCCGATGCCAAGTTTTACATTGCTTACAAAGATGGTAAAATTGCAGGAAGAATTACCGCAATTATCAACTGGAACGAAGTTAACGATCAAGGAAAACGAAAAGTACGTTTTGGTTGGTGGGACGTGATTGACGATATCGAAGTTACAAAAGCACTGCTCCAAAAAGTTATCGAATTCGGAAAAGAAAATCAGCTTGATCATGTTGAAGGTCCGATGGGATTTTCAAATTTGGATAAGGTTGGCGTTGTAACCGAAGGTTTTGATGAAATGGGATCGATGATAACGTGGTATAATTTTCCTTATTATGCCAAACATTTGGAGCAATTAGGATATGTAAAAGAGAAAGAATACATCGAAAGCAAGTTTCCATTTTCGAATGTAAAGCCTGAATCTTTCTTAAAAGTGAAAGATTTGATTACCAAAAGATATGAACTCACTTCTTTGAATTTTACGAAAACAAAAGACATCATGCCGTATGTCGATAAGATGTTCGACTTGTTTAATGATTCGTATGCAGAATTATCGTCTTTCGTTGCCATAACGGAAGTACAAAAGGAATATTTCAAGAAAAAATACATCAGTTTCATCAATCCGGAATACATCAAATTTGTGGTGGACAAAGACCAAAAATTGGTCGCTTTTAGTATCGTGATGCCTAGTTTTTCCAAAGCATTGCAAAAAGCCAATGGAAAGCTTTTTCCTTTTGGATTGTTCCATTTATTGAATGCCCGAAAAAACAGTAAGGAAGTTTTGTTTTACCTCATTGGTGTTGATCCTTTCTATCAAAGCAAAGGTGTTACGGCTCTGATTTTCAATGAATACTATGAAACGTTCAGGCAAAAAGGTATCACCAACTGCATTCGAACACCCGAATTAGAAGACAATTTGGCGATTCAGAATTTGTGGAAACATTTTGATCCTGTGATTTATAGGAGGAGGAGGACTTATACGGTTGGGATATAAAAAATAAAATGACTAAAATAAAATCAATGGAGATACCAAAATTTCACGAAACATTCAATCCTATTTTGGAAATCTTAAGTAATGAAGAAACCCTTCATACTAGAGAGTTACAAAGATTGGTTATTAGTCGCTATTTTTCTGACTTAACATTTAAGTTTTTCATAGTCTTTTCTGTTCTTGTAAACCGCATAACCAGTATTTCCTAAGATAGCTATAGAAAAATCTTAAATAAAATAATCTAAAGATATAACGAAAAAAGGGGCATTGTTGCCCCTTTCTAATTATGAGATTTAATAATTATTTAATCATTAAGCTCTCCAAATTATTAAAAAATTTAACTGAGTTTCTCTTATTTTTCCCGTAGTCAAATATTTGTAGCGGAAACACACATCTTGATTTGAACCTTACCTTAATTTTTGAATTACTAATTTTATTATAATCAATTTGTATTTTTTCAGAAAAAGAAAGTATAGTTGGCAAAGCAACTGCTGAGTATGTATTACCGTTTTTCTGTACTAATTTAAAATTAGATTTTTCTAAAGTTGGGGTTAAGTTTTCCGTAATTGCCGTTTCATCAGTACTATATTCTCTTTCTTCATCGTAGTGACTAGTAAAATAGAATGTACCATATTTTACAGCCCTAAAAATTAAAATTAGTAATACCACCGAGAAAAAAATTAATAATATCAATTGGAAATTTGTCATAATAGTATTTTTTTTTTATAAATGACATTAAATACAACCACCTTTTTTCTTCGTCATTGCATATATCATAGTAGAATAACCAATTGAACCTAATGGTCCAAACATACATCCAACAGCATCTGCAAAAGCAATTTGATAATACGGGTCACAAGGTCCACGTTGTGCTAATGAATTATAAGCTGAAGGGTTTTTAATAGAATAATCATCCCAAAAAAGAGCAGATTGTCCTAAAACATTTTTAAATTTATCTAATTCTAAAACTTCATCGGTTGTTAAAAGATTATCTCTTCTAAACTCTCTTAACTTATTTAAAACATCTGCCGGACTTTCTGGATTAGCAAGTAATGGTAAAAAGAAAGTCTGTAGTTTTGGAGAATAATATGTTTGAATTGCAGATTCTGTTATACTGTGATAATTATCTTCATTAAAATTATTATTTTGACTATTGAATGTAGTATAAATTCTTTCTTCAAAAAATAATCTTTCCTCTTGAGATAAAGTATTAGGATATCTTAATTCAAATTCAGCAAGAATTTCATTATATACCTCAGTAAAAGTAGGTTCACTTGAAAGACTAAATTTATCTAGATAAATACCTAGAATTTCATTGTGATAGATTCCATAATTTTTAGGGGTAGTCCATGTAACACCTGCTGAGTTTGCAGCATTACTTTTGGAAACTGGGTTAGTAATTTGTTCGGAATTACTTTCAGTAGTTCCATCAAGATTTTGGTCACTTGAACAAGCTATAAAAATTGTTGCCGATAAAAATATTGTAACTAAGCATAATATTGATAATTTAATATTTTTCATATTATTAAAATTTGGGATTAATGAATATATTATAAGTATTAAAATCTGAATAATTAGGTTTGTAAGCATTCAGAATAATTTACCAAACCTTAAAATTATTCTGAAAATACTTGAATACCTTCTGCCTTTTTCTCATAAAATGATGTTTTGACGAATTTAAAAATTATTCTTCTGATTACAAAATAATTGATAAAAAAAATACAAATTTTCTTATATTCTCAATGTTTACGAACATTTAAGATATTATGGATACATTAGAAATAACACATTAATTTTCAAATATTTAATATGATTAAATTCATTTATTAAATAATGTATTGTTATAAGCAACTTCTCACGTTACTTGTTATTGTTTTCTAATGCAAACTTTAATTAATTATTTTTATCAGATAACACAAAAGATTGTTTGACATTAGATAAAATATCATCGTAAATAGCAATATTTAAATTTATTAAACCTTATTTTAACCACCACCTAAAAATAACTCCAACATTCGAAATAGTGTGGTTTGGACTTCGAAAAGGCCGTTGATTCCTACCCCAACCACCCCTCACGATCCAAACTCCTATACTGTATCGCCTCTGCAATATGAGAAGCTTCCACATTTTCTGAAGCTTCCAAATCGGCTATGGTTCTGGAAACTTTTAGGATTCGGTCATAAGCTCTTGCGGAAAGATTTAGTCGTTCCATTGCAGTTTTGAGGAGTTGCTTTGAACCTTCATCCAAGACACAAAATTCCCGAATTTGCTTGGTATTCATTTGGGCATTGTAGTTCACTTTATCCATTTCTTCAAATCTTTTGGACTGAATTTCTCGGGCATTTGTAACACGTTTTCGAATATCCACACTGCTTTCTGCTTTTCGTTCTTCGGATAATTTATCAAACGGAACTGGAGTCACTTCGATATGGATGTCAATTCGGTCCAACAAAGGTCCTGAAATCTTACTCATATAGCGGTTCATTTCATGAGGCGAGGATTTTGAAGGCACATCGGGATCATTAAAAAAACCACTCGGACTTGGGTTCATGCTCGCCACCAACATAAACGAAGATGGATAAGTTACTGTAAATTTCGCTCTAGAAATTGTCACTTCTCGATCTTCCAATGGCTGTCGCATCACTTCCAAAACATCTCTTTTAAATTCGGGTAATTCATCTAAAAATAAAACGCCATTATGTGCCATCGAAATTTCTCCAGGTTGAGGATAACTTCCTCCCCCAACAAGTGCTACATTCGAAATCGTGTGATGTGGACTTCGAAAAGGCCGTTGATTCATCAACCCGACTTCTTTTAATTTTCCGGCAACACTATGAATTTTGGTAGTTTCCAAAGCTTCTCGTAAAGTCATTGGGGGTAAAATACTAGGCAATCTTTTGGCCAGCATCGTTTTTCCAGCTCCTGGAGGTCCAATCAAGATGATATTATGACCACCAGCGGCTGCAATTTCCATACACCTTTTGATGGACTCCTGCCCTTTCACATCGCTAAAATCGAATTCCGGGAAATCTAATGTCTTATAAAATTCAGCTCTTGTATCGAAAATCGTAGGTTCGAGTGTTCCCGTACCTTCAAAAAAATCAATCACTTCTTTCAGGTTTTCAACGCCATACACATCCAAACCCGAAACAATTGCAGCTTCTTTGGCATTTTGTTTTGGCAGAAAAAATCCTTTGAAACCTTCTTCTTTCGCCTTTATGGCAATTGGCAAAGCTCCTTTTATGGGTTGCAAACCACCGTCAAGCGAAAGTTCGCCCATGATGATGTATTTGTCCACTTCATCGGCTTTTATTTGAGCGGAACCAACGAGAATTCCAATCGCCAAAGTCAAATCATAGGCCGATCCTTCTTTTCTTAAATCAGCTGGAGCCATGTTGATGATGATTTTTTTGCCGGGCATGGCAAAACCGTTGTTCTTTAGTGCGGCAGCAATCCTAAAACTGCTTTCCTTGATGGCATTATCGGGAAGTCCGACCAGGTGATAACCAATTCCCTTGTCCATATTCACTTCTACAGTAATTGTTGTAGCTTCTACTCCAAAAACCGCACTTCCAAAAATTTTAACTAGCATGGCTTGTATTGTTTAAATTAATTTTAAAAATAGTAATTTTTCTTTATAAACAACAAAATAATTTTTATTTTTTACCTATCACAATTTTTACTTAAAAACCCTTATTGAAGTAAATATTTGAATTAATTTTAAAATTAAAATACCCTAACAATGAATTTAAAATCTGGATTGCCTTTTTGGCTGATTAAAAACGGATTAGCATCTGAATATAAAACATTGGATGAAAATATTGAAACAGAAGTATTGATAATTGGTTCGGGAATTACAGGAGCTCTTGTCGCTCATTTTTTATGTGAAGAAGGCGTCAAATGTTTAATTGTAGATAAAAGAATGGAATCTACAGGAAGTACAACTGCGAGTTCTGCCCAACTTCAATATGAAATTGATGTTTTCCTTTTTGACTTGATTGAGAAAGTAGGCGAAGAAAATGCTGTAAAAGCCTATGAATTGTGTTTAGAATCGATTTCTACTCTTCAAAAAATCATTAAAAAATTAAAAATAGAAGCCGATTTTGAAATCAAATCAAGCCTCTATCTTGCTTCGGATGCTAAAGGTGTGAAGGATTTGGAAAAAGAATATGAAATCCGAAAAAAGCACAAATTGCCGGTTACTTTTTTAAATCAAAAGCAATTAAAATCAAAATTCAACATCAACAAGAAGGCGGCTTTGTATAACGATGTTTCAGCTCAAGTTGACACCTATAAATTATGCCAAGGAATTTTAAACCATCATAAAAAACATTCAGGATTGGTGGTTTACAGCCATACAGACATCATTAAAATTGAAAATAAAAAGGATTTTATTGAAGCTCATACCGAAAAAAAAAATACCATAAAAGCCAAAAGGATTGTAGCGGCTCCTGGATTTGAATCGGAAAATATATTGGATGAAAAGGTGATGCAATTGAATTCTACTTATGTTTTTGTCAGCAAACCCTTGAAAGACGAAGATTTTTGGAACGAACGTTGCCTGATTTGGGAAACTGCCCGACCTTATATTTATGTCAGAACCACAAATGACAATCGGATCATGGTAGGTGGCTTTGATGAACCTTTTCAAGACCCAAAACGCCGTGACAGGCTGATGGAAAAGAAAAATGATTTGATTTTGAAACGATTCAAGAAACTTTTTCCAGAAAGCAAAATTGAAGTTGACTTTTACTGGTGCGGCACTTTTGGCGAAACAAAGGACGGATTGCCGTTTATTGGCGAACACAAGGATCATCCGAATATGTATTTTGCATTGGGCTATGGTGGTAACGGGATTACTTTCAGCGTTATAGCGGCAGAAATGATCAAGGATATGTATTTAGGAAAAAAGACAGAAAACATCTTTTCTTTCGATAGATAATTATAAATTTACATTCAAAAAAATAAAACAATGGGACTATTTAATGCCATTTTAGGCAATGCTTCAGAGGTTACCAACGAAGATGTTTCAAAGGAATTCGGACCACTTTTAATAGAAGGCGAATCAATAGAAAAAGCTTTCAAATTAATCAAGGACATGTTTGTTTTCACAAATAAAAGATTGATTTTGGTTGAAAAACAATTGGTTGGGACGAAAGTCGATTATTTATCAATCCCTTATTCAAGCATCAAGAAATTTTCGAAAGAAAGTGCTGGAATTTTAGATTTGGATGCCGAATTGAAAATATGGTTGAATCACGACGACCAACCTATCAAGAAACAATTTGGTAAAGGCGGCAACAACATCAATGAAGTCTATCAGATTTTGAGCAGGCATATTTTAAAATAAGAATTTATTATACGATTTAAATACCCAATGCTAAATGTGTTGGGTATTTTTTTTATATTTATAGAAATGAGATTTATGATGAACAAACCCAAATTGGTTATTATCGGTGGAGATGCAGCAGGAATGTCGGCGGCTTCAAAAGTACGAAGAGAAAATTCAGATTATGAAATCGTTGTCTTTGAGAAATCAGGCTTTACCTCCTATTCTGCTTGTGGTATTCCCTATTTTATTTCTGGGAAAGTCGGCACTTATGAAGAATTGATTGTTCGATCTCCTGAGGAATTTATCCAGAAATATAAAATTGACGTCAGGGTTTTTCATGAAGTAATTGAGGTTGACACAAAAAACAATCAAGTTTTAGTCCGGAATTTAAACGATAAGACACAGTTTTGGGAAACTTATGACCAATTATTGATTGCAACTGGAGGAAAATCCTTTTGTCCTGAAGTTGAAAACCGAGAAGCAGAAGGAATTTTTGGTGTTCAAAGTCTGAAAGGTGGCATAAAACTGGATACTTTTATCAAAAAAAACAAACCAAAAACAGCTGTAATTGTTGGAGGAGGCTATATCGGTCTTGAAATGGCGGAAGCTTTAATCATAAAAGGATTGAAAGTCACCTTGATTAATAGAGAACCCGAAATCATGAATACTCTGGATCCTGATATGGGAAAAATCGTCAATACGGTCATGACTAGTTTGGGTGTGAAGATTTATGTTAATGAAGAACTCAACCATTTTGAAGCAAAGGAAAATCGAGTGACAGCTGTTGTTACGAACAAAAAAACCATCAAAACCGATTTGGTTATTTTAGGAATGGGAACTAGTCCGAACACTGCTTTTCTACATAATTCAAAAATAAATCTGACAGAAAAAGGAGCAATAAAAGTGAATCGTGAACAAAGAACAAATGTCAAGAATGTTTGGGCTGCAGGTGATTGTGCCATGACGTATAATTTAGTGAGTAAAAAACCTTTTTATATCGCTTTGGGAACGGTTGCCAATAAAACAGGATTGGTTGCCGGAACCAATATTTCAGGTCAAAAAGCTCGATTTCCAGGAGTAGTTGCAACAGCAGTTTGCAAGATTTGTGTCTATGAAGTTGCAAGAACTGGTTTGCTCGAAAAAGAGCTTCTAGCTTTGAAAATGGAATACATTCAAACGATTATCAAGACCAAATCGAGGGCCCATTATTATCCCGATGCCAAAGATATTTATGTAAAATTATTGGCCGAAAAAGGAACCGGGAAACTATTGGGCGGTCAAATAATTGGAGAAGAAGGTGCTGCCAAAAGGATAGATGTTTTGGCGACGGCCTTGACTAACAAGCTAACATTGCAAAACATCATTGATCTGGACTTGTCCTATGCTCCACCGTTTTCTCCCGTTTGGGATCCTGTTCAAACTGCTGCAAGAAAATTGATAAATGAAGTATAGAAATATTTTCTAAAATTCAGTTATATTTGGTTTTAATTCCAAAAAATAGTCTATGAAAAATATATTTTATATTGTTATTTTATTGTTTTACTTGAACGGTTATGCTCAAAAATATTTTCCAAAGCTTAACAATTTATTTTTACAACAATCTGGGAGCGAATCGCTATTTTCAGATGATTTGAATTATTTTAGGGAAGGGTTATTAGCAGCAAACAACAAGCTTTTTTATAAAGATCTGCAAACATCAAATAGTCGTAATGCAGCCTTTTATAGCACTAGCCTCATCCCTCGTTTTATTACTGAAGTAAATTTCTTGGAAACAGGAATGCTTTTGAAATTTAATGCCAAAAGTAAAGACGAATTTCCTTCTTTTCCAGTTATTTTTAATGAATTTTTTGATTCTAATGATGGTGGTAAATTTGGACAAGGCACAATTGACATTTTTGATGGTGGAATTTCGCTGGCATTTACAGATAAGCAGATTTCAACATCAAGTAAAAAGCAAAATGACGAAAAACCTGAATTTATCGTTAAAAAAATAAGCTACAAAATAAATAAGGATAAGTTATCCATTGAATTAGATGGAAATTTCAAGACCGACATTAGTATTAAAAAACAAAAATTTGCAAAAGATTTACTTCAAAAACTAAAAATTGAGGTCGTAAAGCAATCCTTTATAGTTTCTTGTATAAATCCAAGCAATAATAAAGATATTCTTATTATTGAATTTAAAAGTAAATAAGAATTTTATGTTTAAAAAAACAAGGTGTGATTTTTATCTCACACCTTGTTTTTTGCCTATATATTATTTTTTAATAAGCCATCAATTCTTTCAAGGCATCTTCAAATCGGCCTCTGCTCAAAAACTGGTCTTCCAATGCTTTTGTAAACGGAATTGGAGAATCTAAACTCGCTACACGTTTTACAGGACCGTCCAGATATTCGAAACATTCTTCCATAATCATTGCTGAAATATCGCTGGCAACTCCGCCAAACATAGTATCTTCTTGCAAAATGATTGCTTTTCCGGTTTTCTTTACCGAAGCGAAAATAGCTTCTGTATCCAAAGGTTGTAAAGTCCTTAAATCCAATAAATCAGCTGAAATTTCAGGGTTACTTTTCAACGTATCCAAAGCCCAGTGAACAGCTGCTCCAAAAGCAATAATCGTCACGTCTTTTCCTTCTTTTAATAAAGAAGCTTTTCCTAACGGAAGAGTATAATAATCCTTCGGAACGTCTTGGTAAACGCTTCTGTACAACTGTTTATGCTCAAAAAACATCACCGGATTTGGGTCGTTAATTGAAGCATTTAAAAGTCCTTTTGCATCATACGGAAATGCGGGATAAACCACTTTCAAACCTGGTGTTTTGGTAAACCAAGCTTCATTGGTTTGCGAATGGAAAGGTCCTGCTTGAGTTCCGCCACCACAAGGCATTCTCACTACAACATCGGCATTTTCCAACCAACGATAGTGTGATTTTGCCAATAAATTTACAATCGGGTTGAATCCTGTAGAAACGAAATCGGCAAACTGCATTTCTACGATTGCTTTATGTCCGTTGATGGAAAGTCCCATTCCGGCAGAAACCACGGCACTTTCGCAAATTGGCGTATTGATGACTCTTTCCTTACCAAATTGAGCTACAAAACCATCGGTAATTTTAAAAGCCCCACCATATTCTGCAATATCTTGCCCCATGATTACTAAATTCTCATGACGTTCCATCGATTGTCTCAAACTATTTGAAATGGCATCAATCAAACGGATATTTTCTACTTCTTTCGAAGGATTAACTTCTTCAAAATCAAAAGGTTTATAGACATCATTTAATTCGCCTTCATAAGTAGCAACAATTTCTGGTTCGGCTTGAACCATTGCCCAATTTTCATCAATTTCTTTCTTTATTGCAGCACGGATTTCTTCGTCAGCTTCCTCTGAAAGAACATCAGTTAATTTCAAATATTTTCTGTAATTGTCCACAGGGTCTTTAATCGCCCACATATCCATCAATTCCTGTGGAACATATTTTGTACCGCTGGCTTCTTCATGACCTCGCATTCTAAAAGTTTTGAATTCCAATAAAACGGGTCGAGGTTTTTCAATCATCGAAGCTTTTAATTCTGAAAGAATATTGAAAACTTCCAAGATATTATTTCCATCAATAATATGACTTTCCATTCCGTAGCCAACTCCTTTATCGGCTAGATTCTCACAACGGTATTGTTCGTTTGTAGGTGTTGAAAGTCCGTATCCGTTGTTTTCTATTATAAACATAACTGGCAATTCCCAAACTGAAGCGATGTTTAGTGCTTCGTGAAAATCGCCTTCACTTGTAGCTCCTTCTCCGGTGAAAACTGCAGTGACTTTTCCGTTTTTCTTTAATTTATTGGCCAAGGCAATTCCGTCGGCAACACCTAATTGTGGTCCCAAATGCGAAATCATTCCGATGATTTTAAATTCTTGAGTTCCGAAGTGGAAAGAACGGTCACGGCCTTTTGTAAACCCATTTGCTTTTCCTTGCCATTGTGAAAATAAACGATGTAACGGAATATCTCTCCCTGTAAAAACCCCAAGGTTTCGGTGCATTGGCAAGATGTATTCGTCCTTATCTAAAACTGCAGTCACACCACAAGCGATGGCCTCCTGCCCGATTCCAGAAAACCATTTTGAAACTTTACCTTGACGGATGAGAATCAGCATTTTTTCCTCAATCAATCGAGGTTTCAAAATTCTTTTGTATAAGTCTAATAACTGTTCGTTGGAGAGGTTTTTTCTATCGAAATTCATAATAATACGAAAAGGTTTGCGTGATTTTTTAGCTCGTCCAAAAGTATAAAAAAATAACAGCATATTTCGTTAATGTTACAGAATTTTCGATTGTTGATAACTTTTAAAATTATATTCTCAAATTATTCTATACTTTTGTGATAACAAGGCTTATCGCCTAGCAAAGTTATTAACATCTATTTTTAAAAGAGTATGCAAAATATTCCTAGTGTTGACTTGCGTGATTTCCTTTCGGACGACCCGAAACGTAAACAAAAATTTGTAAATGAAATCGGAAAAGCATTTGAAGAGATTGGCTTCGTTGCTTTAAAAGGTCATTTTTTAGATGACAAATTGGTAGATGAATTGTATGGCGAAATCAAAAATTTCTTCGCCTTGCCATTGGAAACCAAATATTCGTATGAAATTCCAGGAATTGGAGGGCAACGTGGGTATGTTTCCTTTGGAAAAGAACATGCAAAAGGCCGAAAAGAAGGCGACTTGAAAGAGTTTTGGCACTTTGGTCAATATGTTGACAAAGATTCAAAATGGGCTTCCGAATATCCTGATAATGTGGAAGTAAAAGAACTGCCTCGTTTTAATCAGGTTGGAAAAGAGGCTTATCAAATGCTTGAAAAAACAGGAATTTATGTTTTGAGAGCTTTGGCGTTGCATTTAGGTTTGGATGAATTTTATTTTGATGATTATGCAAAAGAAGGAAATTCGATCCTTAGGCCAATTCATTATCCACCAATTACACAAGAACCAGAAAATGCCATTCGTGCCGCAGCTCATGGCGACATTAACTTGATTACCTTATTGATGGGTGCTCAAGGTCGTGGACTTCAAGTTCAGAACCACAATGGCGAATGGATTGATGCTATTGCAGAACCAGACGAATTGGTTATAAATGTTGGCGACATGCTTTCCCGTCACACTAACAATAAACTGAAATCGACGATTCATCAAGTGGTAAATCCGCCGAGAGAATTGTGGGGAACTTCGCGATATTCAGTTCCGTTTTTTATGCATCCTGTAAGCGATATGCGTTTGGATTGCCTGGAAAACTGCATTGACCAAGAAAATCCAAAATTATACGAAGACATTTCAGCTGGAGAATTCTTGCACGAACGTTTGGTTGATTTGGGATTAATCAAAAAATAAACATAAAATTCAAATAATAAAATTCCAAATTCCAATTCTCATTTTTGGAATTTGGAATTTGTTTTTTGAAAATTTAAAAAATATGGATTTACAAGACCAATTAAAAAACCTTTTTCCAGACCATCAGGTTTCTAACGAACCAGAAGCTGTTGAGGAAAAAGACCACGAATTATTCGTTCAAAAAGAACCAATGATCTGCAAATATGAAAAGCGAAAAGGAAAGCCAACAACAATAATTTCGGGCTATGAAGGTGAAGACGAAGATTTTAAAATTCTTGCCAAAGAAATAAAGAGTAAATTAGCTGTTGGCGGAAGCTTTAAAGACGGAGAAATCATTATTCAAGGGGATTATCGCGATAAAATCATGAATATCTTAAAAGAAAAGGGCTTCAAGGTAAAACGAGTTGGAGGTTAAATTTTCAATGGCAATGACAATTGCAATGACAAATTTCAAATTTCAGCTTAAACATTTTTCCATTTTTAAATCTTTAAATTTTTCAATCAACCAATGATACAATCATCAGAATTAATACTAAATCCAGACGGCAGTGTTTACCATTTGAATTTAAAACCAGAACACATTGCAAACGACATCATTTTCGTTGGCGACCAAAATCGTGTGGAAAAAATCACGCAATTCTTCGACAAGATTGAATTTTCTACTCAAAAAAGAGAGTTTAAAACCCAGACTGGATTTTACAAAGGAAAACGGTTAACGGTAATGTCAACCGGAATTGGCCCGGATAATATCGACATTGTAATCAATGAATTGGATGCTTTGGTTAATATCGATTTGGAAACACGCCAGCCGAAAGAAGAATTGACTTCGTTAAATATCATCCGAATCGGAACTTCAGGTTCTTTGCAAGAAGATATTCCTGTGGATAGTTTCGTGATGTCGATATTTGGATTGGGATTGGACAACATGCTTCGCTCCTATTTGATTGATGAAGTTTCAAATTCGGCAATCGAAGAAGCCTTCATCAACCACACCAATTGGGATGCCAGAAAAGGAAAACCTTATGTCATCAAATGCAGTGAGAAATTGGAACAATTAATCGAAAGCGATAAAATTTTCAAGGGAATTACAGCAACTGCCGGAGGATTTTATGGTCCACAAGGTCGGGTTTTACGACTTGAAATACAAGATTCTGAATTGAACAACAAGATGGACAATTTCAAATTTGAAGACAACCGAATCACGAATCTTGAAATGGAAACTTCTGCAATTTATGGCTTGTCTGCTTTGTTAGGTCACAACGCTTTATCACTTAATGCAATCATTGCGAATCGTGCAAGTGGAACTTTTAGTGAAGACCCTTATAGAGCTGTTGATGAACTGATTAAATATACTTTGGATAAACTATCGAAGTAGTTTAAGTAGTAAGACTGGAGTATTAAGTATTAAGATTTTATAAAAAAAATGACATTTCGATTTGCAAGACATACCAATAATTTAGAACAACTTAAATCCTTTTATATAGATGTATTAGGATTGGAACTGCTTGGCGGTTTTGAAAATCACAGCGGTTATGACGGTATTTTTATTGGCAAATCGAATGAAAATTGGCATCTAGAATTTACAAGATCAGATGAAGTTGTTGCGTTTCATTTTAGCGACGAAGATATTTTGGTTTTTTATCCCAATACAAAATTAGAATTTGATGCAATTCTGGATAAGATAATTACCAACAAAATTCAATTTCTGAAAGCAAAAAATCCTTATTGGAATGAAAACGGGAAAATGTTTTTAGACCCAGATGGTTACAGAGTTGTAATCTCAAATTTAAAAATTAAATAATCCACACAAAAATTAATATGGAAGAGAAATTAGAGGAATTTGGATTACTATTAAACCGTCTTCAGGTTTTATATTCGACTAATTCTGTTGTAGATTTTGAAGTAAAGCTTTCTGAAAACAAGTGGTCAAAAAAGGAAATCCTAGGTCATTTGGTCGATTCAGTTATCAATAATATTCAACGGTTTGCAGAAATTCAAACCTTTGAAAAACCTTATAAAATAAGAACTTACAACCCGGATGGTTTAGTAAAGTCAAACGATTATCAAAATAAAAACAATCAAGAATTATTAGATTTATGGATAAGCTTGAATGTTCATGCTTTGCATATCATTAAAAATCAAACAACAGAAACTTTAGCTTATAAATTAATTTTGCCAAACGGTGAAGAGTCTGATTTAAAATTTTTAATTGAAGATTACTTTGAGCATTTATACCATCATTTAAAACAAATTGACCCGACATGGATTTAGTTTTAGAAACTGAACGTCTTCTTATTCGTCCTTTAGAATTAACGGATGCCGAAGCTATGTTTGAAATGGATCATAATCCAGAAGTTCATAAATACTTATGGCAAAACCCAACCCAAACCATTGAGGAAACCATCAAAGTAATTGAAATGGTTCAAAAGCAATATGTTGACAATAAAATAGGTCGATTTGCAACCATTTTAAAAGAAACAAATGAGTTTATTGGCTGGACCGGAATCAAATTTATAAACGATCACATTGAAAACGGAAACACGAATTTCTATGATTATGGCTATCGGTTAAACGAAAAATTTTGGAACAAAGGTTATGCAACCGAAGCCTCAATCGCTTGGTTAGACTATGGTTTCAACAAAATGAATATCAAAGAAATGAACGCCTACACTCATTCTGAAAATGGAGCTTCCAATCATGTTTTGCAAAAAGTAGGTTTCAATTTCATCGAAGATTATCCTGATAACGATGGCGTGATTTGGAAATGGTGGCAACTAAAAAAGAGTATCCAATAATCTCAATTTTAATACCGTCAAAGTCTTAATACTTAATACCCCTATCTTAATACTTAAAAAATGAAGCACCTCAAAATAGCCGGAGTTCCAGAACATTTCAACTTACCTTGGCATCTTTGCATCGAAAATAATGAATTTGAAGCCGAAGGAATCGACCTGCAATGGACAGACGTTCCCGAAGGAACCGGAAAATTATGCCAGATGCTTCGCAACAAAGAAACCGACATCGCCGTAATTTTAACCGAAGGAATCATCAAAGATATTGTAGCAGGAAATCCAAGCAAGATTGTTCAAGTTTATGTGCAATCGCCTTTGATTTGGGGAATTCATGTAGATGCAAAATCAAACTATCAAACGCTTTCCGATTTAAAAGATAAAAAAGTTGCCATCAGCAGAATTGGTTCTGGTTCACAATTAATGGCTTACGTAAACGCTCATAATCAGAATTGGAAAACAGATAATCTGCAATTCGAAATCGTCAACACCATCGATGGAGCCGTTGAAGCTTTATCAAATGGAAAAGCCGATTATTTCATGTGGGAACGTTTCATGACAAAACCGTTAGTCGACAAAGGGGTTTTCCGAAGAATCGACGACTGTCCAACACCTTGGCCATGTTTCGTAATTGCTGTTAGAAATGAAGTTTTAGAAAACCATCCGGAAACCATCGGAAAAATTCTTGAAATCATCAATACAACCACATCAGAATTCAAGGGAATTCCCAGTATAGACAAAACACTTTCAGAACGTTACCATCAAAAGCAGGAAGACATTCTAGAATGGCTTTCACTAACCCAATGGTCTCAAAAACAATTATCAGAGCAAATGTTAAACAAAGTCCAAAATCAACTTCTCGAACTCGCTATTATCGATAAAAAAGGTACTTTTGCTGAAATAGTTCACGGCTAGAAAGCGGTTGCCATTTTGGTATATGATAAACTTCAAAAACATTAGTCTTCAACAAATAAAAAGCAAACTCCAGGTCAAAAAACCGTGGGACAATGTGATAATTTTCCTGTTGAATGTCCTGATTGCCATTCCCGTTTTTATCATTATTCACCAAAACATCATCGACCCAGAATGGCCTTTCCAAATCGACAGAATTCTGCTTTTCATCGCCTTAATTGTCGTTATACAACTTATCCTAAGAGCTTTAAGAACCATCATCATTGTTTGCATCGCTCTCTATTTGATAGCCTTAATCTACGGAAGCACTTTTGGAAACTACGGTTTCAATGCCGTTTTTGAAGACTATCGTTCTATGATGTACACCATGCTCGACGACCCAAATCCGCAAGACATCATCCTAGCAAAACTACTTCCGTTTCCCAACAAATCTAAAATCCTCAATGCCATAGATTACAGCAATCCGAAGGTTCGAAATTTTGCCCTAATGGCCACAACCAAGAATTTCCGCAACATAAAAGGCTACCAACAATACCGAGTTACCATCCAAAGCTTTGCCGTTTTCAAGGAAATCAAGGACCGATGGAATTATGTAAACGACCCAAAAGGAAAAGAATACATTGCCTCTGCAAGCGAATCCATAGAACATTTTTCGGGCGATTGTGACGACCATGCCATCCTCATGGCCGCTTGTGTTCGTGCTGTTGGAGGGACTCCCCGACTCATTCACACCGGTGGACACATCTATCCCGAGATGCTAATTGGTAGCAAAAAAGATTTGGAGACCATCAATTATCTCATCAAGGAAGTACTTTTCAAGCAGGAAAGTAAAGGCAAGGAAATCCACTATCACATCGACGAACGTGGCCAAATCTGGCTCAATCTAGATTATACCGCACGATATCCAGGAGGACCATTCATGTCCGAAGAAATCCTAGGGGCTTTGACTTTGAATTGATTTTTAGGAGCGAAACTTTCGGCATTTTCTTAATCCATGTTCCTGCCTTCCTTCCAAATCTTTTTGTCTCGTTAAAGAAACGAGACAAAAAGGATTTTCCCTCCAGTCAGGGCTATAATAAAAATTTATAGGCTTCTTCCGAAACTTTGGGATAATCTTTTGGACTCAACTTTGTCTATAATGCTTCGCCCTTTCAGGGCTAAACCACTAAAACCTCAAAATACATAAAATTCATAGGGTTTCACCCTATGCTAATTAATTTCGCCCTTTCAGGGCTAAAATCAACAAAACCTCAAAATGCATTAAGGTTTCACCTTAGGCTAGAATACTTCGCCCTTTCAGGGCTTTGACATCAAAAAACATCGTCAAACTGACAATTCTGATATTTTATAAAAAACCTGTCAGGTCTCAAAATCTACCACTCGATTTCATTTCTACCTTTCGATTTCAAGTAAGTATTTGCCTTACTAAAATGTTTGTTTCCAAACCAAAAACCGCGATTGGCACTCAAAGGCGAAGGATGTCCCGTCTCTAAAACCAAATGTTTTTCCCTGTTTATTTTTAAACCTTTTTTCTTGGCAAATCCACCCCAAAGTAGGAAAACAACATTTTCATTATTGTCTGAAACTTTCTGGATTACCGCATCTGTAAACGTTTCCCAGCCTTTATTTTGGTGGCTTCCTGCTTCGTGTGCTCTAACAGTTAAGGTTGCATTCAACAACAAAACGCCTTGCTTTGCCCAACGTTCTAAATTTCCAGTTGCAGGAAAAGGTTTCTGCAAATCGGTTTGAATTTCCTTGAAGATGTTGACCAATGATGGCGGAAAAGCAATTCCATCGTTCACAGAAAAGCACAAACCATTTGCCTGACCCACTCCGTGATAGGGATCCTGACCAATAATAACCACTTTCACTTGATCAAAAGAGCAACTATCAAAGGCTGAAAATATTTGGCTTCCCTTTGGATAACAAGTGTGTTCTGAATATTCAGATTTTACAAAATCTATGAGGTTTTTAAAATACGGTTTCTCAAATTCGTCTGATAGTATATTTTTCCAAGAAGGTTCAAGGTTGATTTGCATTAGGATTATTTTTAGGTTGCAAAGTTCGTGAAGTTTTCTAAAATGTGGTAATTCTTTTTTCCAGCAAGACCTACATTCTTTCAACTGAAATGCCCTGAAAGAGCCAAACATATTAACATTGGGTGAAGCCCTATGAACTCAAAGGGTCGTTCGGGATAGCCCTGAAAGGGCGACACAAATTAGCATAGGGTGAAACCCTGTGAATTATGAAATCAAAAGGTTGTCGGGTTTCAGCCCTGAAAGGGCGAAATTAAATAGCATAGGGTGAAACCCTATGAATTTTATGTATTTGAGGTTTTAGTGGTTTAGCCCTGAAAGGGCTAAACAAAATAGCATAGGGTGAAACCCTATGAATTTTATGTATTTTGAGGTTAGTGGTTTCAGCCCTGAAAGGGCGACACATCTTAGTATGAGGCATAGCCTTATGGATTTTGAAAAACCAAAGATTAAAAAGAGCCTAAAGATTTCATTTTAGCCCCGACTGGAGGGAAAATCCTTTTGTCCCGGGGTTCGGGACAAAAGATTTGGAAGGAAGGCGGGAATATGGACTGAAAAAAGCCCAAAGTTTCGCTCCTAAATTAAAGCTAAAGCCGATTCAATAATAGTATGAATCTTTGTAACTTTGGGGCTTCCCAACTTATAACGGAAAATGATATCCATAACAGAAAAAACTTTACAAGATTTACAATTTCCTACCGTTTTAGAAACCGTTTCGGGGCTTTGCAACACCGATTTGGGTATGGAAAAAGCATTGAACATCACGCCTTTCAAGGACAAGGAAACGTTGATGCAGGCTTTGAGCCAAACATCGGAATATGTTTCGTCGTTTCAGAATAATAATGCGATTCCGAATCACGGTTTCGATTCGATTGCACGCGAAATTAAGTTTCTGGCAATTGAAAACAGCACTTTGGAAGTGGGTAGTTTCAGAAAAATTGCCAATATTTCGGATACTTCCAACACACTTTTGCAGTTTTTCAAAAAATTTGACGACTATTATCCAACCTTGAACAACAGGGCTTCGGAACTTGAATTGACGAAAGACATCATCAAGAAAATTGAAGTCGTTGTAGATAAATATGGCGAAATAAAAGACAATGCTTCTCCGGTTTTACAACATATTAGAAGCGAGATGAAGGTGGTTCGAGGGAAAGTCAATCAGAGTTTTGGACTTTCGTTATTGCAATACAGCGGTTTAGGTTATCTGGATGACATCAAGGAAAGTTTTGTTGAAAATCGTAGGGTTTTGGCGGTTTTGGCGATGTATAGAAGGAAAGTGAAAGGCTCTATTTTGGGCAGTTCCAAAACGGGAAGCATCGCTTATATTGAACCTGAAGCAACCTTGAGGTATTCGCGTGAATTAAGTAATTTGGAATACGAAGAAAAGGAGGAAATTGAAAGGATTTTGAAACAACTTTCGAATGATATTCGGCCTTTTTTGCCTTTGATCATTCAGTATCAGGATTTCTTGAGTGATATTGATGTAGTTTCGGCAAAGGCTAAATATGCAAATAAAATCAACGGAATTTTGCCGACGATTACAGAAAACAGGAGGTTGTTTTTTAGAGAAGCCTTCCATCCTATCTTGTATTTGACGAACAAGCAGAAAAAAGAAATTACGTATCCTCAAACTATAGAATTACATCAGGAAAGCAGGATTATTGTGATTTCTGGACCCAATGCTGGTGGAAAAACCATCTCGCTGAAAACGGTTGGACTTTTACAATTGATGCTGCAAAGCGGAATGTTGATTCCTGTTCACGAACGAAGCGAAACGTTTTTGTTTGACAGAATATTGACAGATATTGGCGACAACCAATCGATTGAAAATCATTTGAGTACTTATAGTTATCGTTTAAAAAACATGAACTATTTCTTGAAAAAGTGCAATAGTAAAACGATGTTTTTGATTGATGAATTCGGAACAGGTTCTGACCCAGAATTGGGTGGTGCTTTGGCCGAAACGTTCTTGGAAGAGTTTTACCATCGGGAAGCTTTTGGAATTATTACGACACATTATTCAAATTTGAAAATGCTGGCTAATGAATTGCCTTTCGCTACAAATGCGAATATGCTTTTTGATGAAAAATCGCTGGAACCGATGTATAAATTGATTTTGGGTCAAGCCGGAAGCTCGTTTACATTTGAAGTGGCTCAGAAAAATGGGATTCCGTTTGGTTTGATTAATCGCGCAAAAAAGAAAATTGAAGGTGGAAAAGTGCGATTCGACAAGACGATTGCAACCTTGCAAAAAGAACGTTCGAAGCTTGAGAAAACTTCTCTGAATTTAAAAGAAGAGGAAACTAAAGCACGAGAAGAAAGCAAAAAAATGGAAGCTACCAATTTGAAAATCAAGCAGAAGTTGGAAAGCTATCAGGAATTATACGACAGCAATCAGAAGATTATTTACATTGGACAAAAAATTGATGATATTGCCGAGAAATATTTCAACAATAAAAATAAAAAAGATTTGATTGGAGAATTTCTAAAAATCATTGAAATAGAAAACTCGAAACGAAAAAAGGCAACTCCAAAAGAAATAAAAGTCAAGCAGGAAATTAAAAAAGAAATTATCAAGGAAGTTACGGTTCAGGTGGAGGAAATCCGTCAGGAGAAAAAAGAGAAGAAAATCAAGGCTTCGTTGGTTCCAGAAAAACCAAAACCAGTCCTGAAACTTGGAGATAGGGTTCGAATGTTAGACGGAAAATCTATAGGAACGATTGACAAGATTGAAAGAAACAAAGCAGTTGTAAATTATGGTGTTTTTACATCAACAGTTGGTTTGGATGCTCTGGAATTTGTTGAAGCAAAAAAATAAAAAAAATGAATTTACCGAAGGATAAAAAAATAATTTTGTTTGATGGTGTTTGTAATTTGTGCAATTCGTTTGTGCAATACGTCATAAAAAGAGATAAAAAAGATGTTTTTAGATTTGTTGCCCTACAATCTGATTTGGGTCAAGAAATTTTGAAACACATCGGAATTGATACTAAAAATATTGACAGCATTATTTTATACGAACCTGGAATTGCCTATTTCTATAAATCATCTGCTGCAATTGAAATTGCAAAACACCTGGGAGGATTTTTAGGTTTGAGTATCATTTTTAAGATTATTCCAACTTCACTTCGAAATCCTATTTATGATTATGTAGCCAAAAATCGCTACAAATGGTATGGAAAAAAAGACGCTTGCATGATTCCGACACCTGAATTGAAAGCGAAATTTTTATAAGAAGATATAAAAAAAACCTGTTCATTTAAATTTGAACAGGTTTTTATTTGCTAACAATTTTATGTTTATTCCTTGATGGTTGCTTTTAAAGCTTTTGCTTTGTCGGTCATTTCAAGAGCATTGTAAACACTTACAAGAGTTGTTTTAGCTGCAGTATTTTTATCATCTAAACTAACCGTTTTTTCAAGATGGCTAACGACAAGAAGCAATATTGCGTCTCTTTGTTTTTTCAATGCTTCATATTTTTTATTATCTGCCGCTGATGTTCCAAGCTTATTCATCTGATCCAATAAAACTTGAGATTCATCAATTTTTAAAGCTGATAAATTATAATATGCATTTGCATAATTAGGATTAATTTCAATAGCTCTCAAATAATATTTTTCAGCACCTTTAGGATCTTTATTATTATTACTGATAACACCTAAATTAAAAATCAAGTCAACATTGTTTGGGTCTTTTTCTAAAACTTGATTGATGGCTGTTTTATAAGCCTCCATGTCATTTGTCTTGAGATACAAATCAGCTTCTGACAATAATAACGAATTATCGTCTGGATTGGCTTGACGTGCATCTACAATTGCTTTTTTAGCCTCTTCAATCTTTCCTTTTTGAACCAATATTAGAGCAATATTCTTGTAGATTTCTCCTCTTTTTGAAGGCTCTTTTTCTTCAGACGGAGTAATATGTGTACCAATTTTTATAGCTGCATCTCTATTTGCTTTATTATCAAAGTACTCTACTTTATCATTTAACTTACTAACAGCAGCATATAATGTTTTTTCTCCGGAAAAGTTCAAGGTTTTTAACTCTTCATAATATTTCAAAGCAGTATCATAATCTTGAGCATTTACTGCATAACTTGCTGCATAATATAATTTCTCTTGATCTTTTTTATCTAAAAGATAGAGATTGTGTAATACTGAAGCTGCTTCAGAATTCTTCTTTTGATTCCCTAGCGTAACAGCATAATTTAAAAGAGTCGGCTTATAAAAAGCTACAGTCTGATTGATATTATCTGTATAGACTTTTTTTCCGGTTCTTTTTTCGTAATCCAGCATCGCATTTGCTGCAAGAGTAAATTCTGAAACAACTGTTGGAGTTATGAATTTTGCCATCTGTTCAGGAGTGGCAGCTGGTCCTAAAGCCTTGATTTCCATTACTGGAGTCATTGCTTTATAGAAATTAGCATAAATTCTATCTCCTTCTTCAGATGCCAATGGCGTCAATTTTACAACATTTGCCTTGTAATCAATTACATCTTTGGCTGATGGTGCATCTTTTGTATATAACTTTTTAAGATTTTTTAATTCATCTTTCTGTGCAAAAGAGCTTACTGAAATAAGCAATGCTGTTGCAAGTAGTACAAATTTATTTTTCATAATTGTTGTGTTTAAATTATTATTCTTCGGATTCCTCTTCGTCAGAGTCATCTTCTTCTAATTCTTCGTCTTCAATTTCTTCATCAGCATCGTCATCGTCGTCTGAAGCTCCATCGTCTTCTAGTACTTCCAAAACTGGTTTTACTCTTTCAATGGTTTCATCTACGATAATGTTTCCATCTTCGTCAACTGCTGGTTCTACTACATCATCTTTCATCACTTTAGTTACTGCAGCAATCGAATCGTTTCCTTTGATGTTGATTAATTTCACACCTTGTGTGGCACGCCCCATTACTCTAAGGTCTTCAACTGCCATCCTGATGGTTAATCCAGACTTGTTGATGATCATCAAATCATCTGCATCAGTAACATCATTGATGGAAATCAACTTCCCTGTTTTCTCCGTAATATTAAGGGTTTTGACACCTTTACCTCCACGATTCGTAATTCTGTATTCATCAAGGCTAGAACGTTTTCCGTAACCGTTTTCAGCAACTACTAGGATTTCGCTACTCATATCATTTACAGTAACCATACCAATTACTTCATCGGTATCGTCTTTTAAGGTAATTCCACGAACTCCAGAAGCTGTTCTTCCCATAGGACGTGTTTTGGTTTCTTCAAAACGAACCAATTTACCAGATTTAACCGCCAAGATAATCTGGCTCTCACCATTTGTCAATTTAGCAGCCAATAATTCATCACCTTCTTTAATCGTGATTGCCGCAACACCATTAACCCTTGGTTTAGAATATTTCTCCAAAGATGTTTTCTTGACCTGACCTTTTTTCGTTACCATCACAAGGTTATGACTGTTGATGTAATCTTTGTCTTTTAAATCTTGAGTACAGATGAAAGCTTTTACTTTATCATCACTTTCAATATTTACCAAGTTTTGAATGGCTCTACCTTTGGCTGTTTTGCTTCCTTCTGGAATTTCATAAACACGCATCCAGAAACATTTTCCTTTCTGGGTAAAGAACATCATATATTGATGGTTCGTTGCAACATACATGTGTTCCAAGAAATCTTGATCTCTTGTTCCTGCACTTTTTTGTCCAACTCCTCCTCTATTTTGTGTTTTGTATTCGGTTAAAGGTGTACGTTTGATATAACCTGCATGCGAAATTGTAATAACAACATTTTCATCAGCAATCAAATCTTCGATACTTACATCCCCACCAGAATATTCAATGATTGAACGACGCTCGTCTCCATATTTTTCACGGATTTCTGCCAATTCTTCTTTAATCAAATCCATTCTCATTTCCTTACTTGCAAGTAAAGCTTTCAAATGATCGATTAATTTCATTATTTCTTCGTATTCCGCTCTCAATTTATCTTGCTCCAGACCTGTCAACTGACGCAAACGCATCTCAACGATTGCTTTCGACTGGATTTCAGATAATTTGAAACGCTCCATCAATTTCTCTCTAGCTTCATCTGTATTTTTAGACGAACGAATCAAGGCAATTACTTCATCAATATTATCAGAAGCAATGATTAAACCTTCAAGAATGTGGGCTCTTTCTTCCGCTTTACGCAATTCATATTGAGCTCTACGGATTACAACCTCATGACGGTGTTCCACAAAATAATGAATCAATTCTTTTAGATTCAGCATTTGAGGTCTTCCTTTTACCAATGCAATATTGTTCACACTGAAAGAAGATTGTAATTGGGTATACTTATATAAGGTATTCAACACCACATTTGGCACAGCATCACGCTTCAAGATGTAAACGATTCGCATACCATTTCGATCCGATTCATCACGGATATTGGCAATACCTTCAATTTTTTTATCATTCACCAAGTCAGCTGTTTTCTTGATCATATCAGCTTTATTCACTTGGTATGGAATTTCAGTAACAATGATTGATTCACGTCCGTCAACCTCTTCGAAGCCTACTTTTGCTCTCATCACGATTCTTCCTCTTCCTGTCTTGAAGGCTTCGCGAACCCCTTCATAACCATAAATCACACCACCTGTCGGAAAGTCAGGTGCTTTGATATGGTTCATCAACTCATCGATTTCAATATCTTCATTTTCGATATAGGCTAAAGTTCCGTTGATAACCTCAGTTAAGTTGTGAGGCGCCATATTGGTAGCCATACCAACTGCAATTCCAGAAGCTCCATTAATCAATAGAGTCGGAACTTTAGTAGGCATTACTTTTGGTTCATATAATGTATCATCAAAATTCAACTGGAAATCGACAGTCTCCTTGTCGATATCAGCCATGATTTCTTCTGATATTTTTTTCATTCTCGCTTCGGTATAACGCATTGCTGCAGGACTATCACCATCCACAGAACCAAAGTTACCTTGCCCATCTACTAAAAGATAACGCAAACTCCACTCTTGTGCCATACGAACCATCGCATCATAAACCGATGTATCGCCATGCGGGTGGTACTTACCTAAAACTTCTCCAACAATTCTTGCTGATTTTTTATGGGCTCTATTCGAAAGAACTCCTAATTCGTACATTCCGTAAAGTACTCTTCGGTGTACTGGTTTCAAGCCATCTCTAACATCTGGAAGTGCTCTTGATACAATAACTGACATCGAATAATCGATGTAAGCTGATTTCATTTCGTCCTCTATGTTTATAGGAATTAACTTTTCTCCGTCAGACATATTCTATAGTTATAATTAAATTTACTTGTTTTAAAAAATCCTGCTAATATAACCTTTCTCAAACTTTTTTCGTATATAAATTAACAGAATTTTATTCGATTTATTAACATAAAATCAGCCTTTATTAGTTGATAAGTTAATTGTAATTTAACTTTTATTTTTGGATATTTTTTTGTCAATTAGCTGTCAGTACTAATGGCAGGGTATGATTTTTGCAAAAGAGATACATTATTACTAAATTTACAGAACCAATATCAATATAGTATGGATGATAATTTTTCACCAAGAGTAAAAGATGTGATTACCTACAGCAAGGAAGAAGCCCTTCGTTTGGGTCATGACTTCATAGGTACTGAGCATCTAATGTTGGGTATTTTAAGAGATGGTAATGGTAAAGCTATAAATATACTAAACAATTTATCAGTCGATTTAGACCACCTGAGAAAAAAAGTAGAAATTTTAAGCCCTGCCAATCCAAGTGTTGAAATTAGCAACGATAAAAAGAATCTTCACCTAACCCGTCAAGCGGAAAGAGCCCTGAAGACCACTTTTTTGGAGGCAAAAGTATTTCAAAGCAGTTCAATAAGTACCGCACATCTTTTATTGTGCATTTTAAGAAACGAAAACGATCCCACAACCAAGCTATTAAATAAGATGAAAATCGATTATGATGTAGCTAAAGAACAATATTTAAATATGACGCCAAGCGAAGAAGAATTCCTAGATAACTTACCTAGAAATGAGTCATTTAATGATGATTCAGGACAAGATGACAGTTTAAAAGAAGGCAGTTTTAACAATCCTGCAAGCAAATCCAACAAGAAATCTAAAACACCAGTTCTGGATAATTTCGGAAGAGATTTAACAGAAATGGCCGAAGAAGGAAAATTGGACCCTGTTGTAGGACGTGAAAAAGAAATCGAGCGTGTATCGCAGATTTTGAGCCGTAGAAAAAAGAACAATCCCCTTTTGATTGGAGAACCAGGTGTTGGTAAATCAGCTATTGCAGAAGGACTTGCCTTGAGAATCATCCAAAAGAAAGTATCTCGCATTTTATTCAACAAACGTGTTGTTACTCTTGATTTGGCAAGCTTAGTTGCCGGAACAAAATACCGTGGTCAGTTTGAAGAACGTATGAAAGCCGTGATGAACGAACTTGAAAAGAACGATGATATCATTCTTTTTATTGATGAGATTCATACGATAGTTGGAGCTGGAGGAGCAACTGGTTCGCTTGATGCTTCAAACATGTTCAAACCGGCTCTGGCAAGAGGTGAAATCCAATGCATTGGTGCCACAACACTTGACGAATACCGTCAATACATTGAAAAAGACGGTGCTTTAGAGAGACGTTTTCAAAAAGTAATTGTGGAACCAACTTCTGTTGAAGAAACGATTACAATTTTGAACAACATCAAAAACAAATATGAAGACCACCACAACGTAATCTACACACAAGAAGCAATTGAAGCTTGTGTGAAGTTGACGGACAGATACATGTCTGAGCGTTTCCTTCCAGACAAAGCGATTGATGCTTTAGATGAAGCTGGTTCGAGAGTTCACATTACCAACATTGATGTTCCAAAACAAATCTTGGATTTAGAACGTCAATTGGAAGAAGTTCGTGAACTTAAAAATACAGTCGTTAAAAAGCAAAAATATGAAGAAGCAGCCAAACTTAGAGATGATGAAAAACGCATCGAAAAAGACTTGGCAATCGCTCAAGAACAATGGGAAGAAGATTCCAAAAACAACCGTATTCAGGTAACTGAAGACAATGTTGCTGATGTCGTTTCAATGATGTCTGGAATCCCTGTAAACCGTATAGCTCAAACTGAAAGTAATAAATTAGCTAAATTACCAGAACTCATTCAAGGTAAGGTAATTGGTCAAAATGAGGCGGTAATGAAAATTGCTCGTTCCATCCAAAGAAATCGTGCTGGATTAAAAGATCCAAACCGACCAATTGGTTCATTTATTTTCTTAGGACAAACAGGTGTTGGAAAGACCCAATTGGCAAAAGTTATCGCTAAAGAATTGTTTGATTCTGAAGAAGCTTTAATCAGAATTGACATGAGTGAATACATGGAGAAATTCGCCATTTCAAGATTAGTTGGAGCACCTCCAGGATACGTTGGATACGAAGAAGGTGGTCAATTGACTGAAAAAGTTAGAAGAAAACCATATTCTGTTGTTCTTTTGGATGAGATTGAAAAAGCACATCCAGATGTATTCAATATGATGTTGCAGGTTTTGGATGATGGATTCCTGACAGATAGTTTGGGTCGTAAAATCGATTTCAAGAATACAATCATTATTATGACTTCTAATATTGGAGCACGTCAATTGAAGGATTTCGGACAAGGTGTTGGTTTTGGTACTGCTGCAAAAGTTTCTCAAACAGATGAAAATTCTAAAAGTATTATCGAAAATGCCTTGAAAAAAGCCTTTGCTCCAGAGTTCTTGAACAGAATTGATGACGTTATTGTTTTCAATGCATTGGAGAAAGAACACATCGACTTGATCATCGAAATCGAATTGAAGAAACTTTATGCTCGTGTGAAAGAATTGGGTTACAACCTAAACCTTTCTGACAAAGCAAAAGCCTATATCGCCGAAAAAGGTTTCGACAAGCAATTTGGTGCAAGACCATTGAAAAGAGCCATTCAAAAATATGTTGAAGATGCCTTGGCAGAGGAAATCATCACTTCAAAAATTGGAATGGGCGACGAAATCTTTATGGACATTGAAGACGGCGGTCAGGAATTGACGGTTACAGTTCAAAAAACCGAAGAGCCAACAAATTAATATTATTAAATTGTTATACTACTTTTAAGACCCGATAAATTCAATGTTTATCGGGTCTAATCTTTTTGGGATAGTTGATTCTATTTCCAAAACAAATACTACTTTTGATATATTCAAAAAGAATCTCCTCAATCAAAAAATATGTTACAAGAAAAAGTTATCGTCGGAAGTGAAGAATGGTGCTCCTTCCCTGCTTTAGGAATTCCAACGATTAAAGCCCGTGTAGATTCTGGTGCCAAAACATCAGCTTTACATGCCATCAATATTGCTCCATTTGTCAAGGATGGAGAAAACTGGGTAAAATTCGATATCAATCCGATACAAAATAATGTCAAAACTGTGATTCATTGCGAATCGAAATTGGTTGATAAGAGAGTTGTCAAAAGTTCAAGTGGTTTCCGCGAACAACGTTACGTTATTGGAGCCGAACTCGAAATTGGCGGTCAGCATTGGTCGGTGGAAATTACACTTACCAATCGTGACTCGATGGGTTTCAGGATGTTATTAGGTCGTGAAGCGATGAACGGTCGCGTTTTGGTTGACCCATCTCAAAAATATCTTTTGGGCCAACCTACAACTGATAATCTCAAGGAGCTTTACAAATCTTCTGAACAAGCTAAATCAGGATTGAGAATTGGGCTTCTCGCAAGTAATCCAGAGCTTTACAGCAACAAAAGGATTATGGAAGCTGGCGAAATGCGAGGTCACGATATGCAATTCCTCAACATCAAGGAATGCTATATGAAACTCGATGCAACAAAACCTGAAATACATTATAGAGGTGGAAAAATCCTTGATAATTTTGACGCCATCATCCCAAGAATTCGTCCAAGCATTACGTTTTATGGTTGTGCTTTGACCAGACAATTCGAGGCTTTGAAGGTTTTTTGTTTGAATTCTTCTTCTGCAATTACACAATCAAGAGATAAATTATATTCGTTGCAATTATTATTGAATAATGGAGTTGACATTCCTACCACAGGATTTGCAAACTCGCCTTTGGATACCAATGATTTGATTAAAATGGTTGGTGGACCGCCTTTGATTGTAAAACTTTTGGAAGGAACACAAGGAAAAGGTGTCGTTTTGGCAGAGACCAAAAAAGCCGCAGAAAGTGTGATCAATGCTTTCAAGAGTTTAAATGCAAATATTTTGGTACAGGAATTCATCAAGGAAGCCAACGGAAAAGACATTCGCTGTTTTGTGATTGACGGAAAAGTGGTTGCTGCAATTCAACGTGAAGCGTTGCCGGGCGAATTCAGAGCGAATATCCATTTGGGCGGAACTGCCTCAATCATCAAAGTTACTCCCGAGGAAAAACGCATTGCCATCAAGGCTGCAAAAGCAATGGACTTGAAAGTTGCAGGGGTAGATATCATCCGTTCTTCAAAAGGACCGTTGTTGTTGGAAGTAAATTCTTCGCCTGGATTGGAAGGAATTGAAGGTGCAACCAACAAAGACATTGCCGGTGAAATGATTCTCGCGATTGAAAAGAATTTCAAATACAGACAATAAAAAAATGAAAAACAGCTTCTTTAACCGGAAGCTGTTTTGTTTTAAACTTTATCAAGAATGAATGTATAGAATTTTCGGGTAACCAAATCCCCTGCTTTACTCCTCACTTCATCTGTATTTTCTTTTATTTTGGATATTTCAAAACCAGCACTTTCAGCTAATTTTTCAATTTCTGATGTTTCATAGAGAGTAAATACATATTTGGTAAAAGGCAGTTTTTCCATAAATGATTTGTCGGCCATGGTAATCAACAACTTTCCTTTTTGATTCAAGACACGATGGATTTCTTTTAAAAATTCTTGAGGATCTTTCCAAAAATAGATGGTGTTTACGGTGAAAACTGCATCAAAACTACTTTCTTCAAAAGGGAGTTTTGTTCCTTCATAAAGTTGAAAAGTGACGTTATCATCTAGTAAGTGCTTGTTCATCTTCTTTGCTTCATCAGACATAAGTGCTGAAATTTCCAAACCTGTATAGTTCAAATGATTTGCCTTGCTTAGAAGATATCCAAGATGTCCACAATTTCCGTGACCAATTTCTAGGACTGAATCATTATCTTTCAAATTCAATTGATTAATGGAGTCGGATGTCATGGTGATATTGGTGCTATTCATCATTTCTCCCATTTGGATGCCTGCTTCTCCATCAGGTTTTGAAAGTTGTTGTGCTATATTTTTTAAATCTTCTTCGTTCATTTTTGAGCAATTGGAATTAATAATCAAATATAAAAAAAGAGAAGCCCCTTACAAAAAAGACTTCTCTACTATAGTTTTTGTTAATTTATATACCTGCAGTTTACGTTGACAGTACTTCGAGGTTAAACCATTTATTTTGAATCAGGACTGAAAGAAAACAAATAGTTTAGAATAAATCACTAAAGTAAATTTACACAAAAATATTTTACCAACCAACTGATTTATTGGGTTTTAATGAAATATTTTAGCCCTGTCCGATTTCCCTTTCAAAACTTAAATAGGCTTTCCCAAGATATTCTATTATGGTTGAAGCAATAAAAGCCTGATGTCCTGTTTCAGGTAAAGCAATGTCGGCTGTTAAACCGTGGAGGTAAACACCCAATATAGAAGCTTCTAACGGTTTATAGGATTGAGCCAATAACCCCGTGATGATTCCCGTCAAAACATCGCCACTTCCGGCGGTTGCCAAGGAAGGGTTTCCTGTGGTGTTTTTATAGACGTTTTCGCCATCAAAAACATAGGTTGGAGCTCCTTTCATTACGATTATCACTTCAAGGGTTTGCGAAAGAGCTTGTGTCTTTTCGAATTTTTCTTCTTCGGATTCCCACTTGCCAATCATTCTTTCGAGTTCTTTGAGATGTGGTGTCAAGATTGTTTTCTTGGGTAATTCCAACAGCCATTCTCTATTGAGTGAAAGTATGTTCAAAGCATCGGCATCAATAACCAAAGGCGAAGTACTGTTTTTCAAGAATTGATAAAGTGCTCTTTTGGTTTGGCGGTCCTGCCCCATTCCTACTCCAATTCCGATGGCGTCTGGCGTGATGCCCAGCCGGATTTTTGAGATAGTATTTTCGTTTATATCGGTAATTACCATTGCTTCAGGGAGAAAAGTCTGCATGATGTTGTAGCCACATTTTGGAATATAACCCGTTACTAATCCGCAACCAGACATGAGTGAAGCTTTTGATGCTAAACAAACCGAACCCATCTTGCCATAGCTTCCGCCGATGATGACGGAGTGACCTTGGGTTCCTTTGTGGGCGGAATTTTCTATGGGTTTGTATATTTTGAGTATTTCGGTTTTGGTGATTTCTGTGGGTTTCATTGTTTGGGGTTTGTTTATTTAAATGTAAGGTTTTTTGAAATGATTCAGAAGTTTAATTTATTTATATTTGAATAATTCAACTTGTTAATTCATTTCTGATGAAAAATTTATACAAACTCATTTTTCTTTTCCTACTATTTCACAGTCTTTCAAGTTGCAAGAAAGAAACACCATTAGAATTTGAAAAGGACGTAATGTGCGAAATCCTTCCAGCTTTGCTGGATTCATTAGCAGTTGATAGAAGGTTGATGTATCCTCCACCAGTTGCAAAAATAATTTTTGATAAAAATGACAATCGTATTAGATTAGATTCTAGTGATTTGGACATTAGAAGAAAGGAATTTGAAGAAAATCTAATGAAGATAGAGCAGGATACTAATGTGGTGTTTGTAATAAAGGATTTTGTGAATGAATTAGAAGACGAAGATTGGAATACTCGGAATGATTATTTCAAAAATGTAGTGTTTGAAAAGGATTCGATAAATTCAAAGCAAAAATATAAGATTGACTTAAGTTGTGTTTCTAAATACAAACTAAAATATCGCTCAAAATTTAAAGAGACTAATGATTTTTTTATAGATAAATATAAGTTTTTTGTAGGTGGACTTCTTTCTTTTTCTAGAATTCATTTTGATAAAAATCATGAACACGGAGTTTTAAGTACATCATACTTATGTGGTGGGAATTGTGGTCAAGGTTTCAAAGTATATCTAAAAAAAATAAAAAACGAATGGGTCATAGAAAAAATTATTCCTACTTGGATTGCCTAATTTACACAATCTATATCCACAATCCTGGCAAATAGCCCCGATAGTAGTGAAAATCCTTTGTTGAGAAAAACCTATTTTTTCCTGACCTGGCAGAGCGACCGGAGGAAGCTCCTGACGGGTCTTGGAAAAAAAGGTTTTTATAACAAAGATTGTAACGGATAGCGGGAAATGCTTCTTAAAAAAAATATTTTTCTCTAAAAAAAAGCAATAAATTAGCAACTTTAAAAAACTTAACTACATTAAGATGAAAGATACTGCATTAAAGCACATACACGAGAGTTTGGGAGCGAAGATTTTACCGTTTGCGGGATACAATATGCCGATTTTATACGAAGGCGTGAATGCTGAACATGAGACGGTGCGAAATGCCGTGGGTGTTTTTGATGTTTCGCACATGGGGGAATTTCTTCTTTCTGGACCTAACGCGTTGGCTTTGATCCAGAAAGTGACTTCGAATGATGCTTCGACACTTACAATTGGTCGTGCTCAATATTCTTGCCTGCCGAACAATCATGGTGGAATTGTGGATGATTTGATTGTTTACAGAATGAAGGAAGAGCAATATCTTTTGGTGGTGAATGCTTCGAATATCGAGAAAGATTGGGAATGGATTTCATCGCACAATGATTTGGGTGTTGAAATGAAAAACCTTTCTGAAGACTATTCGTTATTGGCAATTCAAGGACCGAAAGCAGTTGAAGCGATGCAAGCATTGACTTCGGTTGATTTATCGGCTATTCCTTATTATCATTTTGAAGTGGGTGATTTTGCTGGAATCGAACACGTTATTATTTCGGCAACGGGCTATACTGGTTCGGGAGGTTTTGAAATCTATTGCAAGAACGATGAAGTGGAACAGGTTTGGAACAAGGTTTTTGAAGCGGGTGCTGCTTTTGGCATCAAGCCGATTGGTCTTGCTGCACGAGATACTTTGCGTTTGGAGATGGGATTCTGCCTTTACGGAAACGACATCAACGACACTACTTCGCCTTTGGAAGCTGGTTTGGGATGGATTACAAAATTTACCAAGGATTTCGTGAATTCGGAAAGCTTGAAAAAGCAAAAAGAAATTGGTGTTCATAGAAAACTGGTTGGTTTTGAATTGTTGGACAGAGGAGTTCCGCGTCAGGACTACGAAATTGTTGATAAAAATGGCGATGTGATTGGAATTGTAACTTCGGGAACAATGGCTCCATCTTTGAATAAAGGAATCGGAATGGGTTATGTAACGACTCCATTTTCTACCGTTGATAGTGAGATTTTCATCAGAATCAGGAAAAATGATGTTCCTGCCAAGGTCGTAAAAATGCCTTTCTATAAAAAATAATTCAGCTTGATAACAAGTTCGAATACACTAAAAAAAAATCACTACTCGTTAGTGATTTTTTTTATATCTTAATGGTTTCAAAAACTAGCTATAATTTCCCCTAAGGTAGCTATCCTAAAGGTCAATATATGAAGCAATTTTTACTTTATCTAGTACTATTACCGCTACCCGTTTTGAGTCAGTCGAACGACAAGACTTGCGAAACACTTGCTAAAATAAATGCTCTTGTAAAGGAGAATCATTTTCAACCGAAACCGGTGGACGACAGTCTGTCGGTTTTTGTTTTTGATAAATTCATTGACGGATTGGACAGCAACCGTAACATTTTCACGAAGGTGGAGTATGAAAAATTACGCAAACACCGCCTTTTGATTGACAATTATATAGCCGAAAATAATTGTTCGTTTATGAATGATTTTGTTTCGACCTATAAATTGGCGTTGGAAAGAAAGCGATCTGTGATTGAAAAACTGGAAACGGTTGCCTTGGATTATAACTCGAAAGACAGCGTGAAATTCTCGAAAGAACAATTTCCGTTTGATTTGAATGAAAATGATTTCGATAGGGTTTGGAAAAAAAGGCTCCGCTTTGATATTCTGGAGGATATTTCGAAACTGAGCAAAAATTCGGATTCCCTTCAAAAGCATTTTTCTGAAATTGAAAAGACGGTGAAAAAGAAGATTTTTGATACCAATCTGTGCAAGGTCAATGCTATTCTTAACAACAAAAACGGTTTGGACGGTGTTTTGAAAAATGATTTCCTCAATGCTTTCTGCAATTATTTTGACCCCCACTCCAATTATTTTTCGTTTGATGCGAAGTCCAGTTTCTTGTCGGGATTGTCCACCAGCAATTTATCTTTAGGTATTGATGTTTCAATGAATGAGAATGACGAAATTGTAATTGCCGAGATTGTTCCAGGCGGTCCGGCATCGAGAAACGAAAAAATCGAAATTGGCGACATCGTAACCAAGGTTTCCAACACCAAAGGCGAAGAATATTGGGTTTCCTGCTCGTCAATGGAAACCATTGGCGACTTGATTTTTTCGGATACTAACAAGCAGATTCAACTTACGCTTCGCAAAAAAAACGGAGCAACAGTTGATGTTTTAGTCAAGAAAAAAGTGATGAAAGCTACTGCAAATGCAGTTTACAGCTTTATTGCCGAAAAGGAAACAAAGGTTGGCTACATCAAGATTCCTAATTTTTATGCTGATTTTGATGGCAAAACAATGAAAGGTTGTGCAGATGATGTAGCTAAGGAAATTGTGAAATTAAAGAAAGACAAAATTGACGGACTCGTTATAGATTTGCAAAACAACGGTGGCGGATCTATGGCGGAAGCTATAAAATTGGCTGGAATGTTCATCAATGTGGGGCCGATTTCGGTTTTGGTTGATAATAATCACAACCAAAACATCATCAAGGATTTTAATCGTGGCGAAGTGTATGATGGTCCGATTGTGATTTTGATAAACGGCTATTCGGCATCTGCCAGTGAGTTTTTTGCAGCAGCTTTGCAGGATTATAATCGTGCAGTAATTGTTGGCTCTACCTCTTTGGGAAAGGCTTCGATGCAAACCATTATGCCTCTGGAGGAAGACAATGAAAATGATTTTGTGAAGCTTACTATTGAAAAATTCTACAGGATTTCGGGCGAAAGCCATCAGATAAAAGGAATTGTTCCAGATGTTTCAACTCCAGTTTTGTTTGACAGTTTGATAAAAAGGGAAGACAGTTTTGAAACGGCATTACCTTATGACGCTATTACCACTCGTGCAAAATACAATCCGCTTCCGAATACTTTCAATTCAGAAATCTTTAATTTGAGCAAAACTAGAATTGAGAATGATTTACGTTTTAAAGAGATGAAAAGCATCAATGAAGAAATTAATCTTACTTATAACAAACCAAGAAATCCTGTGAGACTGACTTTTGCAGATGTTTTCAAGGAAGTGCACGACATTGATTCGCTTTGGGAAAAAGTAAAAAGTGTTACCGAAAAGGAAAACAGCCTGACGATTTCCAATACATCTTATGATAAAGAAAAATTTGCCTTTGATGAATTTCAAAAGGAAATCAATACGTTCAAGATGAAGGATGTGAAAACCAATCCGTACTTGGAGGAAGCTATCAATATTATTAACGATTATAAAAAATTCAAACAATAACTTTTATGAAATCAGCCTTATCCGTTTTACTATTGCTTTTTGTGCTAAACACGAATGCTCAGGAATTTAAGACACCTGTAGAATATTTGGATTATATCGGAAAAGAATCGGATATCATTTCCCGAACCACTTGGAAATATACTTTGGCTGTAGCCCATAGCAAAAGTGCCCGTAAAATTGACAATACCCGAAAAGCATTGGTGAAAAGTATTCAAAATGCCAAAAAGAAAATTGGAGCATTAAAAGATGGTTATAAAGGAGATGTAGAATACCGCGACCAGATGTTGGCCTATCTGACAATTTCTGAAAATCAAATCAATGAAGAATATGATAAGATCATTGACATGCAGGAAGTTGCAGAGCAATCCTATGATTTTATGGAAGCCTATATCTTGGCTAGAGAATTGGTAAACGAAAAAATCAATGCCGAAGTCGAAAAACTCAATGCTAATCAGAAGCTATTTGCCAATAAATACGGCATTCAAATTGGAGAAGACAATACAGAATTAGGCAAGAAAATGAAAATTTCAAACGAAGTTTTTAAAAATCAAACGGATTTGTATTTGATCTTTTTCAAGGCAAACATCACTGATTATAATCTGCTGAAGGCTGCTGAAAAGAAAGATTTGAATGCCATCCAACAAAATGCAAATGCGTTGCAACAATTTGCTGATGAAGGTTTGGAGAAATTAAAAACGTTTCAGGCTTATAAGAATGATCCGTTACTAATAAATGCAACAAAGAAAGCTTTAGAATTCTACAAAAGAGAAGCAGTTGAATTAAGTCCGAAAATCATAGCTTTTATGATGCTTAATGAAAAAATGGAAGAAAGCAACACCACACTGAACAACAAAAATCCAAAAGACAGGACCAGGGACGAAATTGATGCCTTCAATAAATTGGTTACCGAAGTAAACAAGGAAGTTGGAAATTATAACAAGCTGAACGCCAAATTCAATGCAGAAAAAACGACTGCCGTAAACAATTGGAATATGGCAAGTGAAAATTTTGTTTCAAAACACGTTCCTAAAGATTAATTTTTCATTTGATATAAAGAAGGAATAACACTATTTTTGCATCGTTAAAATAATTTTTAGAAATGGGAAGAGCTTTTGAATTTAGAAAAGGTAGAAAAATGAAACGTTGGTCAGCAATGGCCAAAGCATTTACCAGAATTGGAAAAGATATAGTAATGGCTGTTAAGGAAGGTGGACCAAATCCGGAAGCGAATTCCCGTTTGAGAGCCGTTATGCAAAACGCAAAGGCTGCCAATATGCCAAAGGAAAATGTGGAACGTGCCATCAAAAAAGCTACCGATAAAGACACTGCCAACTATAAGGAAGTTTTGTTTGAAGGATATGCACCTCACGGAATTGCACTTTTGATTGAAACTGCCACAGATAACAATAACAGAACGGTTGCCAACATCCGAAGCTATTTCAACAAATGCAACGGAACAATGGGAACTCAAGGTTCGGTTGAATTTATGTTTGACCATACTTGTAACTTTAGAATTCCTTCTGAAGGAATTGATGTGGAAGAAATGGAATTGGAATTCATCGATTTTGGTGCAGAAGAAATTTTTGCTGATGAAGACGGAATCCTGATCTATGCTCCTTTCGGAAGTTTTGGAGCCATCCAAAAAGAATTAGAAAACAGAAAAATTGAAATTCTTTCTTCTGGTTTTGAAAGAATTCCGCAAGTAACCAAGCAATTAACGCCAGAACAAGTAGCTGATGTTGAAAAATTATTAGAAAAAATCGAAGAAGATGATGACGTTCAAAACGTTTATCATACTATGGAAGAGTAATCTTTTTTAGATTTAAAATATACTGAAACTCCCTTCGTGGGAGTTTTTTTATTGAATAATCTTTGAGCCTTTGTGTCTTCGTGGCAAAAAAAAACTTTTACAAAAATATTAAGAACCAACCCAACCAATAAATGTTAAATTGCACTACTTTAGTAACAGAAAATTATACCTACAAATGGATCAGATAAAAATACTTTGGGTTGATGATGAAATCGATTTGCTCAAGCCACACATACTTTTCTTGGAGAAAAAAAACTACAATGTAACCACGTGCAACAACGGTCGTGATGCTGTTGATATGTTCGACGAAGGCAATTTCGACATTGTTTTCTTGGACGAAAATATGCCGGGAATGAGCGGTTTGGAAACACTTCAGGAAATCAAGGAAAAAAAATCTTCTACACCTGTAATCATGATTACAAAAAGTGAAGAAGAATATATTATGGAGGAAGCCATCGGTTCTAAAATTGCCGATTATCTGATAAAACCCGTGAATCCAAACCAGATTTTATTGAGTATCAAGAAAAATTTGGACCATTCGAGATTGGTTTCCGAAAAAACAACTTTGGATTATCAGAAGGAATTCCGCAAGATTGCAATGGAACTTTCCATGGTAAATTCTTATGAAGATTGGTTTGAATTGTACAAAAAACTATTGTATTGGGAAATTGAACTCGAAGATATCGACGACCAGAATATGGTGGAGATATTAGAGTCGCAAAAGATTGAGGCCAATTCGCAATTCGGAAAATTCATCGAAAGAAATTACAAAGATTGGTTTTTGCCAAAAGCCGATAAACCGATTCAATCCCATACCCTTTTCCGCGAATTGGTTGTTCCGGAAATCACCAAAAAAGACCGCCCAGTCCTGTTTGTCGTAATCGATAATTTGCGTTATGATCAATGGAAAGTCTTCGAAAGTGTAGTGAACAATCATTATAAATTGGAAAAAGAAGTTCCATATTATGCGATTTTGCCAACTGCGACACAATATGCAAGAAATGCCATTTTCTCAGGCTTGTTGCCGATTGATATGGAAAAACAATTTCCGCAATATTGGAAAAACGATGTTGATGATGGTGGAAAAAATCTTTATGAAGCTGAATTTCTTACGGCACATTTGAAACGTTTGGGCTTAAACATCAAACAGGATTATTTCAAGATCACGAATTTAGCAAGCGGAAAAAAACTGGCTGAAAACTTCAAATCATTCAAAAATAATGATCTAGTAAGTGTTGTTTATAATTTTGTTGATATGCTTTCACACGCTAAAACCGAAATGGATGTCGTGAAAGAATTGGCTTCGGATGACAAGGCATATCGTTCGTTGACATTGAGTTGGTTCAAGAATTCGCCCCTTTTGGAAATCATCCAGCAGGCACAAAAAATGGGGTTCAAACTCATCATCACAACCGACCACGGAACCATAAACGTAAAAAATCCTTCTAAAGTCATCGGAGACAAGAATACAAGCTTGAATTTACGCTACAAAACCGGAAGAAGTTTGACCTATGAAGACCGTGATGTCTATGCTGTAAAAGACCCAAAATCCATCGGATTGCCAACTATAAATATGAGCAGTTCGTATATTTTTGCCAAGAACGACAACTTTTTGGCCTATGTAAACAACTACAATCACTATGTAAGTTATTATAGAAATACGTATCAACACGGAGGAATTTCACTCGAAGAAATGATTATTCCGTTTTTAGTTTTTAATCCTAAATAAAATTTATTGTTCTGATATACAATGGAAATAGAATTTTCACTTGAACAAATACATCAAATAGCTCAAGAAGTTTTAAAGCAAAATCCAGAAAAGGTGATTTTGTTTAATGGTGATATGGGAGTTGGCAAAACCACCTTCATAAAAGCATTATCAAAAGCACTTGGCGTGAAAGATGCCACAAGCAGTCCTACTTTTTCTTTAGTAAACGAATACGAAGCCGAAAACGGAAAACTCGTCTATCATTTCGACGTTTACCGACTTAAAAATGAAGCCGAAGCCTACGATATGGGCATCGACGAATACCTTTATTCCGGCGAATGGTGCTTCATCGAATGGGCCGAAAAAATCCCGTCATTGATTCCACAGCAACATTCCGTTATCAATATAAAATTATTGGGGAACGGAAACAGGAAGCTTACGTTGAAGAATTAGGAGCGAAACTGTAGGGCTTCTTCGGAATCCATTTTCCTGCTATCCATTACAATCCCGAAGGTTTTTAAAGAAAAAACCCTCGGGATTTCCATTGCTATCAGGGCTATCTGGAAAACCATTCGCATACTTTTAAACATTTCTTAAAATCAGCTATAAAATTCCAACACTTCACTTCCAAATTTTGCAACTTTTTGCGTAATTTAGACCTTTAATTTTTAGACACCATTATGTCACTGACACCTTTTACCAAACAGCAACTAATTCCGCAGGAAGAAAAGTTAGAAATCGCCCGACACAAGAGCGAACTTTTTATTGGACTTCCAAAAGAAACCTCCTTTCAGGAACGTAGAATTTGCCTGACTCCCGATGCTGTAAATTCACTTACATCCCACGGACACAGGGTTATGGTAGAATCAGGTGCAGGAGAAGCTTCAAGCTATTCCGATAAAGAATACAGCGAGGCAGGTGCCGAAATTACAAAGGACACCAAGAAAGTTTTTGGTTGTCCGATGCTTCTAAAAGTAGAACCGCCAACGCTTGAAGAAATAGAAATGATCAATCCACAAACGATTATTATTTCGGCCATTCAGCTCAAAACGCGACAAGCCAACTATTTTGAAGCACTTCACAAGAAAAAAATAACCGCTCTAGCCTTCGAATTCATCAAGGACGACGACGGAACTTATCCTGCCGTAAAATCTTTAAGCGAAATTGCAGGAACAGCTTCAGTTTTAATTGCTGCCGAATTAATGATCAGCAGTCAATCTGGAAAAGGTTTGCTTTTCGGAAATATTACAGGAGTTCCTCCTACCGAAGTTGTAATTTTAGGAGCCGGAAGTGTTGGCGAATTTGCGGCCAAAACCGCCATCGGATTAGGTGCAAGCGTGAAAGTTTTCGACAATTCAATTACCAAACTTCGAAGATTGCAAAATCATTTGAATCAAAGGGTTTTTACTTCAACCATACAACCAAAATCTTTACTGAAAGCACTTCGCCGTTGTGATGTTGCCATTGGAGCAATGAAAGGACGTGACCGTTGCCCGATTATTGTAAACGAAACGATGGTCGAGCACATGAAAAAAGGTGCTGTAATCGTTGATGTAAGTATTGATACCGGTGGCTGTTTCGAAACTTCGGAAGTAACCACACACGAAAAACCAACTTTTATAAAACACGATGTTGTTCATTATTGTGTTCCCAATATTCCTTCGCGTTATTCCAAAACAGCTTCGTTATCCATTAGCAATATCATCACTCCTTACCTATTGCAGATTGCCGAAGATGGCGGGATTGAAAGTTCCATTAGATGCAACAACGGTCTGAAACACGGTGTTTATTTCTACCACGGAATCCTTACCAATAAAGCCATCGGCGAATGGTTTGGAATTCCGAATAGCGACATCAATTTAATTGTGTTTTAATATTACTTTGACTTACCTTTGCCCAAAATTTAAATAAATGAAGTTTTATCAACGTTTTGCCTATTACCTTTCCGGGTTTGCCATCGGGTTGGTATTTCTTTTTTTTATCCTTAACGGAAAAGAAACCAGTTGCAGTTATTTTCCAAATGCCAGGGTTTTGAAAGATTTGAGAAGCAAACCTTTCCATTATTCAGACATTGCAAAGGAAAAACTGACTCAAAAATGGGTCGATACTGCCGATATCAAAAAAACACTTACCTATGGTGATGTAGATTTCGACAGAAGTAACATAAAGGAAGGAAGTGGGAAACTATACACGGTTGAAGGTAAAAATTCTAAAAATGAGAAGATTACCGTAGAAGTCATCAATTATTCGGATAGAGTTTTGTTGAAAGACATAAAAAAAGAATAATTTTTTACTCAAAATAGCTTGCAAATATAAATTCATAGTGTATATTTGCACTCGCATTTAGGGCGATTAGCTCAGCTGGTTCAGAGCACCTCGTTTACACCGAGGGGGTCGGGGGTTCGAACCCCTCATCGCCCACTAAGAAAAACCTCAATGAAAATTGAGGTTTTTTTTATGCCGAAAACCCAATAAATTTAACCCTTCACAATCTTACTAAAAATTTTAGGTTCGGAACCCTCAAATAAAATCATTTTGAGTCATACACTAGTTATTTATTGATAATCAGTTGTTTAGTGTTAAAGATGTATTTAAAAAGCAAAACTTCTATAGAGATCATCTCTAATAATAATTCTTAAAAGTATAAATTATTGATTACTACCGAAATATAAAATTACTTAAGCATATAACTCAAAAATCATTTTAATTAATTTAAATAAGAATTAAAGAGCTAGTGTATTAACTCTTGTATTAGAAAAGGTTTAACTTCATTATCTTTTATCAAAATGAATGTACCCATTACAAGGCAAAAAAAAGTATCATTTATTACCTATTCAAAAGTTTCTTTGTTACAAATTCATTAAAAAAGAAATCCCTGTAAATATTTCCGATTGGTATTTCATTTTTTCCAATATATACAGTATTGTTATCTACAGAATCTATTTTATTTACATTGATTATATAAGATTTGCTGACTCTGACAAAGAAACTTTTTGGAAGCAAATCATGAATGGTCTTGATATTCATCAGGGTAATCACTTTCTGATTTTCTAAATAAATAACCACGTAATCTTTTAAACCTTCGATAAAAAGGATGTCACTGAAATGTACCTTAAACATTCTGCGATCTGCCCTTACGAAAATATAGTCATCGGTTATGTTTTCTATATTGCTGTCTATATGGTCAGTGTGGAATAATTTGCAATACGTCTGTGCTTTTTCTACTGCTTTTTGAAAGCGTTCTAATTTTACAGGTTTTATCAAATAGTCGATGGCGTCGACTTCATAACTCTCAGAAGCAAATTCATGAAAAGCGGTAGTAAATACCACTAGGGTATTTTTAGGAATAGTCCTGGCAAATTCAATTCCGTTCACTCCCGGCATCTGGATATCAAGAAACACTAAATCAACAGTGTTTTTCGCCAGAAATTCCCTTGTAGCATCCGCTCCGTTAAATGAGGCTATAACTTCCAGATTTTCTGTCTCATTAACCAGTTTTTGGATTGCCTTTCTTGCCAATGGCTCATCATCTACTATAATGCAGTTCATTTTACAATTTTAAAGTTAGGGTAATGCAGTAGGTTTCCGAATTGTCTTCTATTTTCAAATCATGTGTCGAAGGGAACAGGAGTTCCAATCTTCTTTGAATATTGGCGATGCCTAATCCACCTGGCTTATTAATTGCTTTTACGGCGGGTTTTGAGTTTATGCATTTGAAAAAAAGCTCAGTCCGGCGAACATCGAAGAACAAATTTACGTAGGATGATTTCGCTGCATCATTATTATGTTTTACGGCATTTTCTACAAATGAAATAAATAATAAGGGAGGAACCTGGACACCGCTCAACTCACCTTCCTTGGATATTAAAAAATTAAAATTATCCCTTCTGACTTTTTCCAAGTTTAAAAAATCTTCCAAAAAATGGATTTCTGAAGTCAATAAAACTTTATCCCTGGAGCTGTCATAAAGCTGATAACGAAGTAGGTCGCCCAGCTTCACCAAGACCTGCGAAGCTTTTTTGGGATCGTCTTCAATCAAGACATTGGCATTATTGAGCATATTAAAAAGGAAATGCGGATTGATCTGATTCTTGAGCTGTTCCAGTTCGGCACCAGCCTTTGCCAGTTCTAGATCGTGAATCAGCTGGGCATCAGATATCCATTGCTGGAATAATTTAATTGCTGCCGATGCAATAATAAGCACCATGATCATAAAGGAATAGGTAAAAAAGTTAATATCGTCGTCCTGGTAAGGCAGTAGATAAGGCCTCAAATAATAAGAAGCAGCCCGATGTATAACGTACGCCAAAATAATACCTGAAAGCACAGAAAGGCCAAAATTCAGATATTTTTTTCTCAACAAAAATTTAGGCACAAAAAAATACATATTACTGTAGGCCAATAAAATTATCTGGGAAAAAATGACTATTCGATTATAGGTCTCGAAAGGCTGTACATAGTCCGGCGGACTGTAATACAAAACAACGATACTGAATGCGATCAGCATCAAATGGCGGTGAAATCGGAATTTTTCTGAAATGAAAAACTCAACCATCCACTTGGTATCCATAGTTTTTCTGGGTAAAGATTTATTCATAGGACTATTTTAGTTTTCCAGCAAATGTAGCAATATGCGAAAATTATAAATTTTTACTATACGAAAGCACATTATTTATATACCAAAATAGGATTTTAAGATAGTAAACCTTTTCCAGCGCCTAAATAATAACATACAAGAAAAAAAAGGATATCCCAGTAATGATTTTTTGCTTTAAGAATCCAGCTTCTTTCGATGAAATCTTGGTATGCATTTTTTTTACTATATGAAAATGCTACTTTACTATATAAAGTAACGCATTTTGTATATATAAAATATACGGGTTCAGCAAAAATATACTTTAGCCGGGAAATGTAACATTTAATCCTAAATTTTAATAAATGAAAAGCAGCATCCACCCCCTTCTATTACTCTTTTTTGTCTTTGTAGTCAATACATATTCGCAGGAAAAAGTTACCCTTAGCGGCACAATAGCCAATGCGTCCAATACCGAGACACTAATCGGCGTAAACATTCACATTCCGGAAGCAAAAGTAGGCATTACTACCAATTCTTACGGATTTTATACTACGACACTGCCAAAAGGGACCTACACCATTATCATAAGCTACATGGGTTTTGATACTATCGAAGAAACTATCACGCTGACCGAAAACACAAAGATGAACTTTGGGTTGACAGAAGTCAGCAAGACATTGGACGAAGTTGTAATTAAAAGCAATACGACAAAAGCAAACATCAGAAAGCCTGAAATGAGTACCAATAAACTCTCTATTGCCACGATAAAAAAGATGCCTGCCGTTTTGGGCGAAGTGGATGTCTTGAAATCGATATTGCAGCTTCCAGGAGTTACCAATGCCCAGGAAGGTGCATCGGGCTTCAATGTCAGGGGAGGTTCTGTTGATGGAAACCTTGTACTGCTTGATGAAGCCGTTGTTTACAATACCTCGCATTTATTCGGATTCTTTTCTGTTTTCAACTCCGATGTAATCAAAGATCTAAAACTTTACAAAGGAGGGATTCCCGCTAATTTTGGAGGACGTATATCATCTGTCCTGGATATTTATCAAAAGGAAGGAAATAACAAGGAGTATCATGTTAACGGAGGTATAGGATTAGTCTCAAGCCGACTGCTTGTTGAAGGTCCTATTGTTAAAGATAAAAGTTCTTTTGTGGTTGCAGGGAGAGGGTCTTACGCACATCTTTTTTTGAAAATGGCAAATGAACCAAATTCAGCCTATTTCTACGACTTAAACACCAAGTTCAATTACAAATTCAATGATAGAAATAATGTTTTCGTATCAGGTTATTTTGGTAACGACAACCTGAATTTTAATAACAGCTTTATAAACGTCTACGGTAATAAGCTTTTTAATCTAAGATGGAACCATATATTCTCAGATAAGATTTTCTCTAACGCATCTGCCATCTACAGTGATTATGATTATCGTATTAAAGTGAAAACCGTTGGTCTTGACTGGAAATCAGATATAAAAAATTACAATTTTAAATATGATTTTAAGCACTATTTTTCAAATGACCTGACTTTAAATTACGGTATAAATTCAATCTACTATAGTTTTAATCCTGGAACAATCAGACCGTTTGGAGAGGGTTCAGCCATCAATCCGGATCAGATCGCCAAAAAATATGCTTTTGAAAATGCCGCATATATCAGTGCCGAACAAAACCTTTCTGAAAAATTATCACTGAATTATGGACTTCGCTACAGTAACTTTCAAAGATTAGGTGCACAGGAAGTGTACACCTATGCCAATAATCAGCCCCTTGTTTTCAATCAGGAGTTTCAAATTTATGAGGAGGCTGATCCTACAGGAATAATAAACTACAAGAAAAACGAAAAGATAGCAAGTTTTGACAACTTGGAACCAAGACTTGCCGTTGCTTATTCGCTAAACAGCGACCAATCCATCAAGGCCAGCTACATCAGAATGAGCCAGTATGTGCATCTAATTTCAAATACCGCTTCTGCAACTCCGCTTGATATCTGGGCCCCTAGTGACCAATACCTTAAGCCGGAAATTTTAGACCAGGTAGCACTGGGCTACTTTCACAATTTCAAGGACGACAGATATTCCCTTGAAGCAGAAACCTTTTATAAAAAAGTAAAAAACAAGGCAGACTATATTGACGGTGCAGATTTACTTGGAATCGATGCTATAGAAAGGGTGCTTTTAAACGGAGAAGCAAGATCGTATGGCCTAGAACTGATGCTCAAAAAAAACACAGGAAAGCTGACGGGCTGGGTTTCCTATACTATTTCTAAAGCAGAACAAAGAACACCAGGCAGAAATGCAGATGAAACGGGTATAAATAACGGGGAATGGTACAGGGCTAATTATGACAAATTGCATAATTTATCTGTTACGGGCGCTTATGCTTTAAATCCCAAATGGACATTTGGGAGTATTTTTACTTTCCAAAGCGGAAAAGCTGCTACATTTCCTAATGGAAAATACCAATACCAGGGTATCACTGTGGCGAGTTACGGAGCAAGAAATGACGATTCTTTATCTGCATACCACCATTTGGATGTATCTGCAACTTATACTCCTAAACCCGACAAGAAAAAAGGATGGCAGGGTGAATGGAATTTCAGTATCTACAATCTTTACAGCAGAAGCAATGCAGCCTCGTACAGTTTTAGACAGAATGAAGATACGGGAGCAAGCGAGACAAGAAGAACATCCATTTTTGGTATTGTTCCGAGTGTGAGCTACAACTTCAAATTTTAAAAAATAAATAACAGACTTTTAACTTTTAAAAAGATATAAAATGAAACTATTACAAAAAATTCTCATACTATCCGCCGGATTGTTTTTGACAGGATGCGAAGACGTTATTACTGCCGATCTTGATACAGCACCGCCAAGACTGGTTATAGACGCTTCTATAGACTGGGTAAAAAATACGGCCGGCAATGAACAAAAGATTGTATTGTCGACAACGACCAGTTATTACAGCCCCGAATTCCCGACCGTCTCCGGAGCAGTAGTTACTGTAACAAACCCGTCAAATACGGTCTTTGAATTTGTAGAAATTCCCGGAACCGGGCAATATGTCTGCAATAATTTCCTTCCTGTTATCGGACAGACCTATAACTTAAAAATTGTTTTGAATGGGCAGACCTATACTGCTTCGGAAACATTGACAGCTGTGCCTGAAATTGAAGATACTATTGATCAGAACAACAATGGAGGCGATACCGGTGATGAAATTGAAATAACATTCTACTATCAGGATGATGCAGATCAGGCCAATTATTATCTGAGCAGTGTTACTCAGCCTTACACACCGTTCCCCGAGCTTGAAGTTGAAAATGATGAGCATACTAATGGTAATTTAATGCAGGAATCCTATTCGCATGAAAAGTTAAAAGTTGGGGACCAGATAGACATAAGACTGTACGGAATTTCAAAAAACTATTACAATTACATGTACAGGTTAATAGTGGCTTCCGGTAATGATGGCAGCCCTTTCCCAACCATACCAAGTGCAGTCCGTGGTAATATTGTCAATCAGACCGATAGCAAAAATTACGCTTTTGGCTATTTCAGACTGGCAGAAATGGATACTAAAAGCTATACGATTCAGTAATTAAGTTCTTGTAATGCGGTAAAATGCAGTTTTTTTTTATCGCATTTTAACTTTTACAAATTCAGTTTAAAAATGGACAAGATATTGGTAACCGGTGCAAACGGACATTTTGGAAGAGGGGTGCTGAAAGCCCTGCTCAATAATGGTTTAGAAAAAAAGAACATTTATGCAATGGTAAGGAACAAAGCCAAGGCAGCAGACTTGAAATCTTTAGGTATCCATGTTGTTTTTGGAGATTATGAAGATTATGATTCTTTACTCAAAGCATTTTCAGGTATAGATAAGCTGCTTTTTGTTTCCGGAAGTGATGTGAGGAACCGTGTAGCACAGCACAAACTGGTTGTCAAAGCAGCTAAAAATGCTGGGGTAAAGCATATTCACTATACCAGCCAGCAGCACAAGAGTGACGATAGGGACTCGCCTATTTATTTTATTATAAAATCACATTTGGCGACAGAAACGGCTATTATGAACAGCGGCATGAACTTTACAATTCTGAGAAATGCCTTGTATATGGATATGCTTCCAGAATTTTTAGGTGAAAAAGTTGTAGAAGATGGTATTTTTCTGCCGGCAGGCCAGGGCAAAATAGCTTTTACGCTCCGAAGCGAGATGGCAGAAACCGCAGCGGTTATTTTGACATCGCGGGGTCATACCAACAAGATCTATGAGATATCGGGCAACAGTATTTCCTTTACAGAAATTGCCCAGAAAATTTCTGAAATAAAAGGACACAATATTACCTATCTGAGTCCCGACCCAAAAGCATTTATAAATACAGCAGTAAAGAAAGGTGCACCCAGAATGCAGATAAAAATGCTGGCAGGCTTTGCACAGGCAGCTCGAATCGGAGAACTGGATAGCGAAAGCCCGCACATGGAAAAAATTCTGGGAAGAAAACCTTCGCAGGTCAATGATTTTTTACAGCAGATATACAGTTGAAAGAAATTATTCTGGCTCTTTGATTTAATATAAAGACGTCATATTTTGTTTGTTACTTAAAAAACGCAATCATTAGCAATTTTAATAATTGTTTTTGATGGATTGTTCATTAAGTAAAAAAAGAGACTTCTCTATCTTTTCCTTTTTAATAAATTCATTGATTGTTGTTCCTGCTACCGACTTAAAAATTCTATGAAATGAAATTTGGAAAAATTAGAAAGACTAGCCAATTTTTCCAGAGAAAGTTCTTCATTAAGATTCTCTTTAATGTAGTCTATACTCTTATTGATAGATTGTCAATATTTTTATTTTAAAACTGAGAGAAGTGGGATTAGAACATTTTATAAAGCTTAAGTTTTCAAAAAAAGTCAAAATTGGAATTAAATGTTCGATTTCAATCCCTGACAGCCCACTGATTTAAAAACAAATGGATACAAAAGCCGATAAATCTTAAGATCTATTGGCTTTTTGCTTTGGGCATATACCAAATTATTCATTTAATCTTAATGCGAAAGGGATAAAATCGAGACCCTAAAAATTTCTACAATTTTGGGTCTCGATAATTTTTTTTTGCACAACGTTTACCCCAACATAATTTAGCTTCATATCTCATAAGAGCCAATTGTCACACCCTTAACGCTGACAGGCAGACATTCACAATGTCATCAAACATCTTTTTATCTGCATCAAATTTTACAGTAACACGCAGTCCATTCAGTGAATTAAAAACAAACCTTGCCAGAGATCGGGCGGAAAATTTAGTCGTAAAGACCCCTGTATCTTGTCCCTTTTTGATGACTTTGCATAAAGCCTCTTCAGTATCGTTCATGATGGAATTGGCAATACCGGCAATTTCTGAATCAACAGGTGCTAACTCTACTACTGAATTAATTATAAAACAACCTTTTGAGCTATTATCGCTCAGTGCTTCTTTCTGAACCGACTCAAAAAAAAATCTTATGTAGGCCTCTACATCTTCCACCACATCTGCTTCTTGAAGCACGGGGTCAACTCTTTCTTTGCGATATTGCTTTAGTGCTTTCACAAAAAGAGAATGCTTATCACCATAAGTATCATATAAACTTGAACGGCTTATGCCAAGATTATCGACCAAATCCTGGGCCGAGGTGGCATTGTAGCCTTTTTGCCAAAACAGATTCATTGCTTTGTCCAAAACATCATTTTCATCAAATACTTTTGTCCGTGCCATAATAAAAAATCTTTGTAAAGTAGTGAACTACTGTACAAAGATAAAAAAATTCAGGAACGAATGTTCCGATTTTAATCAAATTTTTTTAGAGACGAACAGCGTTCACAGAAGCTCCGCTATCAATAGTATATTCCGCACCCGAAATAAAGGATGCATCATCGGAAGCAAGAAAGGTAACAAGTTTGGCTATTTCCTCAGGCTTCGCAAATCTATTGAAAGGCATAAACTTGCTTTTAAGAAAATTGTGTATTTCTTCAGTTCCAAATTCACCTCTGTAAATCATATCCGTTTCTGTCATAGAAGGTGCTACTGTATTTACCCTAATTTTTCTGCCTGCCAACTCAACAGCTGCTGATTTACTGTAGGCTGTTAGTGCCGCTTTGCTGGCTGAATAGATGCTAGTTCCAGTTGCATAAGTATAGGCACTAACAGAGGTCAGATGAATTATTGAAGCACCGTCATTAAGAATAGGAATAAATTTTTCGGTTGTGAATACAGCACCTTTAAAATTTATATCCATTAGCGTATCAAAAGTTTCTTCTGTAATATGTCCTATCGGTTCTTGATGGGAAACGCCTGCATTAACCAGCAAAATATCAACTTTTCCGTAAAGACTTTTTACTTGTGCTACCAAATTTTCGGTGTCCTTGATATGTATTGCATCGGCACGAATTCCTATTGCATTGTTCCCTAATTTTGCTACTGCTTCATCAATAGCTTGCTGATTTCGGCCTGTGATAATCACTTTGGCACCCTGTGCGCTAAATTCTTTGGCACTCGCAAAACCAATTCCTGCACTACCGCCTGTAACAACGGCAATTTTTTCTTTTAATTTACTCATTTTTCTTTTTTTAATATTAATATTGGAATGTTTGTTCCGCAAAGATAATGAAAACGGAACAAACATTCCAAAATAAATTTACACTTTTTGACATGCCTAATCATTAATTGGACATGGTGTCATTTTTCATAAATTTCACTTTGCAAATTCATCGAAAGTATGGAAACGAAAGATATACGACTCCAATAGCTTTAAATGGGCCTTGAGACAGTCCGTTCACGATTTGAATCCTAAATGAAGTGGTGTCGGTTTCTCTTTCGACACGCTTTTTCAATCTATCCAAATCGATTTAATATTCACAAATTCCCGAATACCATAACTGGAAAGTTCTCTTCCATACCCGCTATTTTTGATACCTCCGAATGGCAACCTAGGATCTGAAGTGACCAATTTATTCACAAAGCTACTCCCGGCTTCAAGTTGTAATGCCACTTTTTCACCTCGTTCTTTATCTGATGTGATCACTCCCGATCCTAAACCAAATTGAGAATTATTCGCTAGTGCAATGGCTTCACTTTCATCTTTTGCTCGGATAACCGAAGCTACCGGACCAAAAAGTTCATTGTCAAAAGCTTCCATCCCTGGTTGTACATCTACCAATATTGTCGCTGGATAATAGGCTCCTTTTCCTTCGTGTATTTCTCCCCCCAGAATGAGTCGGCCTCCTTGTGAAACGGTTTTAAGAACTTGTTCATGCAGTTCATCACGTAGATCGAATCTTGCCATAGGACCATAATAGCTGGTCTCATCCATTGGATCCCCCATTTTGGCATTTCGCATCTTATTTGTGAATATTTCCAGAAACTTATCATATATCGAATCGAGAACAATAAAACGTTTCGCCGCTATACAGGTTTGACCATTGTTCTGTAATCTTCCAAACGTAGCAAGCTCTGCAGCAGCATCGATGTCTGCATCATCTAGTATAATATAAGCATCACTGCCCCCTAGTTCCAATACGGTTTTTTTTAGGTTAGCTCCTGCTATAGTTGCTACTGACCTTCCTGCGGGATCGCTTCCTGTTAGGGTTACCGCTACGATATTCTTATCTTCAATAATATCTTTAACGTTTTCTGCACTTATATTTAGGTTAGTAAACACGCCTTTTGGGAACCCTGCCTTCACGAAAGCATCTTCCAAGGCAAAAGCACTTCCCTGTACATTGGAGGCATGTTTCAACACCCCGGTATTCCCGGCCATTATTGCCGGCACTGCAAATCGGATCACCTGATAGAACGGAAAATTCCAAGGCATCACAGCCAAAATGACTCCCATCGGCTGGAAGGTAACGTAACTTCTGGTCGCTTCTGTTTCAACTGTCTCATTTGCCAAAAAGTGTTCTGATTTATCCGCATAGAAGCGGCATATCCAGGCACATTTTTCAATTTCCTTTCTCGCCTGAACAATGGTTTTTCCCATTTCTGTCGTAGCCAGTTTGGCATATTCTTCTTTATTGCCTTCAAAATGGTCGGCAAGCGTATGCATTAATTTCGAACGTTCTGCAAAGCTTGTTTGCTTCCATGATGTAAAGACTTCCTTTGCTGAAGCTATCTTCTCTTTAGCTTTTACTAAATCTATTCTTTCATATTCATTTACTGTTTCCCCATTTGCAGGGTTAATCGTTGTTGCTTTACTCATCATCTTATTTTTTAAGTTCACTTGAATATTTTTTTATCAATACGTTCAAAATCTCATGGTTAAGGGAATAATCAATAGCCAAATCAATAAGATGAACGCCTTTGGAATTCATTACTTTTTTCAAGATTTGTTGAAATTCCTCTACCGAATCCGGTCGATAGCCTTTGGCTCCAAAACTTTCGGCATATTTAACAAAGTCAGGGTTTCCATAATCCAAACCATATTTCTTGAACCCTAAATCCTCTTGCTTCCATTGAATCATACCATAGGCATTGTCATTTAAAATAATCACTACCAAATCCAATTTCATACGTATGGCGGTTTCCAACTCCTGTGAATTCATCATAAATCCACCGTCTCCGTTTATGGATATCACCTTTTTATCTGGATTTAATTTTTTTGCCATCATAGCCGAGGGCAAACCTGCACCCATGGTTGCCAAAGCATTATCCAGAAGTAAGCTATTTTGCACATAGGCCGGATAATTCCGAGCAAACCAGATTTTATACATCCCGTTATCTAAAGTGATGATACCATCATCTGGGAGAACATCACGTATCATCTTTACTAAACGCTGTGGTAAAACCGGAAAGCGATTGTCCTTTTCATATTTTGTTAGATGGCTGGTTACATTGGCTTTTATATTGAGAAAGAAATCAACATTCCAGCTTTTGGCTAAGGGTTTTAGCTTTTCAGTCAATTGAGAAACACTATTAGCAATATCGCCAATAACATTTAGGTGAGGAAAGTACACTTCATCAATCTCTGCTGGAAAAAAGTTGAGATGAATGACCTTTCGCTTGTCTTCAGCGAGCATGAAAAAAGGAGGTTTTTCAATGGTATCGTGCCCAACGTTAATAATAAGATCTGCTCCCTTGATGGCCTCGTGTAAAAAGTCGTGATCCGACAAAGCAGCGGTTCCCAGGTATAAAGGATGGCGTTCGTCTATAATTCCTTTTCCCATTTGGGTATTAAAAAAAGGAATCCCTATGGTATCGATAAAATTTGTAAGAGCAATACTCGCCCTTTTTCTATTGGCCCCAGCACCTATAAGCATTATTGGCTTCTCTGCCTCTTCAATCATTTTTACAGCCTGATCAATGGTATTTTCACCGGCATTAGGAATCCTGTAATCAACCACATCAAATATCCTAGGATTTTTCACTTCCTCTTGTGCAATGTCCTCCGGAAGCTCAATATGAACCGCTCCGGGTCGTTCCTCTTGGGCTAGCCGAAATGCCTCTCTAACCATAGAAGGGATATGCGAACTATGGGTGACTTGCTTCGTATATTTGGTAAGTGGATTCATCATTTTAATGACATCCAGAATTTGAAATTTTCCTTGTTTACTCTTTTTAATGGGTTTTTGCCCAGTAATCATAACCATTGGCATTGCCCCCAATTGAGCATAAGCTGCAGGTGTTACTAAATTAGTAGCTCCAGGCCCTAGCGTAGCGAGACAAACCCCCGGCTTGCCAGTGAGCCGGCCATAAGTAGCGGCCATAAAGCCAGCTCCTTGCTCATGCCTTGCAAGGATTAATTCGATTTTTTCTGATTTTCTTAAAGATTCTAAAAAATCTAAATTTTCCTCACCCGGTAGTCCAAAAATATATTCAACGCCCTCATTTTCCAAGGCTTTAACAAATAGGTCTGATGCTTTCATAGTATTTCAATAATTAATTTCAGTACTGGATTTTAAATGAATTGCCACAGTAGTTCCTTTGGTTTAATGCTATCGTTTTAAATTCTTCTATTTTGCAACTGGTTTATTTTTTCAATTGATAAAACTAATTGTTTGCATTTATATGCTATTTATTAAACAGATACCTCAGGAGCATATTTGTAAATTTAATCATTTCGCTTGGAACCCTTCGCCATAAAAACGCTAATTTTTTCGCCATCTTCTTCCAAAGCAAAATGTCCTCTGTCATAAATAGTATAGTCGAAATCTTTCACTTCTATTAAAATTTACAAAACGATTTTTTAAAGTATTTATCTCTTTTTTTCAAAAGTACCAACGATTTTGATTCTATGCTGACGCTCTAAAATGCGATAGGGCCACCACAATCCTGTTTTATTTTTTGCATGAGGACAACTGTCTTTTAACTCTGAATATGGGCTCCTTTTCTTCTCACTATTGCCGAATGTGTATTCATAATTTTTTGGATAAGGCAAATCATTGTTTGTATATCCTGTGAAATCGGGAGTCATTAAGTGAAGTCCATCCATAAGATGATTTACTATTTTTTTATACTGATCCAAATAGGTAGCATAACCCTTCAATAATACGGCTTTTGAATTTTCGGTGAATGCTGGTCTTCTATAATTGATTTTTACTTCGTTTGTTTTTGAATTTTTATAATCGATTTGTTGTATTTTACTATCTTTTTTAATGAATGTTTGCTTTTCTACATTTAAATTTTCTTGGAATCCAAAAGCGTCTATCAGCAACAAAAGGGATAGAATACTTAAATTTTTCACAACTAGTAAGTTTAGTACTTGGTTCTTAATTTTTTCTACACTTTAAGCTTATTTCTCCTTGGAAACCTTTCCCATAAAAGCTCTCATTTTTTCAATAATTTTGTCGCCATCTTCTTCTAAAGCAAAATGTCCTGTATCATAAATATTATAGTCCACATTCTTTACATCTTTTTTAAATGCTTTAGCCCCACTTTCAGGAAAATATTCATCATTTTTACCCCAAACAACTAATAACGGTGGCTGATTATCTCTAAGATACTGTTGCCATTTTGGATAAAGTTTTAAATTGTTTTGGTAGTCATACCATAAATCTAAATTTACCTTATGGGCATTAGGACGGTTCATTCGCAGGTAATCCAAATGCCACGTATCAGGATTCACATTTTCAGGATTTCGGGTACCGTGAGTGTAGTCCCATTTTAAACCCTCCAGTGTAAAAGCAGGCAGTAAAGCCTTTTCGGTACTGTCATTCCTGTTTGCCCAAAGGGCTTTAATCCCTTTCCATACTTCTCCAATACCTTCTTCATACGCGTTTCCATTTTGTGTAATGATGGCCGTGACTCTTTCTGGATGTGCTGTTGCAATTCTAAATCCAATCGGAGCCCCATAATCCTGCATCATTATGACATAAGAACGGATACCTTTTAACTCTAAAAAAGTATTCATCGTTTTCGCAATATTGTCAAATGTGTATTCGTATGCTTCGGGTGATGGAAAATCGCTGTTTCCAAATCCAGGGTAATCGGGTGCTATTAAATGATATTCATCCGAAAGTTGATCCAATACTTTTCTGTATTGGTGAGAAGAAGAAGGATAGCCGTGCAGCAATACTATAGTTGGGTTTTTCGTAGATCCTGCTTCTCTGTATGCAATCGTTACACCATCAACATCTAATGTCTTGTATTTAATTTGTTCTATTCCACCTTCTTTTTTAAGTAGTGCTTGCTTTTCTATGTTTGTTTTTTCTTGACATCCTACAACCAATAACAAGAACATAAAGTAAAAAGAATTTAAATTTTTCATAATCGTTTCGTATTTAATTTTTATTGATTCATACTGTTTTCAACTCGCCTTTTTAGGTTTTCGTTCATCATTTCAAAACCTTTCTTAGTACTATTCTCAAGTTTTTTTTTGAATAGACGTACTAGCATTCCTTTGAAAGTTTCGCTATGATAAAAGATTGTTGTCCCGTTTCCGCGATCTATGAGTTCAAATTTATGTTCGCCGTCAAATAAGCCCTTAAAAAATAACTTTCCGACCCAACGAAATTCTCTGTTAGGATTGAAAACTACTACCACTGGCTTGAATGTCATAATCTTACCATCTGGTGGGGCAATACTAACTGTGATTTGACTCCCTACCTTTGGTTCTCCAATGATACTTTTAATAAAAGGATTCCAATTGGGGTAATTTTCAAAGTCGGTCAATACTGCCCAAACTTTATCTGGTGTGGCATTGATCATTATTTGCGTTTTGATTTCCATTGTAACTAATCTCTAAAACAGTAAGCTTTTTTATATCAAAATAGATACTACCGAGACATCTCCAGTAATCATTTTTTCTATAGGGCATTTTGACCCCATTTCCAGCAATTTTTCACGCTGTTCATTATCCAAATTACCGAAAAACTGGATTTCTTTTTTAAAAATTATCTGATGAGTGGTTATGTTTCTTTTGAATCCCACTTTGATTTCAACCTTATCCAGTTCCCATCCTTTTCTATCGGCATACATTCTAACGGTCATTGTTGAGCACGCTGCCAAAGAAGCCTCAAGTAAGGCTATAGGTGTAAAACCTAAATCTTCCCCACCCACCTCAATGGGTTCGTCGGCCATAATAATGTGGTTTTTTGATTGTATCTCCGTTTTATATTTTTGTTTTCCAATAGTAGCAGTGGTTGTTTTCATTTTGTGTACTGTCTTTGTTATTACTATTTTAGTCTAGGTGATGGTAAAGGAACTCTAACCGTTTCGCTTGGCACCATTGGAAACTTACCTTGAGTCCAGTTCTGTTTTGCTTTTTCAATCAATCCTTTATCTGTTGCTACAAAATTCCACTCGATAAACCGCTCTTCAGGAAATGCTTCTCCTCCAAATAGGTAAACGGTAGAGTTTGCTTCAATTTGAAATTCACAAAGTGAGCTGTCTTTAGCAACTAGAATCTGTTTAGGATCATAGGTATGACCATCTGATTTTATAGTTCCTTCTAATATGTATAAAGCACTTTCACCATACAGATGTGCTCCAATATTGATTGTTTTTGTTTCACTTGATTTGATTTCTACAAAATATAGTGGACTATAGACCGGTACCGGCGATTTTTTTCCAAAGGCTTCTCCGGCAATCAATTTAAAATGAACTCCGTTTTCTTCCCACATAGGTAAATCCTCAGCATTGACATGAGTGAAGGAAGGCTCACACTCTTCCTCCTCTTTTGGTAACGCGACCCATATTTGCAACCCGTGGAGCGTCTTGGCTTTATCACGAAGGTAATCAGGAGTTCGTTCGGTATGAACAACACCTTTTCCGGCTGTCATCCAGTTCACTTCACCCGACTTTATCTCTCTAGCAGTACCCAAACTGTCTCGATGAAATACATTTCCTTCAAATAAAAAAGTTAACGTTGACAGACCAATATGTGGATGCATATCGATATCGATATTTTCATTAGCTTTTAAATGTGCCGGACCCATGTGGTCTATAAAAATAAATGGACCTACCATTCGTTTTTGACGAAATGGCAACAAGCGACCTACCATAAAGTTGCCAATATCAGCCGCTCGTTCTTCTATAATGAGTTGTAAATTTGACATTAGTTTGAGAATTTAAGTTTGTCTAACATTTGGTTTGTAATAGCATTGGAATAGATGTTATATGAATTTATAAGTGTGCCTTTCAGTCTATATTTTTAGAACGAATGGTGTACAAAATAGAGGAGCTATCAGCACTTGAATCTTCATCATCAAACCTAAAATGATTGTCAATTTCAAATTCATTGTGGAATATTTTATAAGCTCCATTCCTGCATTCCAAACAATTTTGCTTTAGGTTGAAATCGTCCACATACCCTTCTTTTTTAAGGTCATTTAAGGCTTCGATTAAATTATCATATGATTTCATCTATGCTATTGTTATTAGATTAAAGTTTGTCATAACCTTTAAATTTTGGACTGACAATACGTTTCCATTCCGGATGCTTCTTTATATATGCAAATACATAAGGACAAAATGGAAGTAATGATATAGCATTAGCTTCAAGATACTGTAATGTTTTTTCAACTACGGCACTTGCAGCACCTTCTCCTGCCAATTCGGAATCGGTTTCGGTATGCACCAATGCTATCTGGTTGCCAAATTCACCATAATTGATGAAAGCATATTTTCCGTTAATATCTATCTCAAAACGTTTTTTATTCTCATTTTTCACTAATGGAATAGATTCAAAAATTGGTTTCATTTTCTTGATTTTTTATTTGTTGATGCTGTTGTTATTGATTCCTATTTTATAGAGTAATGGTGGTGTTTTTTAAATAATTGCTTTATTTTATAACCTCCTTATGCTTCTTTTTCAACCTCTATTGCAATTTTGCCATAGAAATCTTTATCCCCAGCTCTTGTTTCCAGAAGGTTATGGGCTTTGCCAATATCGGATAGAGAGAAAACTTTGTTTACGATAGGTTTCAATTTGTTACTTTCTACGAGTTTGGTGAGTTCTTCTAGTTTGTTTCTACTTTGTCTTGTAAAAACAAAATGATAGGTGGCATTTTTCCCCCAAGCCGCGACAAGGTTTTGTGGCTTTTCAATATCAACCAAAGTAACCACTTGTCCTAACTGACTAAGTATTTTTCCACTATCAGAAAGAGTATTGCCACCGATAGTATCAATAATTACATCTACTCCTTTGTTGTTGGTTAATTGATTAATCGCTTGGATGTAGTCTTCCTTTTCGTAGTCAATCACATAGTCAGCCCCCAACTCAAGAAGAAAAGCGTGGTGCACTTTTCTCGCTGTTGTAAATATAGTTGCTCCCATAGCTTTGGCTATTTGAATGGTAGGAATTCCCACTCCACCTGCACCTCCGTGAATCAATATCGTCTGGTTAATTTTAAGTTGTGCTCTTGTAACCAGCATTTCCCAAGCGGTTCCTGCAGCTAATGGAAGCGTTGCAGCTTCTAAGTGACTAATGTTTTTAGGTTTTAGGCTGATGATAGATTCGTGTGCAGTGTGATATTGTGCATAGCTTCCTTGTCCCTTAAAAATTTCAGGTGAATAATACACCTCATCACCCACTTTAAAGTTTTCGACCGCGGAGCCAATTTCCACAATTATACCTGAGATATCGTGCCCTGTAATGACAGGTAAGGTTAGTTCGTTTTTATAATCTCCACGACGGACTTGAAAATCCAACGGGTTAACGGAAGTGGCAAGGACCTTTACTAGGACTTCTTTTGATTTTGGTGTTGGTGTCGGTATTTCTGTAATTTTGAAACTGTCAAAAGATCCGAATTCATTTAATATTGCTGCTTTCATACTATTATATTTAAGTTAAATTAAAAGGTTCAAAAAATATTGTCTTGGTAAATTTTGATTGTATTTTTAAGTATTCTTTTAGATGTTACTCCGTAATTGATAAAGAACTATTTCCCATCTATTTCTCGCTTATTAGTAAAAGGAATAGATTCAAAAATTGGTTCATCTATTTATTTTAGCCTCTTTGAATTTTACAATTCTTTTAAGAGGTCTGCTAGATCCAAAGGTTCGGAATACATTTCCAATGAACCATCTTCCTTTGTTGGCCATTCTTCCTTGGGTCTGTCCCAATAAAGTTCAACGCCATTTCCATCAGGATCATCAAGATAAATTGCTAGGGACACTCCATGGTCCGAAAAACCAGTCAAAGGGTATTGATTCATTTTGAGCCTATTGTATAGTATCGCTAAATCCTTTTTAGTGGGATACACTATAGCGGTATGAAACAGACCTACAGTGTTTTTCTCGGCCCTAGGACTATCTTTAGTGAACCAAGTATTTAAACCAATATGGTGGTGATAGCCACCTGCCGATATAAAGGCGGCGTCATTGCCATACAACGTTGTGATCTCGAAACCCAACAAACCACAATAAAAATCTATCGACCGTTGCAAGTTGGCTACTTTTAGGTGAACATGGCCTATTCTGGTAGCAGCAGGAATTTTATAATTTTTATCCATTGGTATCTTTTTTATTTACTAGGTTGTCAATTTACAGCTTCATTTTGATGCAGTTGTTCTTCAAATTTTATAGGTTTAATAATCGAAACTGTGCTTTTTCAAAAATTCATTGAGTTCTGTTATGGTCGGGTTTTTAATAAACTCATTACCTAACATTATGGTTGGGAACTTTAATTTTCCTTCATAAAGCGAACGTACTCTCTCATTTGCTTCAGCATCAGTCTCCACATTAAAGTCATCAAATACAATCCACTTACCTTGCATATAATTGCGTAAGGCCGATGACTTCGGGCACCAATCGGTTCCATATAATTGTAATATTGGTTTATCCATTTTTAGTTGTATATTTTTTAAACAAAGGATATATTTTTTCTGCATTTGTCACTATGAATGGCGTAAGCGACATTAAGATGATTGATACTGCCAAAAATATTTGATAGTTGTTTGCACTTATTAAATTATATTCTAATCCGCTTTGGGCAAGCACAAAAGAAAATTCCCCTATTTGAGCTATTGAAAATCCTACTGCAAAGGCTGTCTTCCATTCAAGTCCCAAAACTTTAACAGCAAGTATTCCTGCCGCTGCTTTTACAACAAAGGCAAAGAGTGTCCAAAAAACAATCCAGCCAAAATCGGTCATAAAAACTTCATAATTAAGCAGCATTCCCATAGAGATGAAAAAGAAACTCATAAAGACATATCGGAAAGGCAAAAAACAGGAAACGGCCATGTGACTGTAATCTGTTTCGGCTATAATCAATCCTGCGATAAAGGCTCCAAGAGCAAGAGACAATCCTAATTGCTCTGTTACTAAAGCAATCCCGGTAACAATGAATACTGTTGCAATTAAAAACACTTCTTGGCTTTGTACCTTCATAACCGTTTTTAAGAAAAAAGGAATTACAAAGCGTGTCAGAACGTAGGCAATACCGCCCATTAGGACCAGTTTTCCTAACAGCCAACCAAATGCCACCAATGGGTTACCTCCTACTCCGGCAACAATTGGGGTTAACAACATGAGTGGTACAATCATAATATCCTGAAACAGCAAAACAGCAAGGATAAACTTACCGTGAGGTGTTGCAATTTTATTGGAATCTTGCAATGTTTTTATGACGATAGCAGTACTACTCAATGCATATAAAAATCCCCAAAAAACGCTTTCTTCCCAACTTGGTCGCATCACGAACCAAATAAGTACCGCAGTGATTATAATTGTAAGAAACACCTGTGCACTACCTCCTCCTAGAACATATCTTTGAATTTTTTTTAGATTGGTAAACGAAAATTCAAGACCAATGGTAAACAAAAGCAGTATGATTCCTATTTCTGCATATACTTCCACCTCATCCATATTAGCAAAATAGCCAGACGTATGCGGACTAAGTAGAACACCCGTAATAAGATAGCCTATGATGTATCTGATTTTAAGGAACTGACAAATAATGATAACTGCAATAGCAACGCCAAAAATGGCACAGATGTTCAAGAGGATATGATGTTGCATAATGGTTGTTTTTAAGATTCTCTGTAACTCAATGCTCCTGAAGGACAAGCATCAATCTGTTTTTTTAATTCCTCTACAGAAGCATTTTCCGTGGTAATCCATGGCTTTGCTTTAGGGTTATAAACCTTTGGCAGGCTTTTTACACAAACAGCAGCGTGGATGCACTTCTTTTGGTTCCATAGTACTGTTAAATTGTCTTTTGGGTATTCTTTAATAGTTTCCATAATTGTGTTTATTTTTTTAATACGTCATTAATATCCTCTACTTTTTTGAACATGGAGTTAGCAAATGGACACAAGGGAATAATTTTGATCTTTTTCTCCCTGGCCATTTCTACGATTTTGTAGAGCATTTGCTTCCCTACACCTTTACCGCTATACTTTGGATCCACATCGGTATGGTCTATGATAATTAGTTCTGAACCAGCAATAGAATAGGTCATCATACCAGCACGAGTATCATTGTCTATTGCTATTGCAGCGCCTTTAGTTTCGTCTTCTTTTAATACTATTTCCATAATTATTTATTTTTAAATTCGTTTAGTTTATTAATGTTTCATAAAGAAGTTCTCATAGGGTGTTAAAATTTAAACCCTACTACAGAACCTACAAAGAATCCGTCTTTATGCTGCGGTAGTACATCATCAATAAAGCTACCTGTTTTAAAATACTGTACACCAATATTATAACTCAAAAAATCATTGATATACCATGACATGGTGCTTGTATAGGACGTGCCAATATATCTTTTTCCAGAATCAGATGAGGACAATCTAAATGCACCACTTGGGCCATAAATACCGTCTTCTGTGGAGTTCCGCCAATTAAACACCACCTCCATAGTGAGTTTCACATTTTTACTTGGATTCCAACCGATGTTAGGATGAACAGACATTAAATTAGCTGGCCCTACTTGAGGGTTCATTCCAAAATATCCACCATTTGGATAAATTGCATTAAAGGTTCCGAGTTTGCCATCTCCTTTGATTTTATCGCCGGAAATATAGTCGCTTCTCAACTTTAAGACGGGTAACCCTTTTATATTTTCAAATATATATCCGATCTCTGAAGAAATGCCATAAGCAAGAATCTTATCCAAACCAAACGAGCCAAATTGATACCCTGCTTCAAAATTGTAAACCAAACCAAATCCATTTCTCCAAAATCTGGAACCGAACGTATGTCGGGATTCCTCCGCCACGCCTTCATCAAAACGGGCATTTTCTCGGCTAATCCCAATGTAATAAAGGTCAAAATTGCTACGTTTCGGGTTACCATAAGTACCATAAGCACCCCAAAGGTTAGCCTTATGGGAAGATTTATTATCCAAAATACCTGTTCTTACAATGGATTCTGACATAACAAAAGCATCTATTTTTAATTTAGGCGATGTAAAGGCAATCTTTACACCATCAAAATACAAACGAAGATTGGGACCTTCCCGGGCATCGATCAAACGGCCACTTCCGTAATGAATTTCCTGTCTCCCCAAACGTAGCGTTAGTATTTGGTTCGCGTTTTTATAAGGCACAATATCCACAAAAAGATTTTGCAGGTTTAGCTGATCTTCATCAATTCCACGTGGACCGTTATCACGACCATCTTCTAAACCACTTCGCAACTGTCCAAAAAAGCGAACCCGATTGCCTAGATGTAAATCGGCATGAAGATTATAACGCTGTAGCGTAAAAACAGCTAGCCCTTGATTCATTTTACCCCAATCTTCATTCCGAACATAATCCAATTCACCCCTTGCTTCGCCACCCAATGAGAGGTATCGATTACCATTTTCGGAAAACGGTATGTATTTTATCTTATTGTAAAACGTTCTCGCACTGTCTTTCAAATCTGCATAATTTTCGTCAAATCGCATCAACTTAAAGTTTTGTGCCAATAAATTAAATGGTACATATCCTAAAAATAAACATATTAAAATGTGCCTTGTACTCATTGTTTCTGATAACCGTCAAAGTATTTCACAGACTCTTGAGTAAACGTGGCAATTGACGCCAAACCCAATACGAATGATGCGATAACTTTTTTGTTTTTATATATTTATAAATTACTAATAATTAACACATTATAAGTTGTAATTTATTTTTTCACTTTAATGATTGTTTTATAAGTGGAATTACCTTTGTACCAATCAATTCAATAGATTGTAGCAATTGGAGATGGGATAATCCTGCATTATCCATCTGAAAAGTAAAGCGGTCTATGCCTCCAAGTGCTTTGCTATGCCTGATCAATTTTTCAGCAACCTGTTCAGGTCCACCAACCACCAGCACTCCTTTAGGGGCAATCAATGCGTTGAATCCTGTTTTTGTTACTGGAGGCCACCCCCGCTCTTTCCCTGCCTTTGTCCACAGCTCGGCATATCCCGAATAATAATCTGAAATTGCCTGCTCTGTATTTTTAGCCACATAACCAGGCGAATGAAGTCCTACTTTGAGCTGGTTTGGCGAGTAGCCGGCTTTTCGTCCGGCTTCACGGTACAAATCGACCAGAGGGCGAAATCGTTCTGTTTCACCACCAATTATCGCCACCATCAAAGGCAATCCGAGTGATCCTGCTCTTATAAATGATTCAGGAGTTCCGCCTACTCCAAGCCAAATAGGCAATTTTTCCTGTACCGCTCTAGGATAAACGGGTTGGTTTTCCAGAGCAGGTCTGAATTTACCCGACCACGTAATAAATTCATTGTCACGAATCTTTAGCAATAAATCCAATTTTTCTTTGAAAAGGGCATCATAATCCTTTAGATCATAACCAAACAGCGGGTAGGCTTCTATTGCAGATCCGCGACCTACTACAAGTTCAGCACGTCCTTTGGAAATAAGATCAAGTGTTGCAAAACTTTGGTAAACCCGAACGGGGTCATCAGTACTTAAAACTTTAACGGCACTGCCAAGCGTTATCCTTTTGGTTTTTGCAGCTGCTGCAGCAAGGATTACTTCTGGTGCAGCATCTAGAAATTCTTTTTTATGATGTTCACCGATGCCATAAACATCAAGCCCAACTTCGTCAGCAATTGTGATCCGTTCTAAAAGCTGTTCCATAGCATCTATGCTACTAAGGCTAGTACTTCCATACATAGCCGATGCAAAACTGTCTATTCCTATTTCCATGATATTTTATTATTTTAATTTGACAAAGGATGTATTGTTCCCTTCATTGTATAAAAACTACCATCGGGCAAAGTTGCATTGCTGTATATAATTCCATTTTCATGATCTTCCACATGGGTTACCGTTGCACCTGAATTTTCTTTCCATGCCACCATATAAACATCCGGACGAATTTCTGCAATCGTGGTTTCTACTTTTTCTGTATGACCTTTTTTAGTTAAAGAACCTCCTTCTATAACTGTAAAAACCATGGATTCATCTGTTTCGAAGTAGAGTTCGGTTTTCAGGACTCCAACATCCATTATAAATCTATTGCCAATTAATTTATTTTTCATTTTTTAATATATTAAAAGAGGTCATCGCATTCCCATTAGCAGATTTTGAGGCAAGAACCTCTTCTTGTACAACATCCCAATGTTCGGCTATTTTTCCATCTTCCAAACGGAAAATATCTACTACTATCACAGGTACAGGTCCCCATCCATTTACTAGACTATGTGTAATAACAATATCATTCTCTTCCACGATTATGCCGGGTTGCCACTTAAAGTTTGCGTCCAAAAAAGGTAAGAGCTTTTTTAGTCCTTCATGACCATTGATCATGGATGGGTTGTGCTGTTGATACGACTCATGCCAATAACGTTCTATTGCGGAACTGTCTTTTTCGTGAAACAATTCGTTCATTGCCTTCAATACAATTTCTTTATTGTTCATAATTTTTAGTTTATAGTAAGGTTGCTTCTAAGGAAATTTCAAGATTGTAAGCCTTACTAACAGGGCAGGTTTCTTCAGCTAATTTTGCTATTTTTTGAAACTCTTCTTCAGTAATTCCTGCTATTTTTGCCGTCAAAACCAAGTCAGATTTTGTAATAACACCATTGGCTAAGGTAATAGATGATGTTGTGGTCAATTCTTCAGGATCATAGCCTGCAGTAGTCAATTCGGCACTCAACTTCATGGTAAAGCATCCTGCATGAGCCGCGGCCATAAGTTCTTCAGGATTGGTGCCAGTTCCGTTTTCAAAACGGGATACAAATGTGTAAGGTGTTTGATTTAAAATGCCACTTTGGGTAGTAAGATTTCCTTTTCCTTCCTTAATCGTGCCGTTCCATACGGCTGTTGCTTGTTTTTTCATATTGTTTGATGTTTTATTTATACTTTTTTTTGTAATTTCTAATAGGATAGAAATTGATTTTTCTTTAATTGATTTTTGGCTTATAAATTGAATTTATACCTTACGGCTTTGATTATTGATTGTTCCGTATTTTCCGGCATAAAAGTCACGGTAAGCATCTGCTATTTCAGAGTGGCTGTTCATTACAAATGGACCTTCGGCAACTATCGTTTCTGTATAGGGTTCTCCTCCAAATAGAATAATGTCAGTAGTTTCATAAAATTTATTTTCAATTACAATATCACCTTCGTTTCTGTCAAATTCTATAAAGTCACCTGCTTGAAATTCGGAATCATTAAGTAGCGTACTCTTTGTTGGCAAGAATGCTGCAACCTCAATTTTTTCATCAACGGAAATGGCAAACCTTTTTCCTTTTTTAAGATGTATATGGTATAAAAACTGCTCTGAATAATTTGGTATTATAGATTTTAAATCTTGATAGCTACCGGCAATTACTTTTATCCAACCACTATTGTCGGGCAATGATTTTTGGGGCACATCATCGCTTTGAACCGCTAAATACGCCGGTTTTTCTGCTTTGTTTTTTGCAGGAAGGTTAATCCAAAATTGAAAAGCATGTGTACGATTGCTTCCTGTTTTAGAATCTATATTTAACGTTTCATCATGAATAATTCCATTTCCCGCTTTCATCCATTGGATTCCTCCGGAATGCACTTTGGCATAGTTTCCGGCACTGTCAAAGTGTTCGTCTTCACCCTCTATAATATAGCTCAAGGTGGCAATTCCCCGATGAGGATGTCCCCCGGTTCCACTGTTAATAGCTGATGAATGAACTTTTGGAATAATATGGTCTAAAAAAACAAAGGGACCAACAGCATCTGCATATCGGTTTGCTAATAATCGATAAATGGTTAAGTCGCCGATATCAGCTCTTTGTCCTTTTGTAGAAAAACTGATTTTCTTTTTCATGTTTTTAACTTTTAAATTAATCTAGAAACACATACAGTGATTTTATTTTTCCATCTTCAAAGACAGCAATATCCATCCCTGTTGCAACAATCGAAGCTGCATTTGGACCCAAGCCCCATATCAGCCTACCAATATTATTATTGATTGTCACTGGTTTAAGTTTAAAAAATATAAAATCTTTAGGCATATTGGCCACAACATTACTAACACTGTTATTGATGGCTTCAAACCCTTTTGTTTGATGTCCTATATGGTATAAACCACTATCTTCAGAATAAATAGTCTGTATAGATTTTATTCTTTCGGAAGCATTTCTTTGACTCCAAACATGAACCAAATTTTCTTCCATCAGGGAAATTAATTCTTTACTCATAACTAAATTTCATTAGGTTTTTAGTTCCTAAGTTTGATACAAATTAAAAAGAACTAAAAGCTGTTTTAGGATAATCAAAACAGCTTTTAGTCTTGCTAGATGACTATTGATTCAGTATTTCAGGGGAAGTTGCCAATAGTTGTAGTTCCCAAGCTAAAGCAATAGCACTTCCACCACCATGGTCTAAAACAACTTCAGATAATTTTGTAGCTGTTTCCATACGGGCCCAATCTCTTTGCCATTCTGCAGCTACTGCCATCCAATTGATTGGCACTATACCTACTTGTACCATACGACGTACCGCCATGTCATGTGCTTCTTTACTAACACTGCCACATGCGTCTGTAACAACAAAGACTTCATAGCCTTCACCTAATGCTTGAATTGCAGGCATAGCAACGCATACTTCGGTCCATAAACCTGCCAAAATTAATTGCTTACGACCGCTTTCTTTGACGATGTCTGTAACTTTAGGATCTTCCCACGTATTGATGAAAGTCCTATTGATTGGTTTTTGTTCAGGAAACACCTCTTGAACACTTTTAAAAATTTTACCCCCACGTTCTTCAATTACCGTAGTAAGTATAGTAGGCACGTTAAAAACTTTTGCTGCCTTTGCAAGACCTACAGTGTTGTTGATAATCATGGTTGGTTCGTGGCTGTTCAAATTGGCCATCTGATAAGGCTGGTGATCAATTAGAACTACGATACTGTCCTCTGGACGAAGTAGACCTTGAAGGCCTGTTTTTGGAAAATTTTGCATTGTTTTATTGATTTAAGTTAACAATACAAAGTTGCAGCAATAAGAAAAAAATTGACGTAGATAAAAGACGAAATAAAACGTAGACAAATGTCTATTATTTATCGGTAGTTTAAATAGCTGTTGCCACAACAACAGATCGGTTTATTCAAAACCAAATAATAATGTAAGGATAGAACACGCAACAGTTTTAAATGTAGTTAGAGTTAATTACGTGCCAGAATACGGGAAAAGGTACAAATTCTTTATTCTCTTGTTTATTTTAGAAAATTAGAACGAAGGTCACTTTTTAATCACCCTACTTAGAGTGTCTTTTGTAATGCCAAGATAGGAAGCAATAATGTGTTGCGGAAAACGATTAGCAAAGAATGAAAAATTTTCAACAAAGCATTTATAACGTTTTTCAGCAGTGTAGTTAATCGAAGCTATTCTTTTTTGTGTAGCAATATTATGTCGCTCTCCGAGTTTAAATATCAATTGATTAAAAGCAGGATATTCATCACATAATTTCAAAATGCTTTCCCTTGAAATCAAAAGCACTTCACAGTCTTCCCAAGCATCAATATTATAAGCACTTGGAGTCAAACTGACAAAACTCTCATGATCACCTGCCCACCAATTTTCTACATATAGATTGATAACACGCTCCATACCTTTTTCATCTATGTAATATTGACGAAGTGCCCCTTTTACTATAAAAGCAAAATATTTACAGATTTCTCCTTCTTGAAGTAAATATTGCTTTTTCCTTATTTTTTTCAGAATAAAATGACGCAATAAAACTTTAAAATCTTCTTTGGGAATTATAGACGAAGTATATTGATTAATATAATGGAAAAGTGGATGCATTTTAAGGAATTCAATAATTGTTTTTAGTCTATTTATAAGTTTTATCCATATAAACGACAAACTTTAGCAAATAATAGAGGAAATAGTAATACCATCTTTCTATAAATAAATTACTAAAATGAGCTTGGATATAAGCTCTTTGTATAATTTATAAGTAAACTTATTTAAGCAAACCTACTATAAAATGAAATGGGAAAATGTAGACAAATAGCTAAAAAAAATAACGACAAATGTCTACTAAATAAAGTCGATTAGTAAAGCTTATTTTTTAATTGCTTTGCTACGAACACGACTTAATGTATCTTTAGTAACGCCAAGATAGGATGCAATGATATGCTGTGGAAAACGTTGCACAAAATCTGGATGGTATTCTGCAAAGTGATTATATCGTTTTTCGACACAAGAGCTTAAAGTAGAGGTAATTCTTTTTTGTGTTGCAATACTATTTCGTTCATCAAGTTTTAATAGCATATCATTAAAAGCAGGACATTCAGCACATAATTTCAATGTGTTTTCTCTTGATATGAGCAAAACTTCACAATTTTCCCATGCATCTATATTATAATTACTTGGTGTGAATTGAACAAAGCTCTCCCTATCACCTGCCCACCAATTCTCAACATATAAATCAACAATGTGCTCAACACCCTTCTCATCGACAAAATATTTACGCATAGAACCCTTAACTATAAAGGCAGTATATTCACATATTTTACCCTCTTCTAAAAGATATTGTTTTTTTCTAATCCTTTTTGGAACAAAATGACTTAAGAGAAATTTAAAATCTTCCTCTGTCATTAAGGCTGAAGCATATTGGTTGATATAGTGGTGTAGTGGATGCATAACAATAAATAGGAAAATACAAATTTAGTATTTTTTTCTTTAAATTTATTTCTTCCACAGAGTGATAAACTACTGTAAATACACTTTCCATTTGCTACTGTCTTGCCTTAAAATAGTTAAACACAAAAGAAGTTATATAATTAAGTTTAGGATTTTAATTCCTCCAAAAAACAATTTGGATGCAAAAACCAACCCAAGCAAAAATAAAACCTAAAATTTCATATCATTTCATTCATCAAAAATAGAATAGTACTCATAGTACTCTTGGAGTGTTATCAATATTTTTCAAATCCATTAAATTTACTACTTTTACGATTCAATATATCCCTACAATATGGTCTTGCAAAAAGTATTTGAATTAAATTATAAAAAACTAGGCCTACTTGCTGTTGATGAAGAAAGTGTATCAAAAATAAACAATGAGGCACAATTCAAGTCATTGATAAAAATTCTTTATCTCCCAAAAGGTTATACCCTAACCATTGATTTCAATCAATATACTACTTCCCAAGATAGTCTGTTTTTTGTAAATACCAATCAGTTTTTACAAATTCAAAAAGCTGGAAACGAGAAAGGCTTTTTCATCTTTTACAACCGTGATTTCTATTGTATCCAGATCCATGACGAAGAAGTGGCTTGTGATGGCTTGCTTTTCAACAACATCTACAATATGCCGATGACGGTTTTGAATGAATCGGATAAACAAATGATCCAAAACCTATTCCAACAAATTGATGAAGAATTGGATTTAAAAGATGCTTCCGAAGAAGAAATGATTCGGACTTGCTTGAAGCAAATATTATTACGAGCTGCTCGTGCCTGGAAAAAGCAACAATTAGGCCTGGAAATGATTGCCCAAGACAGCGAAATGGAATTCTTCCGCCACTTCAGCAGATTGGTTGACATTCATTACAAGGAAAAACATACCGTAGCCGATTATGCCGATTTACTGCATTTGGCACCAAAAACCATCACCCATAAATTCAAAAAATTAGGCTTGTCACAACCCAACGACATCATTAAAGACCGAATTATCCTTGAAGCAAAACGGCTTATTATCCATACCAATAAAACTTCAAAGGAAATCGCCTATCAATTAGGGTATGAAGATCCTGCCTATTTCAATCGGCTGTTTACCCTAAAAACAGGAGATAGTCCGGTGAGTTTTAGGAAAAAATTCAGTGGTACGAATTAAAACTTTAGCCAGTCAACCTTTTGACTGGCTTTTTTTTGCTTCAAACTTTTGCTTCAAGCTTACAAAATCATATAAAAATCAATTTAAATACCTCCAAGGGAAAAATATACAATCTTTTAGGAATTTTGACCCTGTTTTCGAACGCATAACTGTCGCAACTTTGTAGTGTTAAAATTAATCATTAAAAATAAACAGTATGAACAGATCAGCAAAAGCCGTTTGGAACGGTACAATCAAAGAAGGAAAAGGAAATCTAACTACTCAAAGTGCAACCTTACATCAAACTCCTTATTCATTCGTTTCACGATTTGACGAAGGCAAAGGAACCAATCCTGAAGAACTAATGGCGGCTGCACATGCAGGTTGCTTTACAATGAAATTAAGTTTAGACTTGACAACAGCCGGATTCAATCCAGAAGCTTTGGAAACAACGGCAGTCGTGACACTAGATAATGGTGTGATTACAAAATCAGCCTTAACCCTAAATGCTAAAATCGATGGAATTTCGGAAGAACAATTCTTGGAAATTGCCCAAAAATCAAAAGAAACCTGCCCAGTAAGTAAAGCTTATAACCTCGAAATCACTTTAGAAGCACATTTAAATTAATCATTAAAAAATATTTATCATGAGAACAATAAAATCAATAGCACTATTTTTAATACTAACATTAAATACAATTATCATGGCACAAGAAAGACCTTTCAAAGGAGAAAACGATCCTCAAGTATTCACTTCTGTTCAATCATTCTTAAAAGCATTGAATTCTGGCGATGGAAAACCATTGGAACAACTAAGTCCTGCAGATGCTCGTCAGGTTTTGGTTGGAGCACAAAAATCTGTTGAAGTAGATTATTCAGGAATTGAAGAATCAGAACGCACGATTTCTCAAAACGGATATACGGTAAAAATTCATATCACAAAACCAAAAGGAGCTAAAGCAAATGCACCAGTTTTCATCTTTATTCACGGTGGCGGATGGGTTTTGGGAGATTACCCAACTCATAGAAGATTGGTTCGCGATTTGGTTGTAGAAAGTGGTGCTGTAGCTGTATTTCCGGATTATTCTCCTTCTCCAGAAGCAAAATATCCTACAGCAATCAATGAAATTTATGCAACTACGGAATGGGTTTCAAAAAACGGAAAAGAAATTGGTGTTGACGGAAAAAACCTTGCCGTAGTGGGAAATAGCGTTGGTGGAAATATGGCAGCGATAACAGCCTTGATGGCAAAAGACAAAAACAGACCAAAAATCAAATTGCAAGTTTTATTATGGCCTGTTACGGATGCAAATTTTGAGACAGAATCCTACAACCTGTTTGCAAACGGAAGATTTCTATCTAAAAATATGATGAAATGGTTCTGGGACAGCTATTTGCCTGATACTTCAAAAAGAAAAGAAATTTATGCTTCTCCCCTACAAGCTTCATTGGAACAACTAAAAGGTTTGCCTGTAACCCTCGTTCAAACTGCTGAAAATGATGTGTTGAGAGACGAAGGTGAAGCTTACGCCAGAAAATTAGAACAAGCCGGAGTTCCTGTAACACTAACAAGATACAACGGATTGATTCACGATTATGGCCTATTAAACCCAATTGCAAATGTACCGGCTGTTCAAACGGCTATTTTGCAAGCTGCAGCTGTTATCAAAGCGAATTTGAAATAAATACCTATTGCTCTTTATATTTTCAAAACTCTTCGGGAAACTGAAGAGTTTTTTTTCGTTTTATAATTGATTATCGATATACAACACCTTAAAAACGAAACCCAAATTGCTATTGTTTTAAGTATATTTGCATCAAATTTGAATCTTTTCTGAAAAGAAAATCCCTCAATGAAAAAAACAGCTCCATATACTTTAAAACATACTTGCAAAATGGCAATTGTATTTTTGTTTATGGGTATTATTGGCTGTTCTCAAAAAGAAACAAGACTTCCTTATTTGGGAAATCCTGTCGTGAAAGGCACTGACAGCATTTTCCCAAAGATCAGTGCATTCAAATTTACCAATCAGGATAATTCAATTGTTACCAATAAAACATTTGAAAATAAAATCTATGTTGCTGATTTTATCTTCCTCTCCTGCCCTACGATTTGCCCGAAAATGACATCAGAACTGAAATCGGTTTATGATGTTTACAATAGTAATCCGAAAGTTGCTTTTCTTTCCCACACCATTGACCCTGAACGCGATACTGTAGAAAAATTAAAACTTTATGCAGAAAGTATGAACCTGAATTCAAACTGGCATTTCGTGACCGGAAAAAAAGAAGATATCCTTGAAATTGCAGAAAAAAGCTATTTTACAACGGCTTACAGCGATGCAAACGAACCTGGCGGATATGTTCACGGAGGTGGCTTGTTGCTGGTTGATGATAAGGGTCATATTCGTGGCGTTTATGACGGAACAAACTCTACCGAAACCAAGCGATTGATTGCCGACATCAAAATCCTTTTAAAAGAATTGAAAGCCTAGATGAAAAAAATCTTTATTCATATTGTGCTTTTGACGTTCGTATTCCAAAGTACGTGCAACTTCTGGATCATCATTTCGTTTTATGCCAATCGAGATTATATTGCCGAAAACATCTGTATCAACCGATTTGACCAGATTCCGGTTTGTAAAGGACAATGTTTTCTGAACGAAAAATTAAAGGAAAACCAGAAACAGGAACAAAAACTTCCCAATTTAAAAGTCAAAGAAATTCAGTTATTCTGCAACATTGCTAATTATACTTATACAAAAACGCCTGTCTTTTTTCAGGAATATCCAAAACCTGCGATTCTTCCTGATTTTACCTTAATCAAGAAACTTTCCACTTCCATCTTCCATCCTCCCAAATTGGCCTAATTATTTTTAGAACCTCTAAAATTTAATGAATCAAATTCCAAATGCATACAAAAATAAAAGTATGCAATCTGGCTCAATTTGATACTGATTTTCAGCACCTTTTGATTTGTGATCTTGAAGATTTTCAAGCCACTTTTCAAGAACTGCAAATGCCTCATAAGAATGATTTCTATACGATTCTATTTGTGGATGATGCTATTGGCGTTGTCCAGATAGACAATGCTATAGTTTATCTTGAGCAAGCGAAAATCATTGTCATTGAGCCAGGTTGTGTCAACACAATCAACTTTAGAGGAAAAGCTAGGGGAAAAGTAATTTGCTTTTCGGAAACCTTTTTTTCCTTGCGGTACAACAATAATATCCTGAATCATTTTGGATTTTTGGAAACAGAAAACCGAGTGATTTCGGAACTGTCTGAATCGCAATCTGAAAAATTTGAAAGCTTATTGAAACTGATTCATCAAGAATATTTGTTGCATTCGGAAGAAGGAATAAATATACTTCGTTCCTACATCAACATCATTCTTTTTGAGTTGGAACGATTGCTTTCGCCTGAAAATGTTGTGAGAAAAACAGATGTAAAACTGGATAAGATAAATCAATTTAAAAAACTAATTGAGAAACATTATTCAAAACACAAACTACCTTCTTATTATGCTGATAAATTGAATATTACAACCAATCATCTCAATAAATTATGCAAGGAAGAAACAGGCAGAACTGCTGGAGATTTGATTCGAAAACACATCCGCATTGAATCGCAAAGACAGCTTCGTTTTACCACACTTTCCATCAATGAAATTGCTGATGAATTGGGTTTTGAAAGTCCGTCTTATTTTATCACCTTCTTCAAAAAACAGGTTGGCATCACACCTGAACAATTCCGAAAGGAACAGTAAAAGTTACCCAAAAAATTTAATTATCAAATCTTAAAAATAAAATGAAAACAAATTTTAAACACTTGGCATTATTCCTAACATTCACTGGATTATTAACTTCTTGTAGTGATGACGATGCCACAAATAATGGTTCTCTTGACGGAACTTTTGGAGATGTAGAACTGTTTTTCGACAATGGTGTAAACGGAGATGCCTTGATTTTGGGAAGTTCTTACACTAACTCAAATGGCGAAACTTTGACCATCAATCGCTTTAATTATATCGTAAGCAATATTGTTCTCATAAAAGAAGATGGAACGGAATTTACTTATCCAAAAAACGAAAGCTATTTCCTTATCAGTGAAGAAACTGAGGCGTTGACAGTGCATTTGGAAAATGTTCCATCTGGAGACTATAAGCAAATAAAATTCGGAATTGGAGTGGATCAGCAACGTTATTTGGAAGGCGAAACAGCCCAACAAGAATTTTGGAACCTCTCTTCTACCAACAATATGGTTTGGACTTGGAGTACAGGCTACCGTTTTATCAACTTTGAAGGAACATTTACTTCTTCAAACAATCAAGAACCTTTAAACTTCCAAATTCATCAAGGAAGTAATTCTGCAACTGACAATTACAGACTAGTTACCTTGAATCTTCCTTCGACAGCAAGAGTGAGAACTAACGAAATGCCAAACATTCATTTTGTGGCTGATGCCAATGTAATTGCTGATGGAACCAACAAAATTATCCTTCACGACAACTTGAATACCGCTGGAACTAATGCAAGTATTATGGGTGGCGAAAACTTGATTAAGATTGCAACAAATACCTTGAATATGTTTAAGGTGGATCATGTTCATAATGGAGGAGGAAGCCATCACTAATAACTTTTAAACCATTAAGGTATTAAGTTTCATTAAGCCTTAATTCTCTTAATATCTTAATGGTTTAAATAATTCAATCTAAAAATATGACTTTATTTTTTCAAAGAATAAAACACATTGCCTGGATTTGTCTGCTTGTGATGATGACATCTTGTAGCAATGAAGAAGATTATGCAAGTATTCCAGAGAACAGTCCCTACGATTTTGAAATACCTTCCAATTTCCCGGATTTGCAACAGGATATTGCCAACAATTATCCAACAAAATACGGTGTAGCATTGGGGCAGAAATTGTTTTATGATGCTCGTTTATCAAAGGACAACACGATTTCTTGTGCTTTTTGCCACGAACAATCGTCGGCTTTCACGCATCACGGACACGATTTCAGCCATGGAATAAACAACCAGATTGGCAATCGGAATGCTCCAGCAATTCAGAATATGGCCTTTCAGAGTGACTATTTTTATGACGGAGCTTCCAATAGTATCGAGATGCTTTCAATAGTTCCTATTCATAATCCAATAGAAATGGACGAAACGCTTCCTGGAATTGCTGAAAAGCTTAAACAGGATGCAGAATATGTTCGTTTATTTGGTGGTGCATTTGAAAATAAACAAATTAGCTCGGCTAACATTCTTAAAGCTTTAGCTCAATTTATGACAGTTATGATTTCTGCTGATTCAAGATATGATAAATATGTCCGAAATGAAATGGGTGGCGATTTGAATACCCAAGAATTGCAAGGATTGAGCTTGTTCCAAAACAATTGTGCATCGTGTCATGCAACGGATATTTTTACTGATAATTCCTTTCGAAATAATGGCTTGCCTCCGAATCCGAATTTGAATGATTTAGGTAGAGAAACCGTTACAGGTTTTCCAAATGACCGTTACAAATTTAAAGTTCCGAGTTTGCGAAACGTAGCACTTACAGCACCTTACATGCACGATGGCCGTTTTGGTTCGTTGCAATCGGTTTTGAATTTTTATTCCAATGGCGTTCAAAATACCCAAAATTTAGACCCTTTGATGCAACAACATTCCGCATTAGGAATTCCGCTTTCGCAAGAAGAAAAGGAAGCCATTATCGCGTTCCTGAAAACATTAACCGATGAAAAATTCATTTCCAATCCTGAATTTTATCATCAAACCTGATTTAAAATGAAAAAAATACTAGTTGTAATGATTCTATTTTTGGTTCAAAATGCTTTTGCAAATGAACCAAAGCCATTTCCAAATCCGTTTTTTAAGGCAAATCCTTTTACTCTTTTTGATGATTGTGATGCTTGTGGATGTTCTGCAAATGGCGGAAGTATGGGCTTCAGCTCGATGTTGAACGACAATTTTATTGGGATTCGTTATTTTCATCAAAGCTATAGAAGTCGTGATGGCGTTTTTAATAATTCACCTTGGATAGACGAAAACTTCAATACGGCTCAAATCTGGGGAAGAATTCCTGTATCTGAAAAAATCGAAATTACCGCACTTCTTCCCTATCATTTCCATCGAAGAATCAAAACTGATGGTAATCAAAATACCGACGGAATTGGCGACATCACTGTGATGGCTTTTTATAATGTATTTGAATCAAAAATTGACAGTACCGCAAAATTTGGACATAAAATTCTCGTTGGTGGTGGCGTGAAAGCTCCAACGGGAAAATACGACAGTGCCAATAATGGAAGTATCAATCCGAGTTTTCAGGTTGGAACCGGAAGTTGGGATTATTCGGTTGCTTCAGAGTATATCATTCGAAGAAATAAATTAGGCCTCAACACGACATTAAATTATATTTTCAAGACTGAAAACGACAAGAATTATAAATTTGGCGACCAGTTCAATTATGGAAGTACACTATTTTATACGACTGGAATTCAAAAAGTTATGATTGTTCCACAGATTGGAATTGCTGGAGAAACGTACACCGCCAATCAAGACCACAAGGAAGATGTTCCGTTAACAAAAGGCGATATTTTTTTCAGTAAAATTGGAGTTGAAGTGGGTTACAAAAAATTCTCTGCTGGAGTAAATGCAATGCTTCCCATCAATCAGAATCTTACTGGAGGTCGCGTTGAAGCTAATTATCGATTGGCGGTTAACTTGAATTATAGTTTATAAATTACTCCTATTTAATACTAAATTAGATTGTTATTCAACACGAATTGCACGAATTTTTACTACTTAATTGGTGGAAATTCATATAATTCGTGTTGATTTTTTTATCAATAACAATCCGTCAGCAATTGATTTCTTGATTGATAAAAACCAATCGTTTCCATTTTTCGCTCAAGGCAAATGGCTTCCAGATTGGCAACAACCATTTGTTGCATAGCCAAGGAACCACAAATCATGATGACACCGCCATTTTGCAAAGTTTCAGCCATCAGATTGGCATCTCGAAGAACCAAATCCTTGACATATTGTTTTTCGCCTTGACGGGAATAAGCCAGATTTAATTGGGTAAGTTTTTCTTCTGATAAACCTTTTTCTAAATCATTTTTGTATAATTCATAAGAAGATTGATCACGGAAACCGCAATACAAATAGGTTTTTATTTTATTTCGATTTTCGTCAATCATCCCTAAAAACGGAGCGATTCCGGTTCCGTTGGAAATCATTACAACCGATTTTGATTTCTTCGGAAAATGAAAATGCTTGTTGCTACTCAAATATGCTTCAATGTTGTCACCCGGATTTAGTTGGTAGAGAAAACTGGAACCTAGTCCGTTTTGGTGCAATTTCACACTCAATTGAACTTCATTATTTACCTTTCCAATTGAATATAATCGTTCGCGATGATCGTTTGCAGGATAGATCGCCAACAAATCACCCGAAGTAAATTTTGCTTTTTTCTTGAATTTTAATCGGATTAAAAAAGATCCATCAACATGTGCGATTTCTGTTCTTTCGGTAACCACGAGCTGTTGGGTTCGCTTTGGTTTTAGATTCAAAAGTTTTGGCGAAATGTCGAATGGAATAGCTGTTTTTTGTGACCAAAGTGACGTCCATTTTTCAAAATCATCTGGCGATTTATCATCTACTGTATGAATTTCCAGCAAAGGTTCGGCCCAACTTTCCTGCAATAAAGCATTATGAACTTCAAAAGCAAATTGGCAAAAATCGGGATAGGCTTTCGAACCAAATCCGAGAACGGAAAAATGAACTGAATTAGGTTGTTGATTTTCTTTTATTTTTTGAAGAAACTTTGTTGCATTTGTTGGAGCATCTCCCAAACCATAAGTCGCCGTCATCACAATTAAATGTTCGGCTTTTGGATAAATGGTGCAATTATTTAATTCAGCAATAAATGATTTCTCACCATTTTTCAATAGTTCATTGTGAACGGCATTTGCATAACGAATTGTTGTTCCGTTTTCCGAACCTACCAAAATAATAAACTTGCAATCGTCTTTTTTATACTTATTTCTCAATTTATTTTTCATCCGCTTTAGCGTAATGGCAAAGCCAGAATAGATAAAAAACAGAATGTTCACACAGGCAATTGCTAAAATTATCGACCAAAGGGCACTAGCTCTTCCCGTATGTAAATCAAGACTTAAACTGTTGAAAATATTAGTTTTAGAATGATTTATTTCACTTAAAATTTCACCTGTAAATTGATTCACTACCATTTCACGATCCGTTAATTGAAGCGTGAAATAATCTTCTGGATCATCTGAAAAAGGGAATTCAATTTTTCTTACATCAGATAAAGGAATATCTTGAAAAACTTTAAAATCAGCAATTTCCTTTTTCGGTTCAGATGTAATTTTATCGAAATCAATATTGTGCGAAATCTTTTGTTCTGGAAAAATATTGAACTTCACAAGTGACAAATAAGTTCCTGTCAAGGCTATAATTATAATCGGAATAAGTGTCCATCTTCCCAAAACCACATGATAATACTGGAAAAAATTTTCCTTTATAATTTTGGTAAAAAAACGTTTGATGCCACGTTGTCTTTGAATGACCAAAACGGTTCCTGAAACGGCAATCAAAAGCAGTAAAAAAGAAACCAATCCGATAATAAAACGACCTGTTTCTTTCAAGAAAAGTGATCGATGCAAATTGGTTACCCATTGAAAAAACTCGTTCTTCTCTCCTACTTCTGCTATTTTTTTTCCTGTTTTGGGATTTGCATAAACCGACACATCATTTCCTTCCTGGTCAATCGCATTCAAAACTACAAACTGATTGTCATCTACAGCAATATCGAAAACTTCATCATAGTTTGAACGAAAATTTTCGATGGTTTCAGCAACATTCATTTCGCTAAAACCTTCTGTTTGATAAGGCTGAATCTTTTGGGAAACCGGCTCAAAAGCCAAGATAATCCCAGTGATGGAAGCCAATGCTATAAAAAGAAAAGAAGATATAGCCAAAGCTAAATGGCTATACCTCCAGATTGAAATTGTCATTCTTCTTGCTTTTAGTTAGCGTTCAAACGCACATATCGGATGTAACCCGTTCCTTCGTTCTTTTTGGCTAAATTTTCGGTCGTAAGTTCAAATTGAAGATCCTTTACATGATACTGCTGATTTTCAACAGCCGATTCAAAACGCAAGCTGTAACCTGCATTGATTTTAGAATTTTCTATTTCCATAACCGTCATACTTCTATCGCCACCTGAAACTGATGCACCTGAAATAGCGCTGATGTTCACTGGTTTTTTGGTTTGGAATTTGTTCCATTCCTTCAAATCTTTATACCATTGTTTGTCTGGTCCCATCATGTAAAGTGTTTTCTCATAAGCTCCTTTCGGATCAATCAACGAAACCACAATATAGGCTCCTTCGCCAGGATAATTGGTCATTTGGACCATACATTTATATTTTGTAACTCCATTTTTTTGTGCAAAAGAGTTAAAAGAAGTCAACGTGACTGCCAACAAAAGGCAAATTTTAAAGATGTTATTCATGGCTTATTTTAAAAAATCGATTGATACTTTGTTTTTGGTCAACATTTCGTTTTCGGAAGCCAAATCATAGGCCGTTTCTCCAAATTCTGTTGTTGTGTCTTTTTTTGCTCCAATTGATAAAAGATATTTTAGGATGGCGTCGTCTTTAGCAGTCAAGGCGGCTTGTTGTAAAGGCGTGATTCCGTCTTTGCTCTTGTGGTTGACATCCGCTTTGAATTCTTCGGAAATCTTTATCAACTCCAAGTCATTTTTGGCCAAAGCCAAGTGATAAACCGTAGTTCCATTTTTTTGTGGAGCTGCAAAATCCAAACCTTGTTCCCTCAAGATTTTTGTCTTTAATTCAAAATCTTCTCTCTTTCTTGGATTATAGGAATCCATCAAATACACGATTAGATTGTCACCATTGTTATCTACAACTTTACTGTCGGCTCCTTTTTCTTGAAGTAATCTTACAACTTCGGGTGTATTGCTTTTTATGGCAAAAGCCAATGCTGTAACTCCTTTTTTATTTTTATGATTGATGTCTTTTACTTTAGATGAAAGCATTTCTACCACATTAATTTCATGATTCGAACCTGCTGCATTCAAAAAAGGAGTGTTTCCTTCATTGTCTTCTTTATTGATATCGACACCTTTCGATAAAAAATATTCGATAATAGCTTTCTGCTTTTCTTTTCGAACAATGTAATGCAAAGCATTTTCTCCATTTTTACCGATAACGGTTGGTTTCAATTTCAAGCTCTCCAGATATTGATACACTTCTAGCGTATTAGCAGTTCCTCTTCCTCCTTGACTGGCCATTAGCATTGCATTATCGTTATATTTCACTCCTTTTCCGATCAAGGCTTTCAAAGTTGCAATGTTTCCCGTTCTTGAAGCATAATTAAAAGCCGTGTTACCGTCTTTGTCTGTACTTTTTATGTCCAAACCTTTATCAACAAAATAATTGATCAACTTAAAATCCTTATCGTGTGGAGCAACCAAAAGCAATGCATTTGCACCTTTATTATCCGAATCCTTTTTAGGATCAATTCCGTTCGCTATCAACAAATCATATACTTTAGTATTTTCCTGACCAGAGGAAGCAGCAAAATTTAAAGCCGAAGATCCTTTGTCGTCTAAAATATTGGTTTTAGCTCCACTTCTAAGCAATTGATCCAATATTTCAACATTTCCACGAAAGGCAGCCCAGAAAATATAGGTTCGTCCGTCGTGCGTCAATTTGTTCACATCATTTCCTTTTTGATCCAATAAAAATTTTATTACCTCATTAGAAGCTTGTTCGTTTATTGCTAAAACTACAGGGTCAAAGGCATTGCTGTTGAGTTCGGAAGGATTATTTCCCTTTTTGATTTCGGCTTCAACGGCTTGAATATTTGGATTTTTTTTCCAAAAAGAGCGATCTAGTAAAGTGTTTTCTTGAGAATGAACCGAAAAACTCAGCATAGTGACGGCAACAATAAAAAGTTGTTTCATTTTAAATGGATTGATTAGGTTTAGAAAAAATAATGACAGGCTTTTGTTAGCATTATTTTCTTACGGCAAAACTAATAAGAATGATTCTAAATAAAAAATTATTCATCGATTATATCGCTCCCAAATTGGAACTAAGACGTTAAATTATTCATAAAGCCATTTAAATTTCAAAGAAGGGATGAAATGAGAACTAAAGAATAAACTCTATTTTTGCCCTAACTTTAATCTATGAAAAAAATTATCTTCTGCTTATTTTTTTTGAATATAGCTTTTGCCTATTCACAAATTGCAAAAAACAGAGCTGTAACTTTGATGGGATCACGGTTTGATATTACTATTGTTGCAAAAGATGAAGCTACAGCAAATGCCTATATCGATTCTTCCGTTATTGAAATCAGCCGAATAGAAAATTTAATTTCCGATTGGATTCCAGAAAGTCAGGTTTCACAAATCAATAAATATGCAGGTATCAAACCCGTGAAGGTCGATAAAGAACTTTTGGAACTTACGAAAAGAGCCATACATTTTTCCGAACTAACCAAAGGAGCTTTTGATATTAGTTTTGCTGCGGCAGATAGAATCTGGAAATTTGATGGTTCGATGACTGCAATTCCTTCTGCAGAAGTTGTTTCTGAATCCGTAAAAAAAATTGGTTATCAGAACATAATCATCAATGAAGAAGAATCAACTGTTTTCCTGAAACTTCCGGGAATGAAAATTGGTTTTGGAGCAACCGGAAAAGGTTATGCAGCCGATAAAACCAAGGAATTGATGATTTCGAAAGGTGTTGAAGCAGGAATAATTAATGCTTCGGGCGATTTGAACACTTGGGGAAAACACCCCGATGGAAGTAATTGGATTATCGGAATCACAAACCCAATGAAGGAAGATGATTTGTTTGCCTTGTTTGAACTTTCTGGAACAGCCGTGGTCACTTCTGGAAATTATGAAAAATACATCATGCTTGACGGCAAACGCTATTCACACATCATAGATCCTAGAACGGGCTATCCTTCTTCCGGAGTTTCAAGCGTTACTGTTTTTGCCGATAGTGCCGAAACTGCAAATGGATTTTCTACGGCAATTATGGTTTTGGGTAAGAAAGCCGGATTGAAACTCTTGAAAAAAAACCCGCATCTTCAGGGAATCATAATAGACGACAAAGGCAAAATATTTTATTCCAAAAGATTCAAGGTGAAAAAATACAAACCTTGAGTAGTTTAAAAATACACTACTTTTATTTCTCATAAAATTTCTGGCACAGTTTTTAGTATTGTTTTAAATGTTAAAATAATCTAAAAAATACATAGCGCTATTGATTGAAAATTACACTACAACTTTCCGTATTTAAAACTGTAATTAAAATTAATAGTAACCCTTTAATATGATTTTTTATGAAAAATGCTTTGAAAAAAATTGATTCTAGAAATGAATTGATTTCAGTTCCAAAAGTTGGAATTGCCCTACTCCTTTTTGCCTTTGCACTTTCGTGTAAAAACTACTCTGAAACTGAAGAAGCTTCAATGGAAATGACTGAAAATGCTAAAGAAGCCGACATAGTTTCATCTTCTGCAGCAATAGAAAATAAGAACAGTGAACGAAAATTTGTTCGGACAGCTGATGCTAAATTCAAGGTAAAAAATGTAGCACAATCTACTTATGCTATTGAAAATGCTACTACAAAATTTGGTGGTTTTGTAACGTATACCAATTTGCAAAGTAGTGTTTCTGAAAAGTTTGATACCAAAATCAGTCAGGACAGTATTTTGGAAACTACACGATATAAAGTTGAAAACAATATTACGATTCGTGTTCCAAACACTCAATTGGATACGGTTATCAAAACGATTGCCCAGCAAATCGATTTTCTGGATTATCGTGTGATTAAGGCTGATGATGTTTCCTTGCAAATGTTGAGCAATCAGTTAGCCCAAAACAGAAGCAAGAATTACGAGAACAGATTAGAAAAAGCGATTGATGAAAAAGGCAGAAAGCTTAAAGAAATCAATCCTTCGGAAGAAAATTTAAACAATCAGAAAGAAATTAACGACAACAGAAAATTGGAAAATCTTGCTTTGAATGACAAGGTTAATTTCAGTACGATTTCATTATACATTTATCAGCCTGAAACTACAAAACAGGAAATGGTGGTGAACAATGCAGACATCAGTGCTTTTCGACCACATATTGGGATTCAGATTGTGGATGGATTGAAAACGGGTTGGTATATTTTGGAAGGTATAATTGGTTTTATTGTACAACTTTGGTCGTTGATTTTACTTGGATTTATTGGCTATATCGTTTATAAAAAATATTTGAAGAAACAAATTTCCAAGGCAATCTAGGGAAAAGGTTCCGAAGATGCGGAAAGTTTCCATCTAGAGCCCCGACTGGAGGGATCTCGTCTTTTGGACGAGAGGAAGGAAGGCGGGAACAAGGATTATTTTATTCCCTACCGATTCGCTCCTAATAAAAAACCCGCTTCTTTTGGAAACGGGTTTAGTTTTTTTATACCTACAAGGTTTTGAAAACCTTGCAGGAGATAGGATTACATGTGCAAAGGTCTATTTTCAGTTGCGGCAAGTGCGGCTTCTTTTACAGCTTCCGCATAAGTTGGATGTGCATGACTCATTCTTGAAATGTCTTCGGCTGAGGCTTTGAACTCCATTGCTACAACTGCTTCGGCAATTAAATCGGCAGTTCGGGCACCAATCATGTGGATTCCTAGAACTTCGTCTGTTTTCTTGTCGGCAAGGATTTTCACGAAACCGTCTGTATCGCCACTTGCACGGGAACGTCCCAAGGCTTTGAAAGGGAAACTTCCGGCTTTGTACTCCACTCCTGCTTCTTTCAACTGCTCTTCTGTTTTACCAACAGCGGCAACTTCTGGCCAAGTGTAAACTACTCCTGGAATCAAGTTATAATCAATATGTGGTTTTTGTCCAGCGATTGTTTCGGCAACGAAAACCCCTTCTTCTTCGGCTTTGTGGGCCAACATTGCACCTTTGACAACGTCTCCGATGGCATAGATGTTTGAAACGGATGTTTGCAAATGATCGTTTACTTCAATTTGACCTCTTTCGGTGATTTTCACACCCGCTTTGTCGGCATTCAAACCGTCAGTATAAGGACGACGACCTACAGAAACTAGAGCATAATCGCCATCAAGCGTGATGGTTTCGCCTTTTGCATTTTCGGCCTGAACTTGAACATCGCTTCCATTTCTTTCTACTGATTTCACTTTGTGCGAAGTGTAGAATTTCATTCCTTGTTTCTTCAAGACTTTTGTCAATTCTTTAGACAGACCAGCATCCATCCCTGGAATGATTCTGTCTAAATATTCTACTACAGAAACTTGAGCACCAAGACGAAGATAGACTTGTCCTAACTCTAATCCGATAACGCCACCACCAATAACGATAAGGTGTTTCGGAACTTCTTTTAAGTTTAATGCTTCTGTTGAAGTGATGATTTTTTCTTTATCAATTTTGATAAATGGCAAAGAAGATGGTTTTGAACCTGTTGCAATTATGGTGTTTTTTGCTTCAAGTGTTTCAGAAGAACCGTCGGCTTTGGTAACTTTTACGTGAGTTGCATCTTCGAATGAACCAACACCTTCAAAAACCGTGATTTTATTTTTGTCCATTAAATATTTAATGCCTGAAACGTTTTGGTCCACAACCGAAGCTTTTCTGGCAATCATTTGCTCGATTGAGAATTTGATTTCGCCTGAAATTTCAATTCCGTGTTCCTTAAAATGGGAAATGGCATCGTGATAATGGTGTGAAGAATCTAGTAATGCTTTTGATGGAATACAACCCACATTAAGGCAAGTTCCGCCAAGGGTTGGATATTTTTCTATGATTGCGGTATTGAAACCTAATTGTGCACAACGGATTGCTGCTACATATCCACCTGGTCCTGAACCGATAACGACTACGTCAAATGAACTCATATTATATTGTTTTGTGTGTTTAAATTTTTGCAGTACAAAATTACGGAAGTTTTTTTGTTTAAGGTTTAATTCGGTTTAAAGTTTTCTAATTTCCTACTATTACAATTAAGAAACAACTTTAGCCATTTCCTTTTTCGAATTTCTACTCAAAATAAGATATCCTGCAACACCTGCAATAATTGAGGCAACAAAAATTGCTATTTTGGCTTGGGTGATGTGTTCCTGATTTTCATAGGCCAAAGTGGTGATGAAAAGACACATCGTGAAACCAACTCCTGAAAGAATACTGATTCCGAAAAGGTGGTTCATATTCATTTTCATTGGAAGTTTAACTAACTTTAATTTTAGGAGGATAAAGGTTACACCAAAAATTCCAAGAAACTTTCCTGCTAATAAACCCACTACAATTCCCGAGAAAATGTTGTTTGAAAATAAATCGGAAAAGTTGACATTGAAAACCACTCCTGCATTTGCCAAAGCGAAAATTGGCATGACTACAAAAGACACAACAGGATGCAAACCATGTTCCAAACGTTGCAAAGGTGGCATGGCATGACTGGTAATGGATTTCATATTTTTCATGATATACCACTTCTCTTTAGTAAGCGTTGGACCAGTTAATGCTCCTGTTTCTCCAAGACTGGCAATATAATTTCTTATCTTTTTAAGAAAACCTGCTTCACTGATTTTGGTTGTGGCAGGAATGGTAAAAGCTACTAAAACGGCGGCGATTGTGGCATGAACACCCGAAAGTAAAAAGGGAAGCCAAACTCCTAAAATTCCAACTATTCCGTAGAAAACCGTACTTCTCACACCTACTCTATTAGCAATCACCAAAAGAATGAAAAAAGCCATACCTATCATTAAACTAACAAATGAAATTTCACTAGTATAAACAAAAGCAATGATCAAAACGGCTCCCAAATCATCGACAATACCGAAGGCAGTGAAAAATATTTTTACAGATGCTGGAATTCTGTCGCCAAGCAAATATAAAATTCCCAAGACAAAAGCGATGTCGCACGCCATCGGGATTCCCCAACCATCAAGAACTGCGGTATCGGAACTGTTGAAAAAATAAAAAATCAAGGCTGGAAAAATCATTCCTGAAATTCCCACAATTATAGGTAAGATCGCGTTTTTGACACCCGACAATTGTCCGTCGACCATTTCGCGTTTTAGCTCCAAACCGAGTACGAAGAAAAATATCGAAATCAGACCATCGTTGATCCAATGGTGCAAATCATAATCAACAAAAGGATTTCCGTTGAAATTTAATGAAATTCTGTTTTTCCAAAGTCCTAAAAACCAATCGGACCAAGGAGAATTGGCTAAAGCTACAGCAATAATTGTAGCAACTAGAAGCACAACTCCACCCATAACGGAATTACTGATGAATGATTTTAGTGGATTGATGACGTATTTGTCAACGGGAGCTAAACGTAATTGGTCTGGCATAAATATTATTTTTAGGTTTTATCCCAAAAATAGCTTTTTTAAACCTTAAAAACCAATGAAATATTAGAATATTAGGATTTTTTTGGGATATAAAATCAGATTGAAAACGATGTTGTGTTTTTTACTTCTCCAATCATAAAAGTGCTGTGTGTGCTACCGATATGTTGCAAGGTGGTGAGTTTGGTGACCATAAATTCACGGTATTCTTCCATGTTTTCTACACAGATTTTCAAGATATAATCATAATCACCACTGACGTGGAAGCATTCGAGAACTTCTGTTAATTGCACAACTTCCTTTTCGAATTGGGAAATAAATTCCTTGGTGTGTTGCATGAGTTTTAGATGACAGAATACGACGAAGCCTTTTTGTATTTTATTTCGGTTGAGAAGGACGACGTATTTGTCGATAATTTTTTCGCGTTCTAGTTTTTTTATTCGTTCATAAACAGCTGTAACGGAAAGATTTAACTTTAAGGACAACTCTTTTGTGGTTTGCTTTGAATCTTCCTGCAGAAATTGGAGTAGTTTTTTATCGATGGCATCTAAATTCATTTGGAAATATTTTCGGTTTAAATGAAATTACTTATGTTTTAATGTAAATAAAATTGCAAATATAGGTTATTGTAGGTTTATTTTCTAAATATAGACGACAAGGTTGATTAATAATCTAATTGTTTGTTGTTTTGGAAAAGATTCCAAAGCGAAAATGGATTGTCCAATAGCCCCGACTGGAGGGAAAATCCTTTTTTGTCTCGTTTCTTTTAACGAGACAAAAAAGATTGGAAGGAAGGCGGGAACAAGGATTGCTGAAATGCCCAAGCTTTTCGCTTCTAAAAAATAGCAATTTCAAAAATCAATTTCAATAGCATTTTCAATAGCAATAACAATTTTAAAAATATACAATATGAAAAATTTTAATCCGGCTGATAATATTCAGGATCTGCAGTATTTTGGAGAATTTGGTGGTGTGAATCCATCGATTTCTGATTCATCAACTTATACGTTTTTGTCGGCCAAGACGATGTTTGACACTTTTGAAGGCAATGCTGAAGGCTGTTATCTATATTCACGCCACTCCTCGCCTAGCAATTTGTATTTGGATAAAGCTTTGGCAGCAATGGAAGGAACGGAATCTGCGAATGTTTCTGCTTCGGGAATGGGTGCGATTACGCCAACGCTTTTGCAATTGTGCGGAAGTGGCGACCATATTGTTTCGAGCCGAACGATTTATGGCGGAACATATGCCTTCTTGAAGAATTTTACACCGAAATTTGGTATCAAGACCACTTTTGTGGACATCACAAAATTGGATGTTATAGAGGCTTCGATTACGCCAAACACGAAGGTTTTGTATTGTGAAACAGTGAGTAATCCGTTGCTTGAAGTGGCTGATATTGCTGGTTTGGCAAAGATTGCAAAGAAACATAATATTAAATTGGTGGTGGACAATACGTTTTCGCCATTGTCGGTTGCTCCAGCGAAATTGGGAGCTGATATTGTGATTCATAGTTTAACAAAATACATCAACGGAAGCAGTGATACGGTTGGTGGTGTGGTTTGTGCTTCGCAGGAATTCATCAACGATTTGAAGAATGTGAACAACGGAGCGAGTATGCTTTTGGGTCCGACGATGGACAGTTTGCGTTCGGCGAGTGTGATGAAAAACTTGAGAACGTTGCACATCAGGATGAAGCAACACAGCCATAATGCACAGTTTTTGGCGGATAAATTTGAGCAGGCTGGTTTAAAAACAGTTTATCCGGGATTGAAAAGCCATCCGAGCCACGAATTGTATAAAAGCATGATTAATCCTGAATATGGTTTTGGTGGAATGATGACGGTTGACGTAGGAAGTTTGGACAAGGCGAATGAGTTGATGGAGTTAATGCAACAACGAAATCTGGGCTATTTGGCGGTTAGTTTAGGGTTTTACAAGACGTTGTTTAGTGCTCCTGGAACTTCTACTTCGAGCGAAATTCCGTTGGAAGAACAGATAGAAATGGGATTGACAGATGGTTTGATTCGATTTTCTATTGGATTGGATAACGATATTCAGAGGACTTTTGATATGATGGAGGCTTGTATGATGGAATTGGGGATTTTGAAAATGGAAAGAGCTTAAACACAGATTTCGCAGATTCTTATAAATACAAATTCCACTAATATACACGAAATGATTTGTGTATATTAGTGGAATTTGTGTTTAAACTATTTAATTATTTGGCTTCTGTATATAATAAATGAGCCAATTTGTCGTCTTTTTTATAGATGTCCTGATAGAAGCTCACAGTGCCATTTTCATCTGCCCATGCTGTGAAGTAGGCTATATAAACTGGAATTTTATGGTTTAATGTATAATGCTTTTCGGTTCCAGCATTCATGGCTTCATCGATTTTCTTGGCATTCCATTTTTTGTCGCCTTCCAAAATGGCATTGGCTAATTCTTTTGCTTTTTCTACACGAACACAACCGTGGCTCAAAGCTCTGGTATCTCTTCCGAAAAGGCTTTTTGCAGGTGTATCATGAAGGTAGATGTTGTTTGAATTTGGAAACATGAATTTCACAAGTCCAAGCGAATTGTTTTTTCCAGGTTTTTGACGCACGTTTCCATTGTTCCATTCCATATTGTGTTTTGCGAGGTAGTCGCCATCAGCATCCATTCCTGGTTTGATTTCGTTTTTGATGATGCTTGGTGGAATGTTCCAATACGGACTAAAAACGATATAACTCATTTCGCCACTGAAAATTACGGTTTGATTTAGCTCTTTTCCAACCACAACATTCGACTCTAAAACCCTTTTTCCGTCACGAAAATATTGCATTCTGTAGGAAGGAATGTTCACTGCAACAAGTTCTTTAGAGTTCATGGTTTCAGGATTGATCCAACGGCAACGTTCCATGTTTACGATGATGGTTTTGATTCTATCTTCGACCGAAACATTCATTTCTTTGACAATGGCTGGACCAATTTTATCATCGAATTTACGATGGTGACGGCTTTCATATTTGGTCAAGGCATCTTTTAAATCATTATCAAAAACAGATTTCCCAGAATCGTTTTTCAAATCGCCAATCAGGAATAATTTTTTCCTGATTTGAACAATTGCAGATGATGAATCGCCAGGTTTTAGTGATTTCACTCCTTCAGGCAATTCGATTTTTCCCCAACTTCCTGCTTTTTGGATTTCTCTAAATTTGTGTAATGCTTTTTTTAGGTTATAATATTGACCAATTAATTCTCCCTTGTCTTTTTTTATCAAGTAAGGATCTTTTAGCAAGGAATCAAGATAATCAACATAGGAAACATTTTCACGAGGCAAATACCATCCGGTTTGCTTGCTTTTTTCTGGATCTAAACCTTGCAGAACGTTTTTAGTGTAGAAAAAATACATCGAACTCACCAAAAAATCGCTTTCTGGACCTGCTTTTTTGCTTTCTCTTTGATCAAAAAGTTCGTCAATTTGTTTTTTGTAGGGCATTTCGGCTTGAACGCCATCGTTCTTTAATTGATTGATTCTGTTGTATAAAACTTCGGCGAAATCAATTCGTCCATCCTTATCATACCAAACATAATGGTAATTTCTTTTCTTGTAGACTTCTTTTATTTCGGATTCAAATGATTTAAAATCAGGGTATTTAACAAAGAAAGAAGCTATTTGTGTGCTGTCGAATTTAACTAAATCTTCAGGAGCAACAACAGCTGATTTTTCATCTTTCTTCTTACAGGAAACGGTCATCAAAAGCGAACCCGCAAAAAGGATTAGATATAATTTAAGGTTTTTCATAGATTGTTTTTTTATTTTAAATATACATAAAAAACAATAGTAATGAAAAGGCTTAACAGGAATTTAAGGTTTGAAACTCTGATTATACCGATTTTAAAATAATGGATACAAATTTCACTAATTTACACTAATTACTTTTCTGGATTTGAACAAATTTATAGGTCTTTAGTTATTTGATTCGTATAAAAAATCCCGCTATGAATATAACAGGATCCTTTGTAGTTTTTTGTAAAATTATTTATCTCCGTAATGTCCTATGACTGAAACAATCTCAACAGTTACGATTTCTTCTTCGACAGTATATATCAATCTATATTTTTGATTTATTCTTCTTGACCAAAAACCAACAAGTGTGTGTTTAAGTTGTTCGGGCTTTCCTATTCCAGTATAGGGGTGTTCTTCCAACTCGTTGACAATAGCTAATATTTTATTCAATACAGCTTTATTTCCATACTTTTTATGCTTTTGTAAATCGCTAATAGCAGTTTCAGTATAATTAACTATATACTTTCCCATAACTTATCAGCTTTAATAGTAACTCTTTTGTCGTTTTTGTGAGAGTTCAGAACTTTCTTTACAAATTCAGGATTGTAAGGGCTTTTTTCTTTTTCATCATTTTCTGTAATAACAACACCTTTGCTGTTTTCAGAAAGCAATTTTGCCATTTCAAAAAGAAGCTTTCCTTCTTTTGTACGTTTATTTATTGTTATCGTTGTCATAGCCTATAGTTTACAGTTTCACAAATATACAAAAAATCATGCCACAAACATATTCATCTAATCCTTCTGATCTTGAGAAATCATATCCAGTGAACCAACAACAATTTTATAATTTTTGAAAATTCAGTTTACTTTTTTTATAACCATAAATAAAGTAAAAAAACAACCCAATAACCAGCCAAACTCCAAACCACATCCAGTTGGAAACGGCCATTCCTGTTAATAAATAGCAACAAGAAACCAATCCTAATAAAGGAATTAAGGATAGATTTTTGAAGAAGGACAAAAAAGTCATCACTACACAAACTAATAGAAATACTAGCATTGGTAGATTAGTAGCTATCTTTCCATCAGAAAAATCAAGAATATCGTTGAAGAATGTTGGAAGATAGATTATAATTAATGCAACAGCAATTAACATTATTGCAGGAAAAATATATTTTGAATTCACATACGGAATTCTGAATTTTCCTTTTGTTGCTCTTTCTGCCAATTCGGCTTCACTTTGAGGCGAAAGCATCAGAACACCACCACAAACCAAGACAAAAGCAAATAAGGTTCCGATGCTAGTAAAGTCTAATACAAAATTTTCATCGGTAAAAAAGATGGGAATCCCAACAACTAAACCAGTAACGATAGTAGCAAAACTCGGTGTTTTATATTTTGGGTGGATGTTTGAAAATTTCTTCGGCATCAGTCCATCACGGCTCATGGTCATCCAAATTCTTGGTTGTCCCATCTGAAAAACCAGTAAAACGCTTGTCATGGCCACAACGGCAGCAATTGACACAATAAACAACATCCACTTTACACCTTTCAATGCGAAAATTTCTGCTAAAGGATCGCTTACACCAAGTAATTCATACGAAACCATTCCAGTGATTACTAAAGCTAAAACCACAAAAACCGCCGTACAAATTACGAGCGAATAAATCATTCCTTTCGGCAAATCACGTTGTGGATTCTTGCTTTCTTCTGCCAAAGTAGAAACGGCATCAAAACCAATATAAGCGAAAAAAACAGCTGAAACTCCCGCCATAACACCGCCAAATCCGTTTGGCATAAAAGGTGTCCAATTGTCGATATCTACATAAAAAGCACCCACTATAATCACCAATGCAATAATAGCCAACTTGATGTAAACCATTGCATTACTGAAGTTTTTAGATTCTTTCGTTCCTCTATAAACTAAATACGTAATTAATACATTGATGACAACTGCCGGTAAATCGAAGATGACTCTTAATCCGCCAATAATTGGGGCATTTTGCCAAGCCAAAAGACCTTCTGCACCTTTATTTGCCAAGAAAGCTGCGTGAGCCGATTTGTAGTTTATAGTAAGCCATTCGGGTAAATGAATGTGAAAGGTTTCTAATAAATTAGTAAAATAGCCGCTCCATGAAAAAGCGATATAAATGTTTCCGATGGAATATTCCATAATTAATGCCCAGCCAATTATCCAAGCGAATAATTCTCCAAACGAAACGTAAGCATAGGTATAGGCACTTCCTGAAACAGGAACACGTGAAGCAAATTCAGCATAACACATGGCGGTAAATCCACACGCAATGGCACACATCACATACAAAAGTACAACAGCCGGACCTCCAGAAAAACAAGCATTTCCAATAGCACTAAAAGTTCCTCCGCCAATAATCGCAGCTATTCCAAAAAAAGTTAAATCTTTAACCGTCAACACTTTATTCAAACCAGAATGTTCACCATCCCCTCCTTCTTTAACTATAGTATTGATTGACTTTTTTCTGAATAAATTGGAAAAACTCATAATGTTAATTTCTTTTTAAATAATTTAATGTTTGATCATTATTTTTAACAAAAAACAAATATATAAAACCAAACCTAAAAATAGGATTTAAGAAATAGAAAATTAGATAAACTATGATTCATACAATTATTACACTTTAAAATTACAAATTTGACAATTTCAGAAAATAGATAGTCAAAAACTATTCTATAATAAATAATTATAATAATTTCTGATAGTATTTTCGAAAGCATCTGCCCTATTTTTGCAACATCAAAAAATAACCATTAAAAAATATATTTATGTCATTAGTAGGTAAAAAATTTCCAAGTATTGCAGTTGATGCCATTTCTGAAATGGGCGACAATTTAAAAATCAACATCTTTGAAGAAGCAGTAAACAACAACAAAAAAGTATTGTTGTTTTGGTATCCAAAAGATTTTACATTCGTTTGTCCAACTGAATTACATGCTTTTCAGGCTGCTTTGCCAGAATTCAACAAAAGAAATACAATCGTGATTGGAGCTTCTTGCGATACCAACGAAGTGCACTTTGCTTGGTTGAATACAGCAAAAGATAACGGTGGAATCGAAGGAGTTACCTATCCTCTTTTGGCTGATACAAACCGTAATTTGGCCAACATCCTAGGAATTCTTGACATTGAATCTACAAGCTACAGCGAAGAAACAGATTCAGTTATCATCGAAGGTTCAAACGTAACGTACAGAGCGACTTATCTGATTGACGAAACCGGTAAAATTTTCCACGAAAGTGTAAACGACATGCCGTTGGGAAGAAACGTAAACGAATACTTGAGATTGGTTGACGCCTATACTCACGTTCAAGAAAAAGGTGAAGTTTGTCCTGCAAACTGGGAAGAAGGAAAACAAGCTATGAGTGCTGACAGAGTTAGTACGGCAGCTTATTTGTCTCAAAACTAAAAATATAAATTCCAAATTTTGAAATTCCAAATTCCAATTCCTTATGTTGGAATTTGGTTTTTTAGATTTGAAAATTAAAAAAAAACTATGTTAATCGAATTAAACGAAGATACTTTACAAGATTTAGTAGCAAAAACCAAAAAGGTAATTGTTCAATATTCAGCTTCGTGGTGCGGTAACTGCCGTATCATGAAACCAAAATTCAAGAAATTGGCTTCGGAAAACGAAGATGTGACTTTTGTTTTGGTTGATGCCGAAAAATCTCCTGAATCAAGAAAATTGGCCAATGTTTCCAATCTTCCAACTTTTGCCACTTTCGTGGATGGACTACTGGTAAACGAAACCCAAACCAACAAGGCTGAAGTTCTAACAGAATTGCTTGTTGAAATATTATAAAAATCTCAAAAGATGAAACTACCTGTTATTAAACATCTTACTCAATTCATTGAGGAGAACGACCAAGATTATATTATCGAAGCTATTGAAGTTCTTGAGGCTTTAACCGAAGTCCCATCTTTGAAAGATGAAGAGCTGGATGTCATTGGGGAATTGATTTCCAATATGTATGGTGCTTTGGAAGTAGATAAAATGGTAAAGGAAGGAACCGACAAAAAAGAAGCTCTAAACGCTTTCATGAAAAGGGTTTTAGGTTCGATCGATAAATAAATCTTGTTTAGAAAATGCAAAAGCTCTCTTTTTAGGGAGCTTTTTTTGTTGTTCAAAAGTCTGATTTCACGTTGTCTGTTTGCCTTCATTTATTTTTATTCCCAATATAATTTTCATACTTTTGACCCCTAATAAAACATAAACAAAATGGCTTCAATTACATTAGGAGGAAATCCGATACATACATCTGGTGAATTACCAAAAACAGGTTCAAAAGCAACTGATTTTAAACTTGTTAAAAACGACTTATCTGTAGTTTCATTGGCAGATTTTGCAGGAAGCAAATTGGTTTTGAATATTTTCCCAAGTGTAGATACGGGAACTTGTGCTGCATCTGTTAGAAAATTCAACGAAAAGGCAAGCCAATTGGAAAACACAAAAGTATTGTGCATTTCAAGAGATTTACCTTTTGCCCAAAAACGTTTTTGTGGTGCTGAAGGATTGGAAAATGTTGTCAATCTATCTGATTTTAAAGACGGAAGTTTTGGAAAAGACTACGGTTTAGAAATGCTTGACGGTCCATTGGCTGGTTTGCATTCAAGAGTGGTTGTGGTAATTGATGAAAATGGGAATGTTTCTTATACAGAACAAGTTCCTGAAATTGCTGATGAGCCGAATTATGATGCAGCCTTAACAGCTCTTTAATTCTTCTTCTATTTAAATGAAAAACGACAACTCTTTTGTTACCGGAAGATTAAAAAGTTTTAAGTTCGCCATACTTGGCGCCTATAAATTAGTGACAACTGAACACAGCATTATGGTTCAATTTTCACTTGGTGTATTGATAAGTATTGCCGGATTTTATTTCGAAATCACCAAAACCGAATGGCTTTTTCAAACCTTGGCAATTGGTTTGGTTTTGAGTATTGAAGGTCTAAATACTGCCGTAGAAAAAATTGCAGATTTTATCCATCCGGATTTTCATAGTAGAATAGGATTTATAAAGGATATTGCCGCCGGTGCTGTGTTTTTTGCTGCAATTGCCGCACTTGCAATTGGATGCATTATCTATATTCCTATAATTATGAGCCTGTAAAAGACAATTATCTTTTAATTTTATTTATTTTTACTCCAATTAGCAACAACCTGAATGGCAAAAACGATTAAAAAAGAAACCGCTGCAAAGAAAAACGACGCGGATGCTGCTCCAAAAAAATCATTTAAAATTACCCGTCAACATAAAGTTGTATTCGGTAGCTTGCTTGTACTCTTTTCCATTTCACTGTTATTGGCATTTATATCTTTTTACATTTATGGCCAATACGATCAAAGTGCAATTAGCGAATTAAACGACAGAACTGTTAGTGTTCAAAACTGGCTTGGTAAATTTGGAGCCTACTTGGCAGATGTTTTTGTTTATAAAGGTTTTGGTGTTGGAGCTTTTCTTTTTGTACGATTGTTTTTCCTTACCGGAGCTTATCTGGTTTTGGATTTATCCGTAAAAAAATTAAAGAACACTTGGTTTTGGGATTTATTTGCAATGGTAATCATTTCCATCCTATTTGGATTTTTTGCCCATTTTCTTCCAGAACTTGGCGGTATCATAGGTTATGAAATGAACCTGTTTTTGCAAGATTATATTGGAAAGTCCGGAACATTACTTGTATTGATTTTCGGGCTGATTATCTATTTGATTTTCAAGATAAAAATATCTCCTGATACAATCAAAGCTTTATTTGAAAAAACAAAAAAAGATTTGACTGAAGATTTAGAATCCATCAAAACACCATCAACACAAAGCACTTATAATTTAGAAGAATTTGCTGTTGATGAAGAATTTGAAGATAATCAAATCATAGAAGAAGAGGAAGAAGATTTAGAATTAGAAAAAATCGTAATCAAACCAGCCTCACAATTTGAAATCAATAGAGATGCTTTAAAACCCACCATAAACAGTTCTTCTGAATTGATTTTAGAACCTACAATAAAACCTTCGGTATTAGAAATTACGCCATCGATTTTAGAAATCGAACCACCAATTCAGCATATTGAAGAAGAATTCATCGTTGAAAAAGTAGCAGAGGAAGACATTATTGAAGAAAATCTGGCCTCTCGCCTAGTTGCTGACTTTGGTTTATTCGATCCCACTTTAGAATTATCTAATTTTAAATTTCCAACTTTAGATTTATTAAAAGAATACACCACAGGCGGAATTACCATCAATCAAGAAGAATTAGAAGAAAATAAGAACAGGATTGTTGAGACACTTCGAAATTATAAGATTGAAATTGCCCAAATCAAGGCAACAGTTGGTCCATCTGTAACCTTATATGAAATTGTTCCGGAAGCAGGAATCAGGATTTCAAAAATCAAAAGTTTGGAAGATGACATTGCCCTATCACTTTCGGCTTTAGGAATTCGTATCATTGCTCCAATTCCAGGAAAAGGAACGATTGGTATTGAGGTTCCGAATAAGAATCCAACTATGGTTTCGATGAAAAGTGTGATTGGTTCGGCTAAATTTCAAGAAGCTGAAATGGAACTTCCAATCGCTTTAGGAAAAACAATTTCGAACGAAACATTTGTTGTTGATTTGGCAAAAATGCCTCACCTTTTAATGGCTGGAGCTACAGGACAAGGAAAATCGGTTGGTTTGAATGCCGTTTTGACTTCTCTCTTGTATAAAAAACATCCTGCCGAAGTAAAGTTTGTTTTGGTCGATCCGAAGAAAGTGGAATTGACGCTTTTCAATAAGATAGAACGTCATTATTTGGCAAAACTTCCTGATACAGATGAAGCGATTATTACCGACAACAACAAGGTAATCAATACATTAAACTCACTTTGTATTGAAATGGACGACCGTTATTCTTTGTTGAAAGACGCGATGGTTCGAAACATCAAAGAATACAATGAGAAATTTAAATCTCGAAAATTAAACCCTGAAAACGGACATCGTTTTCTACCGTATATTGTTTTGGTTGTGGATGAGTTTGCCGATTTGATTATGACAGCCGGAAAAGAAGTGGAAACACCAATTGCACGTCTGGCACAATTAGCTAGGGCGATTGGAATACATTTGATTATCGCAACCCAAAGACCTTCTGTAAATGTAATTACTGGAATGATCAAGGCGAATTTCCCTGCGAGAATAGCCTTTAGGGTAACTTCTAAAATTGATTCCAGAACTATCTTGGATACTTCGGGAGCCGACCAATTGATTGGACGTGGAGATTTATTATATACCAACGGAAACGACATCGTTCGTGTTCAGTGTGCCTTTGTTGACACACCCGAAGTTGAAAAAATCACGGAATTCATTGGAGCCCAAAAAGCCTATGCAAGTGCCTATCTTTTACCTGAATTTGTTGGAGGAGACGAAAGTGGCATCAAACTTGATATAGATGTTTCCGAAAGAGATTCTTTGTTCAGGGAAGCTGCCGAAATTATTGTTACAGCTCAACAAGGTTCAGCTTCTTTGCTTCAGCGAAAGCTAAAATTAGGCTACAACAGGGCAGGAAGATTGATTGATCAATTGGAAGCCGCTGGAATTGTTGGAGCTTTTGAAGGAAGTAAAGCCAGAGCCGTGAACCTACCCGATTTGAGTTCTCTTGATGATTTTTTAAACAACGAACAAAACAATTTTTAAGATGAAACATTTTATCCCGTTTGCTTTTTTATTCATTTTCAGTTTTTCGATTCAGGCCCAGGACAAGAAAGCAAAAGAACTCCTAGATGAAGTTACGGCCAAAGTAAAAAGCTACGATAATATTCAGATTGATTTTAAATACTCCCTTAACAACTCAAAAGAAAACATCAATCAAGAAAGTAAAGGAAATGTGATTTTGAAAGACAATCAATATGTATTGAATTTCATGGGAATTACAAAGATGTTTGATGGAAAAAAAGTATATACCATTGTTCCAGAAGATGAAGAAATTAGTATTTCAAGCGTTGACGAGAAAGATGAAAATGCCATTACACCTTCTAAAATGCTGACTTTTTTCAATAGCGGTTATAAATATTCTTGGGATATTCCACAAAATATAAAAGGAAGGAAGATTCAATACATTAAATTGATTCCAATCAGTTCAAAAGACCAACGAAAAGAGATTCTTTTAGGTATTGACATCCAAACCAAACACATCTACAATTTAATTGAGACTGGGAAAAATGGAACTAAAACGACAATTGTTGTTAATTCTTTTAAAACCAATCAGCCATTATCAAAAAATCAGTTTACCTTTGTTCAGAGTAAATATCCAAAATACTATATCAACAAGTTAGACTAATTTCCCAGAGTGAAAATTCTTGACCGATACCTTCTAAAAACATTCCTGATTACATTTACTTCGGTATTTGTAATCCTTTTTTTTATATTCATATTGCAAACTGTTTGGCTTTTTATTGCTGAATTGGCCGGAAAAGATTTGGACTTGATCCTGATTGTCAAGTTCCTCCTCTACTCTATGCCAACTGTTATTCCGTTGGTTTTACCACTTTCAATTCTTCTGGCTTCAATCATGACTTTTGGAGATTTATCTGAAAATTATGAATTTGCAGCGATGAAATCTTCGGGAGTTTCGTTGCAGCGTGCCATGAAAAGTCTGATTGTTTTCATCTTTGTTTTAAGCATCGCCGCTTTTGCATTTGCCAACAATGTCATTCCCTATGCTCAATATAAATTCATCAATTTTAGAAAAAATATTGCCCAGGTAAAGCCTGCCATGGCAATAGCCGAAGGTCAATTCAGCGATGTTGGAAATTACAACATCAAAGTTGAAAAAAAATCGGGCGAAAACGGAAATTTATTGCAAGGTGTTACCATCCACAAAAAATCATTGGGAGGCAACTCCAGTAATGCTGTTATCAAAGCTAAAAACGGTGAGTTATTGAGCAGTGAAGATTCAAATATCCTGCAATTGGTTTTATTCGAAGGATTTCAATATGAGGATGTTGTTCCAAAAAAATATGAGGATCGAAAAAAACTTCCTTTTACAAAAACTTCTTTCAAGAAATATATTATGAATCTTGATTTGTCGCAACTCAACAAGGTTGATGTTGATGATGAAAAAGTAGCCAACACCAACACAATGCTTAATATCAATGAGTTGCGATATACTTTGGATTCATTAAGTACAAATTATGACAATGATTTGATTTCATTTACAGAAAATATTCATTTGAGAACCGGAATTACAAATCATCAATCACAAAAGAAAACAATTCCACCCTATAGGCAAGCTCTAAACAAACCTATTGAACCTCCTATTTCAAAAACCATAATTGAAAAGGTAGATACAACTAAAGCTACATCAACAAAAGATTCTACAAAAGCTGTCATAAAAAATAAAATAGCCCGTAATGACAACCTACTATCAACCTATAATGATAATGACAAGGCAAAATTTTTAGAAATCGCCCGAAACAATACCACCAATACAATCTCTACTGTTATTGGAACCAAGGATGAATTATTCAATAAGCAAAAGACAATCAACGAACACTGGATTGCTTTCCACGATAAATTTGTAATTGCCTATGCCTGCATCCTAATGTTTTTTATTGGTGCTCCACTAGGTGCCATCATCCGAAAAGGCGGATTAGGGCTTCCGATTGTATTTGCGGTTTTAATTTTTATTACCTTTCATTTTATCAATACTTTTGGTAAAAAGATTGCACAGGAAAACGAAATAACCCCATTTCTAGGAGCTTGGATGGCTTCAATGATTTTGACGCCTTTAGCCATTTTACTTACTTACAGGGCTACAAATGACATAGGATTGATCAATCTGGACGTAATTTTAGCACCTTTCCAAAAGCTCTTTAAAAAGAAAAAATCTCAACAAAAATAACTACAATGTCATCAGACAAAATACAACTCAACACAATAGAAGAAGCTATTGAGGACATCAGACAAGGAAAAGTAATAATCGTTGTAGATGATGAAGACCGTGAAAATGAAGGCGATTTTTTGGCTGCTGCCGAAAAGGTAACACCAGAGATGATTAATTTCATGGCCACTCACGGAAGAGGCTTGATTTGTACTCCGCTAACCGAAAGCCGTTGCAAGGAATTAGATCTGAAAGCAATGGTGACGAACAATACCGATCACATGGAAACGGCCTTTACAGTTTCGGTAGATTTGAAAGGAAATGGCGTAACCACGGGAATTTCTGCGTTAGACAGGGCCAAAACGGTTTTAGCATTAGTCGAACCAGATACAAAACCCTACGATTTAGCAAGACCTGGACATATTTTTCCACTTATTGCCAAGCAAGGTGGTGTATTGAGAAGAACCGGACACACAGAAGCTGCAATAGATTTTGCACGTTTGGCCGGATTCAAGCCAGCTGGTGTGATTTGCGAAATAATGAACGAAGACGGTTCGATGGCAAGATTGCCTGAACTTGTTGAAGTTGCTAGAAAATTCGATTTGAAATTGGTTTCAATTGAAGATTTAGTTGCTTATAGAATGCAACACGACAGTTTAATCGTCAAGAAAGAAGATTTTGATGTAGAAACCCGTTTTGGGACTTTTAGATTAAGGGCTTATGTTCAAACTACCAACAAACAAGTGCATATAGCATTGACGAAAGGAACTTGGAATTTAGGTGAGCCAATATTGACAAGAATTAATTCTTCTCAAGTGAACAATGATCTTTTAGGAACGTTAACCAACAATGCAGATCAACAGCTTGACGACATGTTCAAGGTAATCAATGAAGAAGGACGAGGTGCTGTTATCTTCATCAATCAAGACATGCAATCTGTAAATTTATTAAATCGTATCACGGAATTGAAAACATTGCAGAGCGAAGGCGTGATGAAAGCCCCAAAAATTATAATCGATACGAAAGATTATGGAATTGGAGCCCAAATTTTGCACGACATTGACATCTCAAAAATTAAATTAGTTTCGAATACTCCAGAACAAACTAAACGTGTTGGAATGATTGGATACGGACTTGAAATCACAGAATACGTAAGGTTCTAGGTTATTTTAAGCGGTTGCGGAAAAATAATTAAAAAATATTTTAGCTGTAAATAAAAGAAAATGAAACGGTTAAAACCAAATTTAAAATTTTCTTTATTTTTTAAGCACAAAATGTTTTGATAATCAAAAAAGCGTGCTATATTTGCACTCGCAATCAGATACTGAAAGCGACTTATTGGAGAAATGGCAGAGCGGTCGAATGCGGCAGTCTTGAAAACTGTTGACTGTAACAGGTCCGGGGGTTCGAATCCCTCTTTCTCCGCGAGCTGAAAAGCAAATGGTACTAAAACCCACTAAATTCAACAATTTAGTGGGTTTTTACTTTTAGGATAATATCAAATTATTCATTAAATCTCAAAGTTTAGGTGTCTTTCAAGGTGTCACTAAAAAGTAAAATTTTAAGTGACACCTCGCAACGAAAAGCACCGCTACAGCAGGAGTTCAGCAACATATTCAAAAAGTGGACATCTTGTGTGTAGTTATTAAATCGAATAAATTTAATAGTAACTTTAAGGTCACCAACCATGAGCACATCAGTATCAATTCTCTTTTACATTAAGAGAGCAAAAGTCAACAATTTAGGCATCTGCCCTATCTACACACGAATCACAATCAACTCCAAACGATTTGAGTTTAGCACCAATAAATATATCAATCCAGATAAATGGTCTTCCGAAGGCAACAAAGTAAAAGGATCTACAGAAGAATCTAGAACAATAAACAGTCATCTGGATTATTTGAAAAACAAGGTTTTAGAAGCCGAAAAAAAACTTTTTAAGAAAGACATAAGCTTAAATACAGAAAACCTAAAGAATGAATTATTTGGAGTAACCGAAACCAAGCGCATGCTTGTACCTATTTTCCAAGATCATAACAATAGAATTAAAGAATTGGTTGGAAAAGAATATGCACCAGGAACGTTAGAACGCTATACAACCTCACTAAAGCACACCGTAGAGTTCATAAAATGGAAATACAATGTTTCTGATATCGACATTACAAAGATTGATCATGCTTTCATAACCGATTACGAGTTTTGGTTAAGAAGCGTTCGTAACTGTGCCAACAATACTGCTGTAAAGTACATTAAAAATTTCAGTAAAATAATCAAGTTGTGTTTGGCGAATGATTGGCTTAACAAGGATCCATTTGCCAACTACAAATCCAAAGTAAAAGAAGTAGAAAGAGTTTATTTATCGGAAGAAGAAATTCAAATCATCATCAACAAAGATTTCAAAACCGAAAGACTTTCATTAGTTCGCGACATCTTCCTTTTCAGCTGTTTTACCGGCTTGGCATACATTGATGTAAAAAATCTAACTAAATCGCATATAAGCTACGGAATTGATGGCGAGAAATGGATATTCACCCATCGTCAAAAAACGGAATCAGCCTCAAAAATCCCCATTCTTCCAATTACACAAATAATCATTGATAGATATCAAAAACATCCGCAATCACTTAATCAAGACAAATTGTTACCAATTCTATCTAATCAAAAAATGAATGCCTACTTAAAAGAAATTGCCGGCGTTTGTGGTATAAATAAAGAATTAACTTTTCATATTGCTAGACATACCTTTGCAACAACTGTAACGCTTACAAATGGCGTACCTATTGAAAGTGTAAGCAAAATGCTAGGTCATAAAAATTTAAGAACCACACAGCACTATGCAAAAGTACTTGACAGAAAAGTGAGTGACGATATGAAAATTTTAAAAGATAAATTCAGCTTTAACAAAACAACAAATCAGCAAATAAAATCAATCTAATTTCATGGTTTCTATACACTATTTTTTTTCAAAATTATCATATAACATATCCAGCATTTTCATAAGAGTGCTTTTTATTTGATCTCTACCTTGTTCATTCGTCAAATTTATACCACAAAAAGTATCAGCATTGGTGGTATACATATTTAAATAATATATTCCTGAAATCAGTATAGCCATAGCTGTTCTGAAATCTGTAGCATTATTAGCAAAATGTGGATCAGCAATAGCTTTAAACATCATTTCGCCATTTTCTTCTCTGCCGACATTTACATCTTTCAGCGATTTACGACTTTCTGCAAGACCCCAAATCAGTATCTCCTGAAGCTCCTTATTGCTTGCTACATAATCGTATTGTTGTGTAAGTAGTTGTTTGGAAAGCTCTTTGCCACCATCTGTAATTTCTGCCGGATCCACGTCAACACTTGCATTATTCCAAAAATCAAGTGAGCGGATATACTGATCTAATAGTCCGTCTACACTTCCAAAATAATTATAAATGAGTTTTTTGTCCAATCCGGCAACCCTTGCGATATCATTTACCTTTAGTGCTTTGTATCCTTCTTTTCTAGCAATTTCACCTACTGCATTCAAAAATTTTTGTTTACTCTGCTCCTTATTTCTTACTGCTTTGACCTTTTCTTGTTTACTCATTAGAATAGTTATTTCCTTAAAATTAAAAAACACAAACTGAAATGTATTAAAAATCTATAAATCAATTAATTATGTTTTTTCAATGTTGATGATTACAAAAATAACGATTTTTTTTATCACCGTTTAGTGAAAATTTATATTTTAGCAACTCACTTGATAGTGAGTTTTTTTATTGACATAACAAATATTTTATAAACAATTAAAAATGGAAACTTGCGCTAATGTGCGAGTTGTGGGCAATTTTACCGAGCATTGTGCAGATTAACAAAGTAAAAAGAGAGATTTAAAATTGTATGGAAGACGAAATAAAATTTTATAGTGAAAACGGGCATTATGGAGAATTTTCAAATTTTGCCAATTATCCAATTAAACTGAAAAACAAAGTTTGGAAAACGACAGAACATTATTTCCAAGCCCAAAAGTTTGAAAAACAAGAATACCAAGACAAAATACGAAATGCAGATAGTCCAATGATGGCTGCACAATTAGGGCGTAGTAGAAAAGAACGTATTTTGAAAAATTGGGACAACATAAAACAGAATGTAATGTATGACGCTGTGAAAGCAAAATTCACCCAGCATTCTGACTTGACCCAATTGTTACTTGACACCAAAGACGCCAAAATTATTGAACATACCGAGAATGACAATTATTGGGGAGATGGAGGCGACGGAAAAGGTAAAAATATGTTAGGGAAAATTTTAATGAAAATACGTGAAGAGCTGAAAAAAAAATTGACATAAGACACTGCAACTAACTAGGTTTTTACGTTAGTGAGTCGAAACTGCAAAATTCAACAAATAAAAGTTTTTGCGCTTCGATTTCCCACCCGAATGCAAAGCCTCAAAACGTTAGTGGTCAGATTACCAAAGACCACGCAACTCAATGAAAAGCAAAAAAAGAATAAACTAAAAATATATGGGAATACTTGACAAAATTTTAGGAAATAATAAAGAAGAAAATTTTTATGATTTAATAAAAAAATTAGAAGAGCTAATTGTAAAAGCCAAAAAATCAGGCGATAAAAATGAATTTATTGACCCAGCTTATGACATCATTGAAAAAATTGAAGAAAAGCAAAATAGTTTTGACGCAGTTAAACCAATATTAGACTTAATTGAACGTAGTCCAGATATAGATTATGGTGGACCAGGACCTTTGGGTAGTTTTCTTGAGACATTTTATAACAATGGCGAATATGAAAACTTGTTGGAAACTTCCGTTCGACAAAAACCTAAAGCATTCAACGTTTTTTTACTTGATAGAATTATTGCAGACAAAAAAAATAAAAAAAGAGATGTTTATATTCAACTCTTAAAGGAGACAAATTTAAGAACTGACCTATCAAAAGAGACAAAAGAGTATTTAGATTTTGCAATTGAAAAAAACAAAAAACTCTAATAAAAAAACAACCGCTAAAAAAGGTTTTGCAATAGCGGATCGAAACTGCCAAATTGAAGATCCGGCTTCGATTTCCCACTCGAACGCAAAGCCCGAAACATTATAGACAATACAAAAGCGACTGCAAAACACAGAATAGAAAATATGAGAAGCTTTATAAATTGGAACATATTACAAAGAATTCAAAACTCACCCAAAGAATTTATCGTACAACGGAATGTCGCATTGTTAGATGCCTTTTTGCTCGGTTATGAGGATTTGTTATTACAACTTGAGAATGAACAACAACTAAAGGAGAATTATGGAAATATTCTTTCATTAGAAGAATATGCACGAAAAAAATACAAAGCAGAAAATATTGGTTCACGGAATTTTAAAAGTATTATATCATTCACTTGCGAAGATGATTTAGACTTTTTTCACAAATACTTTGATTTCTTAAAAGAGTATGAACAAGCATATCCTATACAAGAAGTTATTACATACAAATTAAGAGAACCAAGAAAAAATATAACCAAACAACTAACAAAATTCGATTATAGTTTTGCTTCATTACCAAACAGATCTAATGAACTTAAAGAATGGATAAAAGGAATGCGTAAACGTTATCCGATGTATTTTGGTCATTATGATATCTCTTATTTTCGTGCTTTTTTGGACGGTTATTTTCTTTGTAAAAAAGAATACAATCTACCGTTTACAACATTTGACACTAAAATTAAAAGTTTTACAGAGAGCATAATTTGTGAAGATTTAAATATAACCGGAGAATTTATTACTTGGGACAGAAAATATCGCTATAAAACAGATTGGAATTCTTGGGGAAAAATAAGTGAAACAACGGCAAAAGAAATTTTGGAAAATTTGTGGAAAGATTTAGAAATTTTTACCGGTGAAAAATTAGAATAATGAAAGAAGAAATATGCAACCTTATTTTTAAAAAAGATTTTAACAAGGCAAAAGAATTACCAGATTCAAATTATAATGAGATTTATATAACTATTAAAAAAAATTTGATGAATAACATTTTATGGAAAATAAAGATTTTTGGGACTTAACTAAACCTGCAACTTTTAAAAGTTTGACAGAAGAATTAATTTATAAAGCTGAAAATGAATTAAAAATTCAGTTGCCAAAACGATTAATTGAATTACTAAAAATTAAAAATGGGGGAAGAATCAATAAAATAAAATTACACTCACAAGATAATACAATTTGGACAGACGGATTTTATCAAATTGATGAATTATTTGGAATAAACGATGAAAATTCCAAAAAACTTGGAATTCTTTCAACATCATATCTGACAGCCGAATGGGAATTACCTGAAAAACAAGTTATAATTACAGGTGGTGGACATTGGTGGATAACATTGGACTATCGAAATAATTCACAAGAACCTACTGTAAATTGGATTGAACCTGAAGCAAGACGTGATATAATAATAGCAAAAAATTTTACTGAATTTATTAATAATTTTTCAATCAATCAAAAACAAAAAACATTAGATGTAGAAACAAATGGAATGATCACAATTTGGGAGGATTTTTTGAATGAAGATGAATTAAAAGAATTGAGCATTACAGATTTAAATCTTGTTAATGAACGCAGAAAAGAGAAAGGACTTTCAGAAATAAAAAAAAACCGCTCATAACAAAAAACATTCGCAACCCCGCTCGCTGGTGCAAGCATCTTACTCGTGCCTACAAAAGAAACCTGTGGAAAAAATAAGATAATACAATAATGATAACACCCGAAGAATTTATACAAAACAGCGAATTGCTTACAGATATTTTTGGTCAGGTTCCTAAGTTCCACGACGGCGAAATAATATCATTGAACTTGGAAGTTTCATCAACCGTATCTTATCCAAAAATGCGGTTATTGATAGATATTTTACATTTTGGGAAACATTTCCTTATTGCTGTTGAGTTTAATGAAATCATTAAAAATAGTTTTGAAAATTTTGGCAATCAAAACTCTGTATGGGAAATGAATTTTGAAAAACAAGAAAATGTTTTGTGTACAATAGAAGGCAATTGCGGACTATCTGCCGAATTAGAATGTAAAACAGTAAAAATAATTTCGGTAAAAATGCAAAATCACAACAACAACAACAACAACAACAACAACAACAACAACGCGGTTCAACAACAATAGCCACAGGTTGCACCCTTTGGAAAAAATAAGAAAATAAACTAATGACAACCGAAAAATAAATCTTATGAACAAAATAGAAGCTCTTTGGGATAAAAGTGATTACAACCAAGATTTAGATTTTATAAACTTTCGTATTGACGATTTTTGGCTGGATGAAAAATTAGATGAATTATATCCGGGTAATTTATACAAAGGACTTATTCCTACACTTGATTTTTGTTTGGACAGGCAGGCTGAAAAAGAGATTGTTTGGAAAAGAATTATTCCGGAAGAAAATCAAATTGAAAGATGTCCGATATTAATGTGTCCGGATGATTGTGATTTTTCTTGCACTTTAATTGTTGCAGAAATTCAAAACTATGGAACATTTATTCAATGGAAGAAACTGGGAATTGACGAAACAAAAGAATGGGATGCAGAAATGGTTGGCACAAAGGTCAACTGGTTCAAAGATTTTCCGGTACTAAATTTTGAAAAGACCGAATATTTAAAAATGGTTGAAACATTTAAAGCAGAATTTGAAAAACAAAAGATAATGGAAAACAATGAAAATAAAACAAAAAATAACCATTGACTTTCTTGAATTTTTCAAAACAGGGAAATTCGATTACATCAAACTCGGGCAAACCAAAGAATGGATATTAAACAACTTTCCCAATCCCGACGATTTTTTTGCTGATGATTGGGTAAAGCAAAAAGGCTATGATATCTGGACTTACGGAAACATCGAATTTCATTTTCAGCAGGAAAAACTGTTTCTGATTTTTTCCGACCATTTCAATAATGCCAAACTGAGCGGAGGAAAACACATCAAAATCAACCCCTGGATTTTGAAAGACACAAGCAAGCTGACATTGCAATTTGTCCTTGCTGAACTGAATAATCAAAACATTGATTTTAAGAAAAAGACAGATAATCTTGGTATTCTGTTGCGACTTCAAAGCGGGATAGAACTAACATTTGAAAATTGGGAAGACATTGACGGTTGCAATCCGAATGATTTTCGGCTTACCTCATTTTCCTTAATCGAAGAAAACCCAAACCGATGGAAGTAAAACAAAAACAGAAATAAAAAATACGCTGAAAATGGATTTAATAAGTGAAATAAAACCAATAAATCCCGCAATATAATGACAAACAGTAAAATACAGGTATTAGTAGAAGTAGAGTTTTTTAAAGAAAAGCAAATGGCACGCAAGACATTTCCCAATCTTGAAAATCGGATATACCAACCTCATTTTGTAGTGAAAGGCACAAAAGAATATTTGGGAGTTTGCTTTGTAGCAGGAAACATCGTTGAATTAGGCGAAAAAACAACAGCAATAATTGAAATGATATATGACAATGTGGATTACAGTCTGTTATTCAAAGCAGATACAGAATTTTATATTACAGAAGGCGCAAACATTGTAGGACAAGGAAAAGTTATCTAAAATAAAAATACTACCAACCATTACTCTATGAAAAAAAATTACAAATTTAACGAGGTGCTGAATGACTTAATGGATTATTTCATTTTAGGCGATCCAGACTATCTTCTGCAATATAAAGCCCACAAAGGTTTACCAGATGATTTATTGACAGAGTTTACTACCAAAGAGACTGGTGACATTGCCGTAGAAAACGGAGTTATTGTGCCAATGATAGGGATTGAAAATTATCCCTACACAATATACTTTAATTTATCAACCGAAACACCGGAACTTTTAAAACCCGAAAATAAACTTCAACACAAACGCGGTGGCTATTGCCTCAAGGTAGAAAACGAAAGGATTTACCTTTATACAATACCTTATTTAAAAGATTTTACTGCCACAAAAATTGAAGCATTAAAAAAATACAAACCTGCTACAATCGAACTTCAAAATGGTTGGTATTCTGTGACCATTTTAGGCGGGTTGACAAGACAAATCATAGAAATTAAAGATACAAACGGCAATATTAAAAAAATAGAAACAATGGAACCGACATTTGAATTCATTATAAAACCGACTATTGAAAAACCAAATTATACAGCCGACTTTTCATACCAGTTTAAAATAGAAAATGAATAGATACAACAAATAATACGAGTTTTTATCAGGCAGGTTCCCACGCTGGCGCAAGCATGTTGCTGTGCTTCCAAAACGCAACCGGTGAAAAATTAAAATAATTGCAAAATGAAAAATTTCAATAAAGAAGAAATCAAAAAAACACTATTAGATTTTACAGTTAATGCTGTAGAAAAATTTCTAAAAGAAAATCCTGCGCTTGAATTTTATGCTTTTGCTTACGATTGCAATGCCGAATATGCAGAAGTGAATTTGTGCTTAAATACGGAAGATGAGTTTGAAAAAACATTAAAACAGTATCAAATAGGAGAGTTTTCAAAATATTATCAGACAGAAGGTGATATTAAAGATTTAAAATTCAATACAGGAGACTGGGAGTATCAATGTTTTGAAACAATTAATGTTTTGACAAATGAACAGTTAGACCAAATTTTCAACAATTTGCCGAAAGATGATTATAAATCGTGGAATGAATTTGTAGAAAATCTGATGAAAATTTTTGGTGAATGCTTGTTAGATTTTATGCAAACGGAAACCTATCAAAAAATTCCGAAAACCAAAAACTTTACAGCATTCTGCATTGACCACGATGAAGGCATTGAAGAAGCAATGGAAAGACTGGAAAACCTGTATTAAATATCCTCCTGTTGTAAATCTATAACTCGCAAATCTTAAAAATAAAAACACAAAAAAATGGAAATGTTACTGATACTACTTTTGCTATTTATTCTTCTTTCAGTTTTTATACTGTACAGAATTGTCCTTTGGATAAGCAAAAAGAAAGCACGCGTTAACTGGACTTTAGCGCTGTTAGGAATTTTTATTTTGGTTAAAATTATCAACTTCGTATTTTTTACTGAAATGGAATTGATACAATCAAAAGTATATACAGATAAGTTTTTTCTAAAAAATCCGAGAATTACCCAAGATAGCATCAACACGATGATCAAACAGTTTTGTATTGAAAAAATGAACAAAGAATTTGTTGGAAACGAAGAAAAATATAAACGTTATAACAGCGACAGTTCCAATGTATGGATTAGCTATGATCTTGATTTTTACAACTATACCGATAATTTTTTTGGTAGTAACACTGCTTATTTTATCGACAACGAAGAAGACGAGGGCGGACCTACAAGCATGCATTTTTTATCTGAAATTGAAAAAGAAAGAATCGCAGAATTCAACATCGACTATTGTGAAAACGATACCGTAAATTATTATGCCACAATAACTTATCATCAAAACCAATATAAAATTGATACCATTGTCAGTAAATGTATCCAACAGCCAAAAAGCTTTACTCCCATAAAAACTAATAAAACATATTCTACAGAAGCAAAAGCCAGAGTAGCAGAATATCCAACCAATAAAAATTAGAATCAAACAATATGTACAAACTAATTATATTTTTTCTAACCGTTTTTGCACTGCAATCCTGCAAAGAAAAAACGCAGAAATCTCCAAAGGTGAAACCGCAAGAAAAAGTAGAAATTCAAAATAAACAACCTAAAAAGGAAATCTTTAAAGGTACTTTTGAATTTATCTCTTATGATGACAACTACGATTATATGTTGTTAAATGCCCGGAAAGACAAGGAAATATATGGCTTTGTCAATGACAGAAACAACGACAGAACATTGTTGAGAGGCGATATTTGTGAAATTCAATGGGAGAAAGATACCATTTATATAGCAGGCGACGGTGATACGCCCGAAATTGCAGATTGGCTGGTTTCCATCAAAAAAATTAAAGACGGTAACGTTTCAAAATTCAGGAAAGAATATAAAAAACAAATCAAATACCATTGGCACGAAGATAATTACGCACAAAATTACCTAGACGAAATTTATTTATTGGCAGAATATTACATTGCAAATTCTAAAAACAAGCTAATTAGTAACGCTGTTCAGAACAAAGAAAACATAGAATATTCTGTTGAAAAACGAACCGAAAACAACAGAGATTATGATGCTTTAGGCATTGGCTTTATGTCCGAATATCGTTTTGCCGTTATGCAATGGGTTTATATTGAAAGAGAAAACAAGAAAATATTTGAATTAGATGTAACCAATGATGAACTGGTTGAATTCAAGTAAAATCGGTATTAAATTTTAAAGAAAATGAAAAAACTAATCATACTCCTATTAGCTACAGTTTTCGCATTGCAATCCTGCGAGAAGAAAACATCAAAACAAAATAAAGAACCAGTTTCCAATAATGAAACCTGGGAAATAAAACAGGATAATTTTACTTATACAGTAGAAATACTGGATTCTTTGCAGTTTTATGCAGAACAAAAAAACGTAAAACACAAACCCGAACCGCTGAAAAAAATTACAGATTTTACGTCTGCCCAAAAAATGCTGAAAGGTGTTGTTGAATTTTGGGATGGCGATGAAGATGGCGAAAGCCACGGATTGAGAAGAATTTTATTTAGAAACGGAAATACATTTAACAATAAATATAACGAAGAATTTTTCGTGGCGTATTATCCAACCGAAGATATTATTCTGTTTGAAGGAGGACATTCTCTTGATGTGAGTTTTACCCTGACAAATGGCAAGCAGACCCAAGAAACCGGAAATCCGGAATATATCGTTACATCGCCCAACAACCAATATCGTCTGAATGGCTTTTACGAAGGACAAGACTGTGTTTCTTACTTTATTCAGAAAAACGTAAACGGGCAATTTGAGAACGCGATTCCGTTAAGCGAAACTTTTTCCAAAAACAACAGAAAAAGTATTTGTCAGATCAAAGAAGCTTTTTGGACAAACGACCATACTTTATTTCTTAAAGAAGTATTCGTTTTTGATTCTAATAACGAACTCAAGCCAATCTATTACAAAATTTCCATTACTGAAGCTGAACCAAAACCAAGTCAGTCGGCCGTGTTCCAATCAAAAAATATTTCTGATTTTGTGCCGGAAGATTATGTAATTTATAAAGAAAATGGTCTGGAAGAAATAAAAGGAGATCTGAACAAAGACGGCTTGGAAGACATTGTTCTAATCATCAAAGCAACAGACAAAAGTAAAGTCATAAAACACGAAACCCGTGGCGAATTAGATCAGAACCGAAGAGGAATCATTGTTTTATTCAACAAAGGAAACCATTACCAGTTGGCACTTAAAAACTACGATTGCTTCACATCCGAAAACGAAGATGGCGGTGTATATTATGCGCCGGATCTTAATATAGAAATCAAAAACGGAAATTTATTAATCAATTATCTGCACGGCAGGTATGGCTATTGGAGTTACGCCTTCAGGCACCAAAACAATGATTTTGAACTAATTGGCTATGATGCAAGTCACAACAGAGGCCCAATGGTTGAAAGTGACATCAGCATTAATTTCTTAACCAAAAAATTAATAAAAAACGAAAACATTAACGAAAATGCACAAGATGAAAGCGAAGTAGTTTTTAAACAAACCAAGCAAAACATCCGGTTAAAAGAATTCACCAGATTATCGGAAATAACAGATTTTGACCAGCTGAAAATTTCTGAATTATATATTGTTGAATAATGGAAAGCTCTATTTTCATAGAAAACTTTAATCAATTTCATACGTTGGTATGCAAAATTCAATTTTATAATAATTTATTATTGAGCATTTTACGTTTCAAAGAAAAAAAAATAAAAATTTTTATCACCATTTGGTGAAATTTAATATATTAGCAACTCACTAATAAGTGAATTTTTTTATTGACGATAACAAGTATTTACAAACGACAACAATCGGAAATTGCGCCAATCCGAGTGTTACCTGCCATTTTATGACAACAGCATTTGAACTAACAAACGACCAAAGAAAATATTTCGGACTTGACCCTATTGAAAAAAATTGGGAGAGATTTGTATTGAAAGGAGATAAATATCGAGCCGACAGTTTTTTATATTTTGATGGAGATGTAATTAAACGACACATCACAACAACAGAAGACAGTTATATAGAAAGACACTACAACGAAGCAACAAGAAGCAGAGAAATACTCTTACCTAAAACCGACAAAGGAAAAGACAAAAAACTATCCGGCTCAACTTTGGAACAAAGGCAAGGAGACGGAGTTTACTTGGAAATATATGACGGACATCTACGAATTGGAAATTTTACTTCGCAAACAACTTTTTACTCAAGCCGTTGGGACAATGAAGATAAATTAGAACAATTAATTCCAAACATTATTACTGATTTTATCAATAATTCGACACAAAATCATTTGAACGAAATTGAGATTTTCAAAAAATCAAAACGAAAAAATATAAAATTTAAAGCAGGCGATTATTTCTGTTTTAAAATCAACAGAACAGAGTTTGGTTTTGGAAGAATTCTACTTGATATTGGTAGTAAAATGCGTAAGCTAAACCTCGTAAAGGAAAATCATAAAATATTCAGTTTTATGGGACAACCAGTTTTTGTTGAACTTTTCGTATTTAAATCTATCACAAAAAATATTGACATAGAGGTTCTGCAAAACTGTAAAAAACTACCTTCTGATGCAATGATGGATAATGTATTACTTTATGGAGATTACGAAATTATAGGACACAAAGAAATACGAGATGAAGAATATGATTTCCCTATTTCTTTTGTATGTAATTCTTACCATAACACAGCTAGTTTGCAATGGGGATTAATTCAGATTGAACAGACATTTATGGAATACGAAAAATTAGCATCCAAAAAACTAAAAGAGAATATAGAAAACAATCATTTCAGATATGCCACAATTGGATATAGTCCTAAATACGGAAGTATTGAAATTTTAAAAACACTCAAAAAAAATGATATTTATGATTTTGAAGATAGTAAAAATTATACAGCTCGTTTAGATTTGAGAAATCCAAAATTTAAAGAAGCTAGAAATGAATTGTTGAAAATTTTTGGACTTAACCCTTCAAAGAACTATTACGAAAATTCAATTTTGACAAACACAATTCTACCAAGCGAAATAAATAAAAAAATGAAATAAAAACGGCAGGTAACAAGGGTTTTGCGTCAGGCGGGCTGAAGTGCAAAATTCAACAGCAGTTTTTCAATTAAACTTTAGTAATAAAACCAGCTTTTGTGCTTCGAAATCCCGCCCGAACGCAAAGCCCCAAAACGTTAGCCGTAATTTTAAAAACGAAACGCACAGACAAATGAAAATTGACCTCTATCCGAACTTTGACAAAGTTTTTACTGACGAAACTCTTAAAGGAATATTTTATCCGTTATGCAGTTTGACACTTGACAAATATCCAAATAAAGTATTTCATTTCATCTCTTCAAATGGACTTTGGATTGACGAAAACTTTGAAACAGAAAATAATACATTCAGCTTTACGCTTTTTGACTTTGTTGAAAACAAATACAAATTCAATGGCAACATAAAACTTTACAAAGGTTCTGAAAAAGCAAAAAACATATTTGATAAACTGAAAAGTGACTTCGACCTTAACGGAAAACATTATTTAGAAACTAAAACGCAGACCGACGATTATATCGAAATACAAAAGCAAAACCTTAACATACAAACTGATGACGAGTTTGATGCAGATTATTACATACAAACGTTTTATGAGTTTTCGATTAATAAATTAAACTTTGAATTAAATAATGAATTTGGAGCATTTAGAACTTTAATTGAGAAAAATTGGACAAAACCCGATGAACCAAGTCCAATTGTTTATGACGAAACAACAGACGAACTAAAAGGAACTTTAAATTATTATGACAAACCAAAAATTGAAAATATTGATGCTTATGAAGTTATTGGGAAAATAGTTGGCTTTGAATTTTTCACAGACGGAAATGATACAGTTTTGTTCTATAACAATTCGGACAGAATACTTTGTGTAAACTCATATTCGTGAAAAAAACTACGGCTAACAAGGGTTTTGCGTCAGGCGGGCTGAAGTGCAAAATTCAACAGTAGTTTTTCAATTAAACTTTAGTAATAAAACAAGATTTTGTGCTTCGATTTCCCGCCAGGAAGCAAAGCCCCGAAACGTTGGGCGTCATTTTGAACCGACCCTACAAAACAAAAAAACTTATGAATACAAATACGAAATTAGGAGCATTTTCAATAAGTCTCGCAGTAAAAGACATTAAAAAATCAAAAACGTTTTATGAAAATTTAGGCTTTTCAGACTTGGGTGGAGACATTAATCAAAAGTGGTTGATTATGAAAAACAGAAACGCCATTATTGGATTATTTGAAGGAATGTTTGAAAACAACATCATCACGTTTAATCCAGGTTGGGATGAGAACGCTCAAAACATAGAAGAATTTGATGATGTTAGAGTTATTCAAGAGCATTTAAAAAAATGTGGCATTACATTAACAGCAGAAACGGACACAAACACAACCGGACCAGCTCACATAAGCTTGACAGATCCAGACGGAAACAATATTTTAATAGACCAACACAGATAATATTTAACTTATGACGATAGAACAAATTTTTCAAGACAAGTCAATAAAAGCAAAAGGAAAAGTAAAAACTCTAGGAGAATGGTTACTAAATGGGGAATTGCCCATTGACGAATTACTAGCATATGCCGAAAAGCAAAAAGCATCCGACAAAGCTACTTGCATAGAAGCCGTAGAATTTGCTACCAAAAAAACGCCAAAAATTGCAGATGAATACCTATTGGATTACGTTACAAATTCCTTGAAAGATGAAGAGCCAAGATTAAAATGGGAAAGTGCAAAAGTTATCGGAAACATAGCCAAACTCTTTCCCGAAAAATTAGAGAAGGCAATTACCAACCTTTTGCCAAATGCTGAAAACAAGGGAACTGTTGTTCGCTGGGCGACTGCATATGCTTTGGCAGAAATATTAAAATTGAAGACAGAAAATAACGTGAATTTATTGTCAAAAGTTGAAACTCTTTGCGACAAAGAAGAAGACAACGGTGTAAAGAAAAAATATCTGGACGCTTTGAAAAAAGTGAAAAAATAAAAAACGAACGCCCAACAGCGTGTATGAGAAATAGCGGGTTAGATGCTAAATCAAAGGCAGTGCTTTTAATAAAAGTCAGTGCCAAACCGAAAGAGCAGTGCTTTTTAATCCGCTACTTCTCATACACGCAAAACGTTGGGCGATATGCTAAACCAACAACCTTCAAAAATTGAAACGACAAAAAAATGAAAAAAATAATCAGTATTTTTTTTTCAACAGCTTTTCTTTTCCAATCTTGCGAAAACAAAACCGACAAAAAAACAGATAAATTCGTTTTGAAAAAAGATAGTATTTCTATAAAAAAAAATGAAATAATAAATCATTCTTCAAAAGAGGATTTTAAATATCGTTTAAAAGTTGAAAAAATTGATTCTACACAATATCATTCAGAAAAAGAAAAAGTCAAATACAGACAAGATGAAATAAAGAAAATAACAGATTTTCAGACAGCTAAAAAAATGTTAAAAAATATTGTCTTTTTTAATGAGAATGACCAAAATGGAGAAGTCCAAGCTGTACTAAAAATCCGTTTTAGAAATGGAAAAGAAAAAGTTTACACAAACGATTATGATTATTCTTATTTTGTTGCATATTATCCAACAGAAGACATTTTGCTAACCGAAGGAGGACACACTACCGACATAAGTTTTAATTTAAAAAATGGAAATGAAACTGAAATTACAGGAAATCCAGATTATATTGAGACTTCACCATCTAAACTTTTTCGTTTAAATGGACATTTTGGTGGGCAAGAATGCTCTTCATATTTTATTCAAAAAAAATCAGAAAATGAATATGAAAAAATTATTCAATTAGATGAAGAATTTGAAAAACAAACTAAAACTTGGTTATGCATAATGGGAGATAGTTTTTGGGATAGCGACACTATATTATTTTTTACTTTAGTTGATAGTTATGGTAAGGATGGAAAAAATTTAGGATTTTATAAAATAAAAATAATTGAAAAATAAAAAGCACAATCGCACAACAAGGGTTTTGCGTCAGGCGGGCTGAAGTGCTAAATTCAACAGCAGTTTTTCAATTGAACTTTAGTAATAATATCAACTTTGGTGCTTCGATTTCCCGCCCGAACGCAAAGCCCCGAAACGTTAGCTGATATTTTGACACCAAATTGCTATGACAAATGACAACACTTTAGAATTATTAAATATTGATTGGCATATCGATAGTGAAGACAATGGATTGATTTGTTCAAAAGAAATTCACATCAAGTCTATTCAAAGTAATACCGAGATTTGGATAAATAAAGAAAGAAGAAACCAATTTCCATACAGCAAAAAACAAAAAAAGGCTTTAGAAAATTTTTTAGAGATAGATGTTTTGGAATTACAAAAAATGTATTCTGAACTAAAAAGGTTTTCCGAAGAATTGATTGCTGACAATAAGATAACTAAAAAAAGCATTGCAATTTCGACAGCTTATAAACTTAAATTTAGAGCAGTTATCGTTCCTAAACAAAATAAAACTCTTGACAATTATATACTTATTTTAGCTGACACTAGCTGGAAAATAAAAAGAAGTAATTACAATTTAGAGATTGAAATATTGTTTAAAAACAATCAATTTGAACTATTGCAAGAATATTCAGGTTTGTGGACAAGGTTGGAATGGATTTATGATTATAATACTAATTAAACAAAACAAGAAAAAAAATCAGCTAACAAGGGTTTTGCGTCAGGCGGGCTGAAGTACAAAACTCAACAGCAGTTTTTCAATTGAACATTAGTAATAAAACCAGCTTTTGTACTTCAGCCGAAGAAAGCAAAGACCCAAACTTTACCAGCAACTTTGAAAATGAAAACTTAGAAAAATATAAATGATTTAACAACTTAAATTATAAAAACACAAATGCCAGAATATCTAAAAATAGGAATAAATACTGTACTGCGAATAGACACACAATCTCCTTTTTCCAAAGAAGATCAGCAAGCACTCAGCCTATCGGCAATGCTTTCCTGGTCTAACGGATGGGTGCTTAATACATTAGATTACATTCCCGGCAAGGTTCACAACAGAAGACGGGAATCTATGAAAACAAGCTGGGGAATTAATGATCGTGATTCTGCATTAGAAGTGCTCAACTGGCTTAGTACTGAGGGGCATCGATCTACGTGGAATGAAACGCTTGTTAACTTTTTTGAACCATCAGAATTTATAAGCAATTATGCAAACAACCTGCTTTATAGCGAAATTGCCTTAAAAGATCTCGGCATTATAGACACTTGGGAAGACGTCTGCAAAATTGATATTGATGCCTGGGATTGGGGAAGACTTGTGTTTCTAGCCCGATACTGTTATCTTGATGATTACATCACCGAAGATGAATTTTAGGAATATGTGCGTTTGGCTTATTCAGAAGTAAAACAGCGATACAAGAATTGGGCAGAATATTCTAATGCCTATATTTTGGGCAGGTTTGTATGGGGCGGTCCGCAACAGAACGATGAAGATTTAATGCTGGTTCACCTTACAATGCTGGAAGAGCCGGAAAGCATCTGGAACAAACTGCCTTTGCATCCTCAACACGTTTCGGAATATGAAGCGCAGAAATCAAAAATTCTAAAAAAAGCAACATTTTTTATAGAACACGCAACGCCTGTGTGGACATTGCAAAACAAATTGCAAAAGAAATTTTCTCTTTCAAAATTATTTTCATCAGATAAAGATGCCGAAGAAAAAGGCATTCGCGATTACGAAAAAGCTCAACAATACAAACTAAACGGCGACATCAAAAAAGCAAGAGAATACTTTTTACTTGCTGTGCAAAACGGTCGTCATAAAGCAATCCTTGAAATAGCAACAATTGATCTGAAAGATAAAAACTACCAAAGTGCCACAGAATTTTATACAATGGCTCTTGACATTCCAACATTGAAAATGAATGGTCATTTTGGACTGGGTTTGGTAGCTTTTTATCAGAATAATATGTCTGTTTTCCAGGAGCACGCAGACTATCTTCATTCGCACTATTCTTCTGTTTTTCCGTTAAATCTTTATCTGCAGGAAGGTGAACTGTTATATGCACAGAAACAATATCAAAAAGCCATTACGGCATACACCAAAACTTTGGGCTTTGGTATTGAGGACAGATTTTCTGTACTAATTAAATTGGCATCCTGCTATGTGATGTTGGACCAGCGTGATGATGCTATAGATGTGTATGCACAAGCCTATTATATACAACCAAAGCCCAAACTTATAGAAATTATGGTAACCCTTTTACTGGAACTAAAACAATTTGAACCGGCAAAAGAATGGATAGCAATTGCCAGAGAAAACGGCTGGAAAGATTTGGAAATCGATTTAAAGGAACGATTGGATGATGAGGTACAGGAAAATTAAATTATAACAATATGGCAGTATTAAAAAAAGAATTACAAGATCAGATAGATGAACTTATCAATTTGGGAAATGAAATTTGGGAGAATGATAAGCCTTCCTATTTTGACCATTTATTACAAGCGTGGGATTTGTACCCAATTCCTAAAAATAATTGGAACGAAGCTTATTCTCTCGCAAAAGAATTATTTGATGCTTATATCATTGAGGAAGACTATGTAAATGCCCAAAATTGGCTCAATGAAATGATAAGTCACAACAATAATCTGCACTTGTTTGATTTTGATTTAGAGCATAACGAGGCAAAATATCATTTCGAAACTGGCAATTACCAAACCGCTTTGGATAAATGGAAATATGTGGTGAAAAACGCAGGTAAAAGATATTTCGAAAATGAGAAACCGGAATATCTGGAGTTCTATAAAAATCCTGAAAAATATATTAAATAAATGTAGGGCAATTGAAAACTATCCAAAGAAATTTATTATAGAATAAAGTGTAGTCTTTCAATTGAACTTTAGTAATAATATCAACTTTTGCGCTTCAAAAAACCGAATAACGCAAAGCCCCGAAACGTTATACCTAATTTAAGACCTAAAATAATGGCGAAGTATCAATATAAATTAACCTGCAACTTAAAAATTAATCCTGAAACCTTTCTTGCAGTAGCTGATAATTTGGAAATATCATTACCCTGTATTAATTGCCAAAGAGACCATAGAACAATAATATTTGAGAGTATAAATAACAATGGGATTTGCACACCTAGAGCGAAATGTAATGGATTTCTTGGAAATCTAATAAGTATAGAGATCATAACGGAGAAAGATAAAATTAAAATTAATTATCTAATTGAGTTTGACTATCAACCATTTTTTGATTTAAAATACAAAGTAGAATCGGACTTTAAATTTGGTTGGGCAAGGGTCTATTTCTTTGTTAGGTGCTCTAAATGTCAAACAGAAAAAAAAATCTACACACAAGAAAATATTTCAAGACCAAGAATTGAAAAATGCGAATGCGGAAATGTTCTTTTTAAAGATGAAGAAAGTCCTTTTAAATATAAAGCAACTGAAATAAACTAAGTATAACAAAGGTTTTGCTTCAAACAAACTGAAGTGCAAAATTAAAGTAACCCTATTTTCAAAAAATAATTTTAAATTTCTTATCACCATTTGGTGAAAATTTATATTTTAGCAACTCACTATTAAGTGAGTTTTAATTAACAACAACAAGTATTTACAAACTACACAATCGGAAAAGCACGCCAATCCAAGTGTTAGCAGATATTTCAGAACGACTGTACCAACGACAAAAATATGATTGAAAAATTAAACAAGTTTGACTTAAAAACTTCGGAAATCGATAAACTAAAAACTTTTAATTCAAGAGATGGATTTATTTTACTTGACGAAAAGGAGTTTGAAGAAATGGAAAGCTATTTTAGCCAATTTTCGATTTATAAAAACTTAGTTGCTTTATTGACAGATGAAAATTCAAATTATTGGTGTCTAAATATTAGCGGACCAATGAAAGGAATGATTTGCTATTTAAGCCACGACGAACCAAATTTAGAACCGAAGTTTAAAAATATTTCAAGTTTCATAAATGTGATTAGCGAAAGTCCTGATGCTTATGACTTTGACGATTTAGAGGAAACTTTATTCGATTTTCCCAACTCTAAAAGCACAACAGCGTTTAACGAACGAAAACAAATCATCGAAGAGCTTAAATCCAATTTTAAATCAGAAAGCGATGAAGATGTAAAACAACAAATTGCATTCTCAATTATTGCTCTGTCTTTGATTGACGAAATTAAAGAAAATATTTATCCATTTCTTGAGGACGAAGATATGTATATCCAAGAAAGAGCAATTCAAATTATAGGTTTTCACAAATATAAATCTGCAAAAGAAAATTAATCGAATTAAAATCTACTGCAATGCCAAATGGACAAACAGCAATCGGAATTGCACTAAAAAAAATGAATGAAAACTAAAAAACATCTGCTAACAAGGGTTTTGCAATAGTCGGGCGAAACTGCAAAATTTAACGATTATGCAAAAATTGAACATCCCTCCCCCGAACGCAAACCCCGAAACATTGAAACAATTTTACAAAAACCATTGTAAACACCAATAAACACTCACATTAAAAAAAATTATTAATTAAAATGACACAAATTTTCAAACTGATTTCTTTTGCATTAGCAATGTTATTCATAAGTTGTACCTCATCATCACTCGATAAAAAATATACCGAAAAACAAACAGATAAAAATACTTTACCAAAAGCCATCTATCAATCTGATGATTTCATCATTACGCAGTTATCAGAAAATACTTTTGAACATAAATCTTTTCTGCAAACCAAAGATTTTGGAAAAGTACCTTGCAATGGAATGATTGTAAGAGATAAAGGAGAAGCGGTATTATTTGATACTACATCGGATCATATTACATCTGCCCTTTTAATTAAATGGGTAGAAGAAAATTTAAAATGCAAAATAAAAGCTGTGGTAGTCACTCATTTTCATATTGACAATCTGGGAGGATTAAAGGCATTTGAACAAGCGGGAATTCCGTCTTATGCCAATTTCAAAACTATTGAAAATGCAAAAGAGCGGAACGAAAATTTGCCTCAAAACGGATTCAACGATATGTTGGAGATTAAAGTTGGCAACAAAAAAGTAATTGCCAGGTTTTTTGGAGAAGGTCATACAAAAGATAATACGATTGGCTTTTTTCCCGACGAAAAAGTACTATTTGGTGGTTGCCTGATAAAGGAAATGAATGCTACCAAAGGCAATCTTGCCGATGCCAACGAAGACGAATGGGCAACAACTGTGAAAAAAATAAAAGATGCATATCCCGATGTTCAATGGGTAATTCCGGGGCACGGACAATACGGCGACAAAAAACTACTCGATTATACCATAGAACTTTTTAAAAAACCATAAAACATACAGATGAAACCTACATTCTATTTCTTTTTCTCTCTGCTATTATTGATTTTCACTAACAGCTGTACTGTTAAAGACACGCATAAATCTGATAACGAAAAAAACTATATTTTCTTTATTCATAACAAATTTCTGGAAGACAATCCCGATGGAACTTTTGACAAAGAATACAGCGTAACGACAGATTACAAAGGTGTTATAAGCTCGTTTAAAAATGATGGTTTTGTAGTTCTCAGCGAAAAAAGACCGCCAAAAACAAACGGAATTAAATATGCCGAAAAAGTGGTAAAACAAATCGATAGTTTAATTTCAAAAGGCGTTCAGCCTAATCATATTACAGTTGTTGGAACCTCAAAAGGTGGTTACATAGCCCAGTTTGTTTCTACTTTTGCGAAAAATCCGGAGTTAAACTTTGTTTTTATTGGTTGTTTTCAGGATACGGATATTGCAGAATTTCCAACGATTAATTTTTGTGGAAATATCTTAACCATTTATGAAAAATCCGACGTTTTCGGAGTTACAGCCATCAAACGAAAAGAAACATCAAACCTAAAAATCAATCAATTCAAAGAAATTGAATTAAATACAGGATTGAAACACGGCTTTTTATACATCGCATCAGACCAATGGATAAAACCAAGTAAAATGTGGGCTAAAAGAAATTATGAATTAACCGAATAAAAAACGGCAGGTTTTGATGTGATTTTCCAAAACCTAAAAAAGATCAAAAACATAACAGCACAAAAATATTATGAGCGAAAAACCACAAGAATATAAAGAATTTATAGACAGACTTTGCAAAACCGGAGATATTGAGGAATATTCAAAAGCTGATTTAGAAGATTATAAATCAACTATCGAACTTTGTAAAAGTGAAGATAATGATGAATTAGCTAATCTATATAAAGCCCTTGGTCCTTTATTCAGCAAATTAACAAAAGTAGAAAAACAAGCCTTTGGAAAATGGAATGAATATCTTGTGAGGTATGGAATTGCAAACTGTCTTCAACAATTAGAATTTAATAAAGAAATACATTTAGCAATTGATGAAAAAATTCCAAAATTTGATTACGCAAAAGATTTTTGGGACAGATGTAAAACAGACGGATCACCTTACGGAAACTGGGAAATTAAATAAACAGATGCGAGCAACAGAAATACAACTTATAGAAACAGAATTAGGAATTACATTGCCTGACTATTACAAACATTTCTTATTAAATTATCCATTTGAAAAGTTTATTGATTTACCTAATGGAGGTTCCAATATACCAGATGAATATCTTTTAAGTTTTGCCAAACGAAAAAGAGATAATGAATATGGTATTATTGACATAAACCTTCTTATAAAAGGCTATTCAAAAGAAGGAAATCAAGGAATTAAGAACAAGCTTTGCATAGGAATTTACGATGCGGATTATTATTTTATAGACATTGAAAATGCTAATAATCAATCTGTTTATTGGATACAACACGAGCATTCTTACTACGAATATTATGACACTGACACAAATGTATGGAATTGGGAGAAAATGAAAGTTGCTAATTCAATAGATGAATTCATTGAAAACTTAATTGAAAAACATAACAGAGAATAAAAACTACCCCAACACATAAAAAATGAATACTAATTTAGATAGCATCATTATAGAATTAGTTGTTACCGCTTGACAAATGGATGCTAAATTAAATACGTTGGAGTTGGACACAATTGGTAAATCAAATTTAAAAAAATGAATCTACAAAAAACACCAAAATATTTCCTCTATTTTATGTTTGCTATGCTTATTAGCTGTAACAAACATATAAACAATGACAAAGCAACAAATGAAGCAAAACATACTTCGTTTGAAAGAAGCGTTTTTGAAATTTTAGAAGCATATAATCAAAAAGATGAAATAAAAATCAATCAATTTATTAGCAAAAAATATAAAATTGCGGTTTTGTTTAGAAGAGGCGCTTTAGATAACTTGGTCATTACAGATTCAATTAAGTTTTCAAATCCAATCCCTGAATATTTATCATACGATTATGGTTTCGCAACATACAAAAATCAAATAAAATATGAACAACTTCCCGAGTATGATTGTACCAATGAAATGTGGAATAAACCTCCCGGAATTTATACGGATACTATAACAATAGATGAATCTAGATCAACAATCGCTAAAGATGAGAAAAAGTTTGAAATTCAAGATTGGTCAGATGATGCTATAAAACAAATTGAAGCAACAGAAAAAGTAAGCAGAAAAATAATTATTGTTGGTAACGATGGTGGAACTTTCATTTTTTTCTTGACAAAACACAATGATAATTGGTATCTGTCTGGTATTGATAGATTTGAGGTTTGTAGTGCTTAATGAAAACTATAATAAAACAGGTTTATCTCACCGTTTCTATGATTGCTTTTCAGTTTGCAATAGTTAAACACAACTCAAAAATTCGAGTATCCCTATTTTTAAAAAAAATAATTTAAAATTTTTTATCACCATTTGGTGAAAATTTATATTTTAGCACCTCACTATTAAGTGATTTTTTTTATTGACGATAACAAGTATTTACAAACGACAACAATAGGAAATTGCGCCAATCCGAGTGTTAGCGGTAATTTTGAAAACCCTGCAAATGACAGACGAAGAACTAATAAGAACTCTCGAAAAATATGTTAGAGATGGAAACTGCTTTACGACAGAAGTAAGAGATATTTTGTTGGCATATAAAAATGCAGGCGGACAACAAGAAACTGCTCAAAAACTTATTGGACAATTAGCAATGAATTTTTCAGACAATGAACTTTTGCAAGACCGAACATACGACATACTCGACATTGTTACAAGTTGGTGTAATTATGAAATGAGAGTATGGGACTAATATAAAATATAAGGAATGGCATATTCGATAAAAAAGGGAGAAGTAATAACGTATGAGCCAAATGAATTAAGAAACTTTAGGCTTTTTACTCACGAATATATAGACAACTTGAATTTCACATTTAAGCCCGCAGATTTTTTGCCAAACGCTGACGAATATTTAAAAGTAGCGTCTGAATTATTTACAAATGCAGGTTGGTATGGAGATGGTGAAATTCAATTAATTTGGGTTCCACCATTTATGCTTGACGAATTTACAATGAATGAAGATGCATATGGAATAGTAATTTGGCACGTAAAACAACAAGAAGATGGAATTTCGTGGTTGCTTTCACCTAAAAAGCTACCATTGGACAAATAAAACTACCGCTAACAAGGGTTTTGCGTCAGGCGGGCTGAAGTGCAAAATTCAACGGTAGTTTTTCAATTGAACATTAGTAATAACATCAGCTTTTGTGCTCCGAAACCCGCCCGAACGCAAAGCCCCGGAACGTTATAGCCAATTTTATGAACGACACTCTTAACGATTTTAAAGTAGCGGACAGACAAACTTTCATTAAGTTTCTTGACTTATTACGCAAGGACTTTCTGGACAATCCTGAAAGTTGGGAAAACAAAACACTACCTGACTTTTTAGAAGCGTTAAGTGCGTACGCAGAAGACATTCCAGGCTATTACGACAATATAAAACTAAATGTAAATGCTGATAAACCAGACTGGTCAACATTTGCGGATATTTTTAAAGGAGCGAAAATTTACGAATAAGATGTGGAGCGACAGATACAATTACTATAACATCCAGTTTGACGAACAATTTGGACAAAAGCTCGATAAATCATTTGTGGTAAATTGTCTTTTAGAAACTAAGTTATTTAAACAAACAAATCATCAGACATTCACAAATTCCAAAGATTTTCCGTGGGTTGACATTATTCTAGTTGAAACTTATGACGGTAATTTTACTACATCAGACAAGGAAAATCAATTTGTAACTTTGGTTGCTATTGTATGTTCAAAAAGACAAGATATAGACCAACAAATTTATATTGACACATTTAAGCAAATTGCAAATAGGCTGAATTGGAAACTATACTTGGAAGAAGACGATGACGGAAACGAAAACATTGAACTATAAAAAAACTGGCTATAACAAGCGTTTTGCATCAGCTGGGCTGAAGTGCAAAATTCAAAAGCAGTTTTTAATTAAAAATTAGTAATAATATCAACTTTCGTGCTTCGGTTTCCCGCCCGAACGCAAAGCTCCAACAATAAAAGAAACCAAATCTATAATTTATGAAAAAAAATCTTATTCTGTTACTATTAACATTTACAACGGTAGCTTTTGCACAGGTTAAAAAAGACAATCTCACCGAAAAAATTGAGCAAATTTTAAAAGACAAAAAAGCAGACGTAGGCGTTGCAATCATCGGAACCAACAATGAAGTGATCCACATTAACGGCAACAAAATGTATCCAATGCTCAGCACCGTCAAATTCCCGATTGCCTTAACCGCTTTGTATCAGGTAGAGAAAGGCAAACTATCTATGAAACAGAAAATTTTTATAAAAAGAGAAGAGTTGCTGGATGATCCGGATAACTGGAGCCCGTTTAAAGAAAAGCATCCCAATGGCAATCTATATATTACGCTGGAAGAAGCCTTGAGCTGGATGGTATCGTACAGCGATAATAATCTCACTGACATTGTGTTGAGACTCATTGGCGGACCGGAAGCTGTACAGGAATATATGGACAGCGAAGAGCATTTCATTATTAAAAATGATGAAGAAGGAATGCACAAAGATTGGGACTCGCAATTTGTAAACAAGACAACACCAAACAATATGGTTAGAGGTCTGGAAGAGCTTTACAACGGAAAATACCTAAATCCAAAGCACACCAAATGGCTTTACAAAGCAATGCTAAACAATAAATCCGGACTGAAAAGAATAAAAGGCAACCTGCCCAAAAATACAAAAGTTGCCCACAGAACAGGAACATCTTTTACCAACGATGCCGGAATGACGGGTGCAATCAACGATGTCGGAATTATAGAGCTACCGAATGGTAAGCAAATTTACATTGCGGTTTTTGTGCACAATACGTATGAAACCTTCGCAGATTCCGAAAATATAATCGCAGACATTGCAAAAACTGCTTATGATTTTTATGCGACTAAGTAAAAGTGAAAAACACCTTGAATGATGAAAAATGAAAATCAAAATTAAGTTTGTTGTAATAGCCTTTGCTATCGTATCATTGTCCTTTCTATTATATACCTGGCTTTCCCGTGAAGAATGGCAGGAAAATAATCGTTGTGCGGACTGTGCTTTAATGGACAATGATACATTGCAACGACTTGTTGGTACAGTTGAGATTGAAAAAAATGGAAAGTGGCTGTTTACGGATAGATTAACAAATCTAAACTATCATCTGGTTCCTTGTGATGCCAATTGTGGCAGAGATGAAGTAACCCAATTTGACAAAATCAATCCGATAGATCCTACCACAAAAAAACAATTATACTTTGACATTGAAGGAAAGTACATTAAAGAAAAAGACCAGTTTCAATACCGTTCCACCATTTTTATGAACGAAAGAATATTTCTGAATCCGGAAAAAATCAAAGATCTAACATTCGAAGAAATCAGTGAAAAGTACACCGTTCTGGAAGAAGAAACCTTCAAGCTAAACGAATCGCATTACGCCGGGTTACGCGAATTTTTGCCTCATTATTTTTCCATGGAACAGCTTAAACAACCGATACTTTTAAAAGAAGTAACTTGGGAAACAAGCGATAGCACATTGATAACAATCTGGTTCATTAAAAAACAAAACCGTTGGTTACCCATTGAAACTTATGAATGGAAAAAGGGAACGGAATTCTAATTAACAATAATTTAAAAAAAATTAATGGAGACATTAAATATCCTAGATGCGTAAAATGTAATAAAAATTAAAAAATATCTTTGAACCCAAAAATAAACCTATACCTTTCAAACCTAAACGAACAGATCAACTTTATCGACCTGGAAATAGACAACCCGATACTTAAATGCGAAAAAGCCATTGAAATAATTTTAGCTTCAATAGCAAGCCTTAAGCACATAATCCACAAATACAGTTTTAAGTCTGAGTCTGAAGAAATACATTTTTTCAAAGAAGTAAAGCCACAGTTTACTTCTAAACTCATATATTATAATATGGTGTACAAGGTTGAAACCAAAAAGCCGTATGGCGGAGAACGTATTTTAAAAAAATACCTCAACAACGAACTGGAAAAGTTAAAAAGGTACTTTGATAATAATTTAGAGTTTTATAAATATTACCGTACCGGCAGTAGCTACTTAGATTATAAATACTTTACCAGAGGAAAGTTTGACATCAAAATGACGTTAGATAGCTTTTATTTTGAAGTAGATCACACTTTTGCCACCTCACACGATTTTAAGGTAGCAAAGATCATGGCGCACGATCTGGTACAAGTATATTTGGAAGACAAATTGCTGATGATGGAAAACAAAGAAAACAAGGAAAAAACACAAGTTAACCCCAAGGTAAAACAAAACTGGACAGGCTCTAAAGTCGCACTAATAGAGCTTTTATATGCGTTGCATACCGAAGGTGTGTTTAATAATGGAGCTTCAGACTTAAAAGACATTGTAGAATATTTTGAAACTGTTTTCAATGTTGATTTAGGTCAATTTCACAGGGTGTTTTTAGAAATCAGAATGCGTAAATCTTCTCAAACTAAATTTATAGATACGCTAAAAGAATCTTTAATAAAAAGGATGGAAAACATCGATGAAAAATAAATTTTTCACCACATTACGGAAAACCGTAAAGATTATAATTAAAAACGTTCTACTTTGCGATCTAATAATTTTAAAATTAAAAAATATGGCAGAATACAGAATTTCAGGAGTATGGAAAGATGCTCAAGGTACTATAACGCACTATGGGTTTCATACTGTAACGAGTACCGGCGTAACTAGGGCGGTAAAAAAATCAAAAGCCACGGCAATTCAGTTATTGGAAACCTCTGGTAATAGCGCAACAACATGGGTATGGAATTATAAATCATGTTTTTGGACTGTTGGCGAAAATGTAGAAGTAGTTAATGCTTCAACTGGCAAATATTTAAGAACCAATCCGGACAGTAAGGAAACAAATAATTTAGGACATTTGATTAACTATGACTGGTTAGCGTCTTAAATACAAGAATTTTTTATTAGTAAAGTAAAAAGGCTGAATGAATTCATTCAGCCTTTTTTGTTAAATAGTACTCACAACTTGTGAAAGGCTTGTGATTTAAAACAATTCAAATACTACAAATTTGTACCATAACAATCTAAAACATACGTTATGGCTATCGAAGTAGTTACCCGTGAAGACTTAAACGAATTCAGAAGTCTTTTGTTGAACGATTTAAAAGAAATTATTCAATCCAAACCGCAACAAACAAAACAGTGGCTCAAATCTAGTGAAGTCCGCAAGCTCTTAAACATTTCTCCCGGCACGCTCCAGAACCTCCGAATCAACGGTACATTAACCTATACCAAAATTGGTGGCATCATGTATTATGATCATGCAGACATTGAGAAACTTTTAAACGGCAACAAAGTAAATGCCTTGCCTACTCTCTTTAAATAGGATACTATTTTTGTTATACCAAACAAAATTATGGTACTTAATCGTGACCAAAGTCTTAATACTTAATACATCCAAATGAACTACATAAAACACCTGACAGGCTTTTTTGAGAAAGTAGCAATAGATCAAACGTTGAATCCTACACACATAAGCTTATACATTGCCCTGTTTCAATTTTGGAACTGCAACCGGTTCCGCAATCCAATCAGTATTAGCCGTGATGAGGTCATGCGCATCAGTAAGATAAGTTCCAAGGCAACCTACCACAAATGCCTTAAAAATCTGCACGCTTTAGGCTACATCAATTACCAACCCTCATACAACCCATTTAGGGGAAGTCATGTTATTTTATTCAATTTTTCAGATGATTTAAAACCGTTGCCAAAATCCGACAGAAAACCAAATAATGAACCTGTTTTTGAATCTGTTGATAAACAGGTATTAAACCAGCCTTATACGAGTGATGAAACCGGCATTGAACAAGTGCTGGTACCTTCTATAAACAATACAAACCTATCAAACCTATCAAACCATTTAAACAATCAAAACGGTTCAAACTTGGAAAAGCAAGTAAAAAATAATGAAGAAAGAACTGATTTTAGAATGAAAGCCGAAAAAGAGAAAGAAAAAAAGTTGCGCGAAAAAAAGAAAGATATTTCTTCCATCCAATCCATAACATCAGCACAACCATCAAACCATGAAAAGCCTACCATCGAAGAAATCAGATCCTATTTCAACGAAAATAACTTTCCGGAAATCGAAGCACAAAAATTCTTCAATTACTTTTCCAGTGTGGGCTGGCTCGTAGGCGGAAAAATACCCATGGTCAATTGGCAAGCATCCGCACAAAACTGGATAATCAACGCACCAAAATTCATTTCAAATACAGAACAGCCCAACAGAGCAATGCAACTTAACACGGCAACAGACAAAGATTATTCAGAGCCACTTTAACTGGAACATTACAAGTACTTTGTAAGCCCTTTTTAATATTGAACTTGGTTCAGTATCTAAATATTTGTGAATCTTGTGGTTAAAAAATATGATATGGAAAACGAAATAAAATCCCATTACAGCTATTCAGAAGTAATAACCTGGTTAGAAAATAAAGGAGTTGAACTGTACGGTAATCATTTTAAGATAATAGAAACAGATTATTCAATCGTTTACAAACTCATTGCCTATTTCTTGAAAGATGAAGCCAGTTGTTTTCAATACGGAATTAATTCTGCAAAAGGAATTTTGCTATCCGGTCCCATAGGCTGTGGTAAAACATCATTAATGAATATAATGAAATACCTTGCAACTGCAGAACATAAGTTTTTCGTAAAACCCTGCAGGGATATCAGTTTCGAATTCATTCAAGACGGGTACCAGATCATCCACCAATACAGTAAAGGCAAACTATACGAATCAGCCCCAAAAACCATCTGCTTTGACGACCTCGGAACAGAAAACAACCTGAAATATTACGGCAACGAATGCAACGTTATGGCAGAAATACTTTTAAGTCGTTATGACCTGTTCATTTCCAAAAAACTACAAACGCATATTACTACCAACCTATCAGCAAGTGAAATCGAGAATTTTTATGGCAACCGGGTACGCTCAAGATTAAGAGAATTATGCAATTTAATTGCTTTTGATAATACTGTGGTTGATAAACGGAGATGAGTTGTAAATTTTTATGAGCGCCAACAAAGGCATATTAAAAATGATTAATGTCTATTAACTTAATTTTAAAACGAAATTGATTATAAATTGATTTGATAGTAATTGTATTAATTTAGTAGATTGTTACATTTATTGAATTGAATATGGATTGGCAAGATTATAAAGTTAAAAATACAAATATAGAAGGAGCAAGATCTGCATTTGAAAAAGATTGTGCTACGCTGTTTAATCGCATTTATGAAGGTAGGAATGTCAAGACAGTTAAAGTTTCTGTTGGTGATGGAGGTATAGATGTTTTTATTGGTAACATTGGCATTGAGCCGATTTCTGTTATTCAATGTAAATTTTTTCTTGAAGATTTTGGATCTTCTCAAAAGCAACAAATTAAAAATTCATTTAATACTGTAATTAATTCAGATGAATTCGAGACACAAGAATGGATATTATGCATTCCAAGAATTTTAGATTTAAAACAGCATAAATGGTGGTGTGAATGGACAGATGCTATGAAATCTAAACATAATTTAAAGGATGATTTTATCATATTAAAAGATGGTAATAATCTAATAGATTTATTTAAAACACACAATCTTTTTAATCAGGTTTTCAAAATTCAAGATTCTTTAAAAATATTAGATATAGATAAAAAAGTTGATGATATTCATAAAACCATAACGAACAACATTTCTTTTGATGAAACTAAAATAGAAATTAATAAAGCGAATTTTTATCTTGAAAATGTTCCAAACCTTTTTGGAGAAAACACAGAAACTCATGTTGAAAGAAGTGAAACGAATGTCATTTATAACTGGATCAATAATGATTTACCTAATGATCAAAAAAATATATTTATTCTTGAAGGAGAAAAAGGCTATGGCAAAACAGTAGTTTTAAAAGATTTATTATTAAAACTTAAGCAAAATAATACAAATGTCCTAGGTATTAAGGCAGATAAATATTATGCTTCAGATAGAATTGAATTAGAAAAAAAAATATTTCAAAAAGAAAATATATCAATTGAAAAAATTGTTAAGCTTTATAAAAATGAAAATAAAACTCTGGTAATTGTAATTGATCAATTAGATGCGCTTTCACAGACATTATCAACAAATAGAGAATTCATACAAACTTATAATAGATTAATATCCGATTTATCTTTTCATTCTAATGTTAGAATAGTAATATCTACAAGAAGCTATGATTTAAACTATGATGCTGAATTGAGTATTTATAAATCTAATAAATATTCAAAAATCAAAATCACTGGGATATCTAAAGAAAAGGTTCAGGAAGTTTTATTGAAATACGGAATTAATAATTGTTCTGAAAAACTTTTAGAATTATTAACAGTTCCCAATCATTTAGATATATTTTGCAGATTACCAAGCAAAATTAATATAGATACTTTGTCATCATTGAAGGATTTATACGATGCACTATGGAAACAACTGATATACAACAAAAATGATTTGCACTTAAAATCTATTTTGTATAAGATAGCTGATGGAATGTATCAAAATCAACAAATCACAATTAGTAATATTTTTGAAAACCAATATTCGAAAGAAATAAATTATTTGAAAAGTAATCATTTGTTAATTGAAAACAATAATGAATTACAATTTTTCCATCAAACATTTTATGATTATACATTCTCCAGACAATTTGTTGAGAATAAAAGATCACTAAGTAATTATATTAATGAGAATAAACAAAGTCTATATGTTCGTTCAATCATTAAAATGGTTAATGAATATTATCGAGAATATGATCATAATGAATATTGCAAAACAATAACACAACTTATAACCTCATCGAAGTTTAGGTTTCATATAAAAACGTTAGTTATTACAAGTTTAGGAGATGTAAAAAATCCGACTAATAAAGAAAAAAACATTGTATCAAAATTCATTTTGACTAATCTTGATTTAACCAAAGTTTTTATAAACTCTATTTTTTCTTTGGGTTGGCTAGAGTTCATTGTTAATCAAAACATTCCATTACAGTACTTTGATTATCAAAAAGATTGGAAAATTAATTTTTATGAAAAATTAATTTTAAATAAAATTATTAAATCTGGATCTTCATTAAAATACGATTATTTGAAACAGAAAGAAATGAGATTAGGGTTGCTATTTCGTTTGTTTACTAATAATAGAAATGACGGCTTAAACATCATTATAGGTGTTATTGAAAAACTTCCTGAATCAGATGAAAAAATAAATTTTATAAATAGATTTTTGATTAATGTCGACGATTGGGATAACAAAAAATTATTGGTGTTATTTGACAAATATTTTCATTTTAATATAGAAGATAAAAGCAGAAATAACTTTTGGTATTATAAGATATTAGAAAAAATATTCAATCATTATCCCCATTTTGTATTTGATAAATTAAAACCAATCATTTTGAAATGTTTCGAAGAACACTCATTTACAATAAGCTTTACTTATGAACAAAGTAGTCTAATAGAGAAAATAAATGAAATTGATCCTGATTTATGTTTCCCGTATTTTCATTCAATTTTTGATGAGTTAGTCGATGATAATAAATATGAAAAAGAGTTTGATATTGAAAATAGTCCATTATATAAAAACTCAAAATTCTCTGATTTATTTGAAAGCGATACAAATGAAAATGCTGATGATATAATTGAAGAATTGCTTTCAAAATATATAAAATCTAAATCTGAAGATAGCGTATTTTTCAAGTCTTATTATGAAAAACATAAAGATTCAAATTCTATATCACATCTTAAAATTTTAATTCTAGGCTTAACAGAAACCCCATTACTATATAAGGAAGAAATTTTTGAATTCATAAAAATAGTCCATTTTAAAAATGGATTTAACGGCTATGATGATAAATTTCAACTATACTTGAGGGAATTAATCTCTAAAAGTTTTACGATTTTTACTGAAGATCAAAAATTAAAATTGGTGGATATCATTTTATCTGTTACAAGCCCAGAAGATGTATATTTTTACATTGATAACGATGGTAAAAGAAAAGCATATCTTGGATCTAATGGAAAGAAAAAGTATCTGTTTATTGATATTCTTGCAAAATCAGAGATTGATTCAATCCCGATACTCAAAAAGATTTATCAAGAACTTTATAGGAAGTTTGGAAAACTTAAAATTAATAAATTATATAATAACAAAATAAGGTCTGGATTTGTTGGTCCTCCACTCGAAGTAAGAGCATACAAAAAAATGACATTAAATGATTGGAAAAAAAGTTTTTTAATGTTTAATGATGATTATGTTAGAGATAGATTTAACGATGCTTTTAAAGGAGGAAGGCGTGAGCATTCTAATACTTTTAGAGACGAGGTAACTAATGATCCGAATAAATTTTATCCTCTAGTTAGGGATCTGTTTGATATTGATAATATTTCTATAGATTACATTTCATCAGGTATTGATGGTTTAGTAAAAGGAAAGTTTGATGTAAAATTAGTTAAAGAACTTTATTTGAAATTAATAAAACTAGATCTTGATTTATCAAATACTTTGACCTCAATTTGGAATGTAAGTTACTTTATTGATGAAAAAGTTGTAGATGATGAAATTTTACAATATTTGTCTAATTTGGCATTAACTCACCCTAATCCAGAAAAAATCAATAATCCGAAAGACCCTCATTTCGATAGCTTAAATTCTGTTAGAGGTGCATCAGTTCATAGTATAATGCATTGTTATTACGATATTCAATTTTGTGAACCTATTTTTACAACTGTTGAAAATGCTTGTAATGACAATCAAGTTTCGGTAAAAGTCGCAATACTGTTAAATCTTGCATACTTGAACTATTTAGACATTGACAGGGCTTTTAAAATTTTTACTAAACTAACAGATACAGATAATTATTTAATTCTTAAATACTGTTTTAAATCAGCTGGTTATTTTAATAATAAGTTCTACTTGCAAATGCTACCGCTAATGGATAAAGTAATTAATAATAAGAAGTTACATGATAATGGCAGTTATTTAATTGTTCATAGTTGGTTATTAGGTTATGATAAAAACAAACAATATTATAACAGATTTATAAATAGCAGTAAGAAAGCAAAATTACAAGCTTTGCATATTGCAGAAGGTAATCTATTTGCAAAAGAAAGAATTGATAGAAAGTGTTTAGATATTTTATTTGAATTTGTAAGTGAAATAGATGACGATTTCGCAAGTTCTTATTCAACTTTAATTTTAAGAAAATTTAATAGTTCTAATTTTAAGGAATTGCTCCCTTTTATGAAAAAATACTCTAAAACTATATTGTTTAGGAATCAACCTAGATACTTCTTACAATATTTAATGAAGTGTGCAAAAGATTATCCTAATGAATGTTTAGAATTGTTAGAAAATATGAAATTTAATAAATTAATAACAATTCAAGATAGAGGTCATTATGATACAGAGCCAGTTCAATTGGTTTTATCAATATATAGTAGTTTAAACAATAACTTTAACGCTAACAAAAATCAAATTGAAAAAGCTTTAACTGTATTTGATGATATGTTAAAACTAGATCATTTAAGATTAAATTCAAATAAAGTCATGGATACTTTAAAGTCAATTTAAAAATTTTCAATTCTATATTACACAACTTAATTAGTAAATTGATTTTAAAAAATAGTGGATATAATGGCTACGTAATAAATTATGGCAAACTCTATAATAAAAAATCCACAGAAGACTATTTTGAAGAAATATAATTAATATTGAATTTAAAATGTAATAAAAATTATGAATAAGAAAGAACTAGATAACCTGAAATTAGAGATCTTGAAAATTGAGGTCAAGAGTCTAAAAGTATTATCTGAAAAGTTAGATAGAAACGATTATCATAAAGATATTGAATCTGTTCTACGAAGAGCTAATGAATTAAAAATAGAGATAAACGAACTAATCCAAAATGAAGAGTAAAATAGCAGTATAAATAATTGAATAAAAATTGATACATTTGTATAATAGTAGAGTGACAATCAAAGACATAATATTATACATTGGTATTGTATTTGATTTATAGTAAATAATGAAACAAAAAGTAAACATAGCGACAATTTTCCCTAAACATCTTTTCTGGGATATAGATTATAATAAGCTTAATCTTGATAGAGATAAGGCTATTATTATCCCTAGGGCTATGTATGCCACAACTACAGATACTTTTGAACAGGATATTAAAAGATTAGAGCAGTTATATACTCCAGCAGTTATTATAAAATACCTTAAGAACACTAAAGAAAACATTAGCAATAAAGTTTGTATTAGTGTGGCAAAAAGGTACAATGTAAAACCATTTCTTCGCTATTCACTCTAAAATGAATACAGTTTCTCCGGCAATTGTAAAAACAATAATACAATTGCAAAGTTTGCCCTCAATAGCCAATTTTAGTTTGGCAGGCGGAACCAATTTAGCCTTACGGTACAATCATAGGATTTCTGATGACATAGATTTATTCTGCCCTGAAATTATTGGATTTGAAGGATTCAATAAAATTATAGAAGAAGTTAAAGATTTTTTTGGCAAAAATGCTAGAAATTTTGATTTTCCATGTGATATAAATGACCAATATTGTTTCTTGAGATTTTTTGTTGACGCAGAAGATGGAACAATGATAAAAGTAGAAATGTTGCAAAACATGAAACATCTTTTCGCTGTTGAAACAATTAACAACATACGTCTGTTTAATAAAGCTGATATCGGTTTATACAAGTTAATAAGCCTTGCGAACCGTTCAACTAAAAAAGATGTTTACGATTTAGATTTTATTACCGAGGAAATCAAAATTGTAAGTCTCTATGAAAACCTTGTAGAAAAGGTAAATAAATTCAATCAGGAAAAACACCGAACAATATTTGATTTAGACAAAAATGAATCGGTATTAGAAAATCCTGAATTATTAATCCGTTTTGATAATACAATAAATTCACCAAGGTTTCCCGCACATACGCACGACAATATTAATATTGCTAAAGACAGTAAAACTTGGATTGAAGCCAGAATTAATTGGCGTTCCAAAGTAAGACAGTTATACACGTATTTAGGGAAAGATTTCCCTGGTCCAAAAGGAATAGATATTTCATAAGCATTATTAAAAGCTATTGTTTGTTAAGTCATAAAACAATCAAATTCAATTACAGAAGTCAATGTTAATTTTTATCTTTAACAAGGTATTAATTTAACCATAAACACTGTATTATGAATAAAAAAATAGGAAGAAATGATTCTTGTCCATGTGGATCAGGAAAGAAAAATAAAAAATGTCATAATATTGATAGATGGCCAACTACTACGGTCAGTAAAAAAGAAAATATAAGTAGTACAAAAGAGTACATACAAACCCATGAGTCCAAACATCTGCTCAATGAAATAATTTCTTTACAGCTTTTACCTGAAAATCACGGTAAAAATATTCGAATTGAAGAATTAGCAACCCTTGTAGTTAAAAATCTAAATAATGGTAAGATAAAAGATCTCAATAAGCTTTACGACTCAGTTAAAAAAGAGTATGCTTATAATTATAATGAAGATCCGGTTGAAAGCATATATACTGAAAATGTTATTTTTTATGGAGGTAACTTCACGGTTTTTCCTGGTATCGCATTAGAACCTGTAGAAATTTTCAAGAACTTAACGCACATAATATTCAATACCGATATTAAACTTCCAGATGCTTTTAGAGCACAGGTTTATAAAGGTATAACACTGTTATTACATATAGGTCAAGAATTTGCCAATAAAGCAAAAATTACAGGAAATACATATACTGAAAGTGAATCACAAGAATTAGTTCATTTTGATAAAGAAGTAGACTTTTCAATTTCAAAAACTGAATTAATTAAAATCTGTAGCTTTCTTCAGATTGACCCCAATATAATTAATGATTTTATTATTGACCCAGAGGATGTTCGCTTTCAAAATAACGACCCACAATTTAATCCGCTTTTATTTTATCCTATAGTTGAATTTAATAATGAATATTTTTTCATTTTGATCTCTAATCAAGTCAATGCTTTAAATGAATACATTTTAAGATTAGCCAAAAAATACAATTGCGAAAAAAAGCTATTATTGGCTTATCAGGAAGAAATTTGGACTGAGGTAATGATAGCTTGTCAACAAATGGGATGGGCAGAAACTGATATTAAACTTCCTGAAGATGAAAACGATATAGATATTAAAGAGGCTATTCTACATTTCGATAATAATCGGTTGGCTTATGTTTCACTACAAATCCCGTTGGGATTATCAGATTTATTTAGTAATCAATTTGCAAACACTAGACAACGTTCACAAGAACGATTAACAAAAGTAATTACAGAGTTAAAAAAACGCCCTGAACTTTTAGAATCTAAATTTCTAACCGTTAGTTTATACGATTCAATTGGAAGGTTTTTTATGGGGATGATGCAGACACCGCAAGAAAGGGAACTCAAACTGTCATTCTCTGCATACAATTTTATAACACTATCTAAAGGTGAAGATTGGGAGAGATTAAGCTTATGGAAATTTGCAAAAGCATCAGATATTTTTCTCAGAAAAGCACATAGTATGTCATCAATGATTGACATATACAACGTCTATAAATCAAAAGGGCAAGGATTTTATTTTTCAGACGATACAAGACCCGATTATGTGATGGTAGCTCCTGGAGATGGTAGTAAATTAATCAGGGAAACAAAATTAAAAGCAAATTATCATGCAACCCCAATTAAAATTGAAGGAAACGTTGTATTTATGCCCGTTACAAGGATTGCAGATTTTGCACCTATTTATAAACCCACTAAACATTTAGGGTACTTTTTACAAGCATTAGAAACATTTTCTATACCGTTATGGATAACAAACACACAGATAAGAAAAAATTCTATGGTACCTGCGGTACGTCTTTATGCCGACGCAATTTCTTTTTGGTTGCATAAGTTTCAAACCTCACTCATGGATTATATAAATCAAGCAGGTACTGATCCTTTAGAAATTGAAATAAAATTTGATCCAGCAATATTTGAAGAAATGACATCACTTGAAATGAAAGAACAAAGTGATGGTCAATATTTAGCGTCATATATTGATGGAAAAATAATCTTTAATATTCCATCTTCTTCATTAACAGAATTTATGGGATCAAAAAATGAAGGTGAGCGGATAATGATGAAAGAAGTACTTAACGCTCTAAATCTAATTGATGGTATTTCTATCAATGATGATGAGATAGATAATATTATAGAGCATCACATGCCACTGAATCAAGCAAAAATGATCTTAATTTCAGACAGTCAGCAAGACTTACTGATTGAGCGTAGATGGCTAGTAGAGGAATTTCTGTTAACCGATGCAGAGGTTGAAATGTTGTTGGATGAATTACCTGGTATGATTGAAACAAAAATGTCTATTCCAGAGAAAATTATCAATCCTGATGATAAAAAAACTTTATTTAATACTGCCACTACCGTCTTAATAGAAAAACTTAAAAATGAAATTGGAGTATTCAATCACAAAGAACTCTTAATTGCACTTCTAAAATTACATGAAGCATTGGTTCAAAAAAGAGAATACAATAAAACCATCATTCCTGCTCAATTGTTATGTTTCGGAGGAATTGAGGATAAAGTAAATGAGATACTAGAAAATGAAAAAAATCTTGTCAGAACTTCTGTAGCACTTCGAGCTTTAATCGAATATCTTTCAGCACAACCAATTTCAGGTAGCTTAAGTCCAAGTCTAGATGACATTGATAGGCTTCTGGCATTAATGCATGAGGTTGTGAATTTTGGCTTTTTAAGCGATGCAGTTCATTTTAAGATGGATGATCCGGAAGTTGGAAAATTACCTTCTGGGCGTATTGGTATATCGAGAGATTTTTTTGAGGAAAAGCTTAAACCTTATACCGAATCCAATACTAAGGCAGAAATTGATGATTATATATCAAATTTTGAAGACAGATTTGAAACGTATAATCCTGATGAAGAAAATGATGTTGATTCAGAAACACTTAAATCAGTTGAAGAATTAGATGAAGCCTTCGTCAAAGATTGGGGTATTACTTTTTCAAATCTTTACACATTGTTTTATCATTCAGCAATGATGTGTATGCAAGCTGAAGAATCGGTTATTACAATAAGTGAAGTAGAATTAATTGAGAGACTTGTTACTGATTTAAAACTTCCGAGAGAACAGGCTATAGCAGGGATAGATAGACTTGTCTTATCTCCAAGAGATTCATATCTAACAGCTCCTGAAAGTTATAATAATAGTGAAGTTTTTCCATGGAAATACAATCGGGAATTTAGTCTAACTAGAAGATTCTTTGTGCGACATGTAGGTTCGGATAAAAAAAACTTATTGAGTTGGGGGTTTAGAACCGCTATCGCTACTCAAAAACAATTGCAATATTTATTACACAGTGGTAAATTAAATAATGGAGGCACTGAAATTAAGAAATTAATGGGTGCATTTCGTGTAAACAATGGTAATGTATATAGAAATATTGTGAAAGATTGGTTGAGTTTACAATCCGATTTCGTCGTTATTGATTATGAAGTCAAAATTGCTCCTAGAGCTCCGTTGCATGCTGAAAAACAATATGGTGATGTTGATGTACTAGCACTTCATAAACCAACTGGTACCGTTTTTAGCATTGAATGTAAAAACACCACTAAAGCCAAAAATATACATGAAATGAAAACGGAGATGGATAGCTATCTAGGGCGTGAAGGTGGAAAGGGAATGATAACAAAACATGTTGACAGGCATAATTGGTTGATCGATAATAGAGATCAATTGCAAAAGCTTTTTAAGATAGATACACCCATTACGGTTAAGTCTTTAATGCTTTCATCTGAAGTAATTCCTACCCCATACATTAAATCTGAAGCATTGCCATTGCCTATAATAGCATTCCATGATTTAAAAAGAGAAGGTACAAAACTATTATTTGAATAAATAACAAGTCATTATATAACAAGTAAAACTCTGCATTGAGGAAGTAACTTAATATCCCACCCTCCCCAACGCTCCAAAAAATTACCGTCATGGTTTTTGTCCCAAACCACATCAAGCACTTTGCCTGCTGGCTGGAAAGCTAGGTGTAGAATTAAAATTTATACAAGCCACCAGGCAAACAGCTTGCCCAACGCACAAACAAAAACGCGTACGCTTCGCAACTCATGCCGGTAATTTTTTCCCAAAGCTAAGTTACATAATGTGGCATTATAGTCCCTGCGGGCTACGGGGGCAAGCCCACTATAATAACATTATGTAAAAAAGCCCCACGGCCAACGCGCTTGCCAGTGGCTCCAGGACAACATTTTTTGTAGCTCCCATCGCATCAGCCAGCCACAAAAAACACCATCCTTCTCCACTGTCTTTAACAACGTTCACCATTTTATAGGAAATTTTACAGTTATCATTGCTTTTAAGAACATTCTCAATAACTGTTTTTTCAGCTTTGTGGTTAAAATAGGAAGTCTTTTCATTGCTTTTGTAAGTAATAAAATGGCTTTCATTTTAATTAAATTTGCCTATGGTAAAAGCCATTTTAGCACACACAAAACCAAAACCCCGGCAATAGTATTATTGTTATTTGCCTGTACTATAAAATAATCAGAAGCATGTGTTAGGAAAATAAAATAATACCCTTGCCTGCGCTACTGCCTCATCGCACTCGGTAAGTTTTTGCATTGCTTTTTGAAGATATTTGTCGCTTTCTCGATAAACCACACTAATCATTAAAATTGATTTTTGACTACTAGTACATCCTTCAAAAAACAAAGGACATCCCAAAGTTCTTTCTAACCAATAATTTAGGCTAGCAATCAAAACAAAAAATAAAAAAAGATGGCAAAGGTAAGTTTCAGGTATTCAAAAAAACAAGTTCAAGCCCTTCGGGTTTCAGCAAAAATCTCCACCTTATCAGGTAGTATTTTTTCTGAAAAACCTGCTTTTTTGAAACCTTTTACTTTAACGTACGGCTTTCTTTTTTTCTTTTTTTTCTTTTGAAATGAATTAGTTTTAAACTCAATTCATTCATCAAAAACTGAAAAGAATTTAAAGAAAAGCTAATCTTTAAATTGTAAATCATGATGAATTTTATCGTTAAAACACACAAACAAGGCACTATTTACGCTAAACCTCATTTCTTTATTTTAAACAAAGGAATGAACAGTGGAAAACCTCAACAAGCACCCTTTACAAACAGTTTTGTAATACTGTTTGAACACAATAAAGATTGTGAAAATATATTCTGGATTGCATACAGTCTTTGGAAATCAAAATTTTGGTTGCAACATTTAGTGGGATCAGTCATTCCTTTTTTACGTCTTCCGGATTTTAAAGAATATTTCTTTGAAAGAACAATACTAATGATGCAAGAACACGAAGAGCATGTAAAATATGTTGCCTCTTTAAAGTTGTTAGAACAGAAAGAAAAACAGTTTAATGAAAACATGAATTTAATTAATGATATGCGAAGAGTAATTCTTTACAGGTATATAAAAACAAAATAACCCTGAGGAATCAGGGTTATAGTTTGTGGACAGCCAGGAATCGAACCTGAGAGCTAACTGCAATATGTTCATCCTTAGATTTTACCAATTAGACTTTTCTACTTTTAGGTCTGTCCGCGTTAACTCCAATCCACCTTTCGAAAAAAATTCCAATGTCTTTCATATCTTCTAGATTTTTTATATAGTTAAAAACTGTTATTCCACCCAATGCAAACTGGAAAAATGTTGCTGGAGGACATCCAAAAAAAGAAACCGATAAAACATTAAGTACTAATAATATTCAAAATATATTTATATCAAATATAAGCAATTAAATGGAAAAAGTCAAGCCTTTTCAGACCTGACTTTCATTTTGTTTAACCCAAAGGTCACCACAATTGGAGTTAAACTTATTTTTTGTGCTTTCTGTATAGACTTTTAAGTATTAACGAAATTGTAAAACTGACAATTGCACCAAGAGTAGCTAATAGGATCGTCTTGATTATATCTGCAGATTGAATGTTAGGTAGAATACTTAAAAAGGTGCCTCCGGCAGTTCCCACTATGGTGGAATTATTTGTTGTCATCAGTTGTAGTAAGCTGGCTCGTGGCTGATAAAATCCCGCCAGCCAATGCTACATAACCACCAATTGTAATTACAACTGCAGGTAAAGCAACAGGAGCCGTTAATACAGTTCCGCCTACAGCTACTAATGCTAATCCAATAGTCCGAAGCACTTTAAAAAACTTTGGTGTGGAAGCGGTAGCTCTGTTTACAATTTTTTTCATAAGCTAAAAATTAAGATTGAACAATTAATTCAACACTCTCATTATTGTCCAAGGCTTTATAAACAATATCTTTTAGCCTCATAAAAGCTTTTCTCGACATCAATCCTAAACCTGGACCCGAAAGTTTAATCACGGGAGCAATACAGCCTTGCAGTTCTTTTTGAGCATTGTTTGCAGGATGAAAAAGAATAAACTTTCTATTAGGTACATCCTCTAATTCCAAATGCCATTTATGTTTTGAACTGTATCGCTTTCTAATAAAATATTTCCCTTCAGGAATGCAGGAAACCTTCGTTTCGTTCATCTTCCATGGCAATTCGATTGTTTTACAAATCAATCTGCCTTCGCATTCGAGTTTCCCATTAGTTCCATCAGGGAAATAAGTTCTGGTAAGCCAAATAACCATTACACTCCACTATCTACTTTTATAATGGACAACGGGTTAAAAGCACCATTCTTTAGCGGATACATTTGCCCATTGATCTCTTGGTAAAATTCAACACCCAAAGCCAAGAACAAAGGCTTTGTTGAATTGGCAGTCACTGTATTAGTTTGGGTAACTGGAGCGGTTGCAGTTGCATCCCACGGTAAAATCGCAGTTTCGGAATTCGCAACCACAAAAGTTTCAGCTTCAAAATCAATTTCAGCCCCTCCTGAAATAATCTTGTAATGAGTAGTTCCACTTGGAGCAGAAATCATATTCGATGGGATAAAAGAAGCTAAATCCACCGAAATAACTCCAGATACACGATCAATAGTTGCTACAAACGGGGCAAATAAAGTAGTTCCTAATTTCCCGCGAATATTGAATTCAAAACCAAATAACAACTCCGCTTCACCATCAATAACATTTCGTAAACCACGTTCGCTCACGGTATCAGCTTGGATAACTTTAACCATTGCCTGTGTTAAACGGCTAACCATTCGGCTATCTGCAGAATTTAAAAGTAACGCACGTAGCGCTGTTCTTAAAATCTTTCCGGCTTTTCCAGCTCGCCCAAATTCCGAACCGTTTTCACGAGTTCTTTGAAACGCTGGATCATTTGCAATTCTGTTGGCGTCAATTCCACCTTTTTCTCTTGCTAAATGCCCGTCGCGCGTTTTATAAAAGGTAATATCTCCAATAGTACCCTTTAATTTAATTATGCCTTTTTGTCTAGCCATAACTTCAAAATTTTGTTAAACATTCATTTAAAATCTCTTTCATTCCATCAACAAGTTGCAACCAAATTTTGAGTGAATAAGCAAAGTTTACAAAGCATTAAACAAAAATAAAAATGGTAAGTGTACCAGATGTCCAAAAATGACACAAGTGTCCTATATCAACATAAAAACACTCTAATTATCTGTGAAAAATTATTTCTAAATTGCAAAAAGAATTTCAACATGTCACATGGTATTCAAAGCTTAATCAAAGGCATAGATAAAGTATGAAAAATGAATTACAAAGAGTTTGCATCTATCCAAAAGACATACAGCGTATAACCGGCAAGAGTTATCGTCAAAGCACCCGATTGATGCAAAAGATTAAAAACGAGCTTAATAAACTTGAAAACGAGTTTCTAACAATTGAAGAATTTTGTAGCTATTCTGGCATAAAATATGAACAAGTAACCCACTTGATTTTTGGCTAAAATTAAGAGATTGTTTTAGTTAAACTTTAATCATAAAAGAATCATATTGTCATTTAAAACCAGTTCATTTTTTAGCCTTGACACTTTAATAATCAAATAATTATCCTTATATTTGACTACTTTGAATTTAGAATAATAGTAGTCTTATAAAAGAGGTGTCAGTCGAGGTGTCACTTAAATTAAATGCTTTGTGAAGTATTGATTTTATTGGTGGCTTTTGTAATAGACAAATCCCTCTTTCTCCGCCAGACGGAGTTTCAAAAGAAATTTTATGAATCAAAAGCCCCTAAATGCTAGCATTTAGGGGCTTTTCTCATTTATGTGGCATATCAAAATGCACATATTGTGTCATAGTTCAGTAACCCTATGAGTAACCCTATTTACTTTTGGCTCTTTTGGTCTAAAATAGGGTTACTGGAATTTGAGAATTCCCTCGGAATTCCCTGCTGTCACTAGGTTCACAAGTGGTTTTAAATCAATTTTAATTTTTAATTTAAATTGTTTGAACCATGTTAAAAGTAAACTTCTTCATCAAGCCCGAAAAGGCAAAAAAAAAGGCCTCTGCCCGATCTTCGCCAAACTTTCACTCGGGAACAAGTCAACGACCATCACAACGGGGAAACTGATCTCCAAGGAAAGATGGAATTCAACAAGCAACCTGAAAGGCACACTCAGGCTTGAAAGCGAAAAAATTGTCCAGGAGTCCCTTGACATATTCAAGCTCAATGTGGAGCGCAAAATGAACGAGCTATCCAAATTCGGCGCTGATGTTTCGCTTGAGCTTCTAAAGACAGAGTTCCAGGGGAAGACTATTCCCTCGAAAAAAACCGTTGGCATCATAAGCATCATTGAAAAACACAATGCCTACTTCAAGAAAAAAGCAAATGCAGGCGACCGCGCCGCCACATCCCTTCAAAAGTATGAACGGGCAAAGACGTTGCTTGCCTGCTTCGTTTCAAGGCAGTATGGCAGGGATGAGATGGATGCCATGGAAATCGACAGTGCCTTCGTGTTTAACCTGGAATCATACCTGCGCTATGACAGCACCCAATGTCATTAAGTTAAGGAAATAAACCGTCTGTTTTGTCCTTCCCACGAAGGAGGAATCGCATTGTCAAATTCACTTTATAGAGCTACTTGTGAGTTCCCTCCTTCGTCGGGAGGACAAGATTGAGCTTAACTTAATGACATTGACCTCCCCCTAGGGCCGGGTCCAGCAGCCGTGAGGGATACCTGGGATTGACGCGGAACCCATAATTTTCCAGGACAGCGCTGATCACACCCAGGTCACCACTCTTCACAATTTCCATCATCCTCCTGTAAAGCGGGAGGCATTTGGTATATGGTGTATCCATCATATACAGTTCCTTGCGATGCGACAGTCCAATCATCTCGGCTGCCTGCAGCGAGTTGAGGGCAAAGGACTTTTAGCAAAGGACCGACTTCCCACTGTTGGAGCCCAGCAATGTATTCTGATGGTGCAGGCTATGAAATCAACAACGTCGCTTTCGGCAAGCGACTTAATAGGCGCCCAAGTTGAAGGGGATTTTAAAGCCACTGCAGAAATTCTTTGCATTTTTAAGTGAGCGGGAACCTACAGCGGTTGGTCCTTATCGGGGCTGCCCCATTACATTAATTATCTTTACCCAGTCCATTCCGGAAGAAAGAGGAGTATTTTTTTGATGACTATCTCCTAAACACATCCCTAAACTGATACAGCAACCTTTCAATCAACCGTAAATCTTCAGTCACAATATCGGCAGTTCCCGACATTTCTTGTTGGAACGTAATTTGCTTTTTATAGGACGTTTCCAAACCTTTGGGCAACGAAATATCAATCAATAAATTGCCTTCCTTGTCAGGAGTTAAAGAAATAGTTCTAATAGTTCCCTTGAGCATTCCGAATTCTCGGTCGGGAAAATTAGCCAATCGAATATTTACATCCTGGCCTGTTTTGATTTTGCCTGAATTCTGGGCAGGAGCTTTTACTTTTCCGATATAATTTTTACTTTCCGATGGAATTATGGCAAAGACATCATCTCCTGCTGCTACATTTTGGCTGGGTGTCCAGATTTGCAAGAAGGTCACTTTCCCCTCAATTGAGGAACGAAGCACATAGTTGAGCTCCCAATTCCGTATGGCTTTTTTCAACTCATAGTAAGATTGAATGACATTGCGTTCTAAAATGACATTCTCCTTGGTTTCATTGATTTTTGTGGTCTTGGTATTTCTGCTCAAATCATTCAAAGAAGATTTCATCTGGGAAACCGAACTCAGCAGACTCTTGTAGTTTTTTTCCGCCTGAAGATAAACCAACCGCTGTTTTTCGATTTCTTGGGTGGCGATTATGCCTTTGCCATAAAGTTTTTCATGGCGATCCAGATCGTTTTTTTGCAACACTAGCTCGTTCTGCGTGATGCTCTTTTGCGATTCCAGCAAGGTCAGTCGTTCCTTGAGTTGCAAATACTCATAGCTTTGAGCAGTGCCTTCTACCTTGTAGGGCTGTAGTTTTGTATTTAATTCGTCTGCAACATATTCCTTTTGAAAAACGGCAAAGGTGCTTTCCACTTCTCCCAATTGTGTAGATTGTAATAACTCAAACGGAAAAGTATTTTTGTTTAAATTTAAAGTATCAACAATACTCTTTAATAAAAAAATATCTTTAAAGTTGGCACTGTTTTCTATAACGGCAAGCGGTGTGTTTCTGGCAATACTTTGCCGGTCAACAACCAATATCGCTTCAATCCTGCCTGAAGTTCTGGCTACTAATTTCTCTGGTGGAGTTTGGGTGGTGATGATAATCTGGGTGGTGATGATGTCCGGGTATTTGATGAACCACGTAATCATAAGTACCAATATCAAAAGTAATAATATGACAACATTTCCCCATCGGATCATCCAACTGGGAACCCGGGTCAGGATTTCCTGAACTTCCTCGCTTCTTAATTCTATCTGCTTGTTTTCTGGCATTTTTTACTTCTTAAATCTAATCTTATTTATGAGTTCCCTCCTTCGTCGGGATGACAAGTTTGTGGAGTTTCACTTCTTAAATCTAAAATCGTTACTCTTCAATCTAAAATCCTATGTTCCCAATTGCAATTGATTTCTGACGAGTTCATAATAACTTCCTTTTAAACTTACTAATTCCTGATGGTTGCCTATCTCTACAATCCTTCCTTTTTCCAAAACAACGATTTGGTCGGCATTCATAACCGTACTCAATCGGTGGGCGATGACAACCACGGTCTTGTTTTTAAAGAACACGTTTAGCTTTTCCATAATCTCCTTTTCATTATTGGCATCCAACGCGGATGTGGCCTCGTCAAAAAACAACATTTCTGGGTCTTTATAGACCGCTCTTGCAATCAGAAGTCTTTGCTTTTGTCCGGTACTCATACCAACTCCTTCCATCCCGATTTTGGTATTGTATCCCAAAGGATACTCTTCGATAAAGGTCTTGATGTTAGCCACATCGGAAGCATAGACTAGCTTTTTCTTATCAATTATGTCCACTCCAATGGCAATATTATTGGCTATTGTATCATTAAAGATATAGCCTTCCTGCATGACCGATCCGATGTGGCTACGCCATGATTTCTGGGCAATCGTACTCAACGGAGTCTTGCCAACCATTATTTGACCTGAAATGGGTTCATAGAATTGTTGCAGTAATTTCATCAATGTAGTTTTGCCACTTCCACTTGTTCCTACGATTGCAGTAACTTTATGGGCTGGAATGGTCAGGTTCAAGTCCTCCAAAACGCTAACATCTGAACCGATATAGCGGAACGATAAATCCTTGATGACAATATCGGCATCTTTTGGGATATCTTTTGTTTTTTCTGCAATGGCAGTTGTTTCATCTTCCTTTTCGTGGATTTCTGAAAGACGTGCAAGCGAAATTTTTGCATCTTGGGCTTCCCTTATAAAGCCAATCAATTGTACGATTGGTCCGTTGAGGCTTCCTACGATACTGCTTATCGCCATCATCATACCAAGGGTAATCTGTCCGTCAATGACCAATTTTGCCGACAGAAAGATGATGATGATGTTTTTCAATTCATTGATAAAGTTGGAACCGATACTTTGGGTCTGTTCCAATACCAATCCCTTCATCGAAACCTTGAAAAGCCGTGCCTGGAGATATTCCCAGCCCCATCGCTTTTGCTTTTCGGCATTGTGGAGCTTTATTTCCTGCATCCCGTTGATGAGTTCCATCACCTTGCTTTGTTCCTGGCTTACTTCTGCAAAGCGTTTATAATCCAAGGTTTCACGGCGTTTCAAAAAAAGCGTAACCCATAGGAAGTATAACAGGCTTCCTGCAAAAAAGACTGCAAATATTTTCAGATTATAATAAGCTAAAACGCCTCCCATAATAAACATATTGATCATGGAGAACAATACGCTTAATGACGAAGTGGTCAAGATTCGCTCTATCCTGTGATGGTCGTTGATACGTTGCATGATGTCGCCCGTCATCCTTACATCAAAAAAAGATATCGGAAGGTTCATCAATTTTATAAAGAAATCAGAAATCAGGGAGATGTTGATCCGCGTTGAAAGGTGCAGCAGTATCCAGCTCCTGATGAGTTCAAGTCCCGTCTTTCCAAAAAAGAGAAACAGTTGGGCAACCAGAACCATATAGATAAAGTGGATGTTTTGGTTTTGGATCCCGACATCCACCACACTTTGGGTAAGGAAAGGAAAAATGAGTTGCAGCAAACTTCCAGCAAGTAATCCAATTATGAGCTGAATTATAAAGGATTTGTACGGAAAAATATATTTAAACAATAAGCCAAAGCCAAACGTCTTTTTATCTTCTTTATCGAATTCAGATTGATGAAATTTAGGTGTTGGTTCAAGTAGTAATGCAATACCTTCTTCCGTGTTCTCATCTGCATTGTTGCCAATCCAGGATTTTAGAAAAGATTCTTTGTTGTATTCTAATAGACCAAAGGCAGGGTCGGAAATAAAGACCCTATCCTTTTTGATTTTATATAGAACGACATAATGATTCGCATTCCAATGTAGAACACAAGGCAACGGTGCTTCTTTTAATTTTTCTACAGAAAGTTTTACCCCTAAAGTCCTGAAACCAATTTGCTCGGCTGCCTCTGAAAGATTTAACAGGTTGCTTCCCTCACGGGTGGTTTCGGATAGGCTGCGAAGTTGCTGGATGTTTAATGTCTTTCCGTAATGCTTGGCGATTATTTTTAGGCAGGTGGGGCCACAGTCTTTTGCATCGGGTTGTTTGTAGAATGGGAAAGTTCTAGGCATCTTTTTTTATTAATTCCTGCATACCATAATATTCAATTGCTTTTTGTTTTAAAGTATTTGTACTCCATTCTTCCCAAACATTGGTGTAGGGGTTGTAGCCACATTTCAAAGGCTTTGAATATTGGTTATCAGGTTCTTCAATATAGGCACGACAATCGGTACAGATATGTCGGAACTCACAATCCTTGCAAACCTCTATCTGGTCTTTGGTGATGTTCCAGTATTTTTTAAAATCAGGATGGTTTAGGGCTTCTTCTAGTGTGGTGTCTTTTATGTTGCCAAAACTTTGTGGCATTGAGGGGCAATTCTTTATGTTCCCGTCTTTGTCTATCGAGATTTTTTTGTGAAGGCATGAGTTGTGGTTGAGGGATTCTAGAACTTTGGGCAGGTTGGTGTTAAAGTATTTTATATCTACAATACCGCACGAGGATAATTTCAAATCCTTATCAGTAAAATTTACTGAAAACCGTAAAAAATCATTTCCCTTAAGTGATTTTCTATTACAACCGTAAAAAACCATACTGTATATTCTCAAAGTTTCGTTATTCAGACATTGAAGAAAATCGACATTTACTTCATCATAAAAAGGAGAAATAACTTCAATTCCCTCCAATATAGAACCTTCAAAACAATTATCGATGTCAAAAAAATCATTAATAGAAAGTGGTTTGGCTGAATAAATAACCAAATGCTTTAATTCAAATTCTTCCAAAGAGGTTCTTATTTTATGCAGAACATCCAGACTGCTAAATTCCATAAACAAATTGGATAATTTACTATAGTCTTGGTAATCATATGAAAGAGGAGGGAAATTTCTATCCCAATCATCGTTACTGACAAAACCATATTCTTTTTCTAGTAAAAAATTCACATATCCCTCTGCAATATCTTTAGATTCACCATCATATGAATTTATCACGTCTTGTATAGAACTTTTCCCTAATTCATTAATAAATTCATAAAGCTCCAAAGGATATAGTTCCGAAACGTTTCTTTGTAAATCGGAAATTAGGATCCTTCTTATTCCTTTTGTAAGCAAAATATTTGAAAACAGATTAAAATAGTTCATAGCATTCTTATAAGGGATTTTACGGGACGCTCTCTAACCAAGAAATCAGTATTATATTTTTCACTAGGCACAAAGTAGATAGTATCTTCTCTTTTACTTCTCTTGTTTTTCTGTTTCCTAAAAGGCTCCATATATTTAAACGTAAGAGGTAATTTGTGCTTTTCCTTAATTTTTTTTTTCATAGATAATTGGCTATCTCCCTTGTCAGAGAGTAATTACATATTGCGGACAAACCCGCAAATTGACCGACAGGATTAACTTCTAAAAAATAGTATGTATCTGCATTCTTTAAAAAATCTAAAGAACCACAATTTAGGTCTAAAGATTTCATAAGAGTGTGAATTCTTTCTTCAATTTCTATTGGAAGATTATACCTTACGTTTCTATTAGGGTTTTTAGTATTATATCTTCGAAAATCAATTTTAGTTTGTTCATCATTTTGTGAAAAAATCGCAAATGACCAAATTTTTCCGTCCAAATAAAAACTTCTAATTTCAAAATCTTTCTCTATTTTTTCCTGGAAAAAAGAAATAAAAAAATTTTCATTCTCGTGTTCTTCTACTACGTTGGTATACATTATTCCATCCAAATCCTTTTCTATATCGTCCAAGACAACATTTTGAGTTATAGATTTTATGATGGTTTCATTTAAGATGACATCGTTGGTGTTTTCCGCTAAAAAATATTTTGGAACATCCAATCCGCTTTCTCTTGCTTTATCTAAGACAATCAATTTGTTAACATTGTTAGTGGTTTGCTTATTAAGATGTCTTTTAGATTCTAATGTTTTGCTTACATAATCCTGCAACCAATGTTGAGTTTCATCCATATGCAAATCAATAGCTTTATTTACATATCGACAATGTTTAAATATCAAACCTCCTCTACGATACCATACGCTACTTACTTCATCAAGAAAAAAACTATTTTTTTGACTTTCAAGAAAGATTCTTTTCTGATTGACTTTAATTTCAAAAACTTCATTTTCATTTACGCGAATAAAACTTTTTTTCATAAATGTCAACCACCTTGTGACCTCTGTTGTCGTAGGTTCTTGGTTTGTTGAAAATATTAGTATCATTTTTTTTAACTTGATTATCTTACTTTTTCACATTATAGTTCAAGCTTCTCAACCCAATACTTCTTCTATTTCGATTTACTTTTAGAGTATCTGAAAACTCCCCAAAGTATTCATCATAGAGGATTTCTCTACCACTATTCCGTTCATGCCGATCAACCATTGTTGCATATTCTTGGGGAGAACATTCTCCAGACTTCACATACTTCAACAATTCATCTTTAAAAAAGGGATAATATTCATCTACGTATGCCATGTGACTTAAAAAGGTCCTCATCGGCATAAAAACACTGTCATTTCCTGTAATACCAATTTTCTGTGGTGAAGGATAACCATAATTCTGTATTGTCCATTTTAGAAGTCTTGCATTTTTTCTATCATTTTTTACCATAGTCACAGAATCTGAACGTTCTTCTTTTTGGTCCCGAACAAAAGCAACAGAAAACGAATCGATCAGTCGTTTATTCATCTTGCTTTTGCTACTCGCTATTTTTTGCTCAACACTTAAACTATCTATTCCGTATTTTTCGCAAAGCGGAAACAATGTTTTGTAATGCTCATTATAAGGAGCAACTAAATCAAGTAGTTTATACACGCTCTTTTTTCCTCCGAATTTTTTGCTGTACTTGTCAGAAAAAACAATATAGGTCTCATATTTGCTAAATCCTCCATTGCTCTTGGGCGGATTGTATTTTCTATATATTTTTTTGTATCGTTTTATAAAAGCAATGGTATCACGATTTATCTTATAAACACTATCAATAGCATTTGCTTTATTGTAATAAGTAATGTAATTCCTGCCTTTGCAGGATAAAGTAGAAAAACTTGCTAACGTAATGAAAACTGTGATAAAAAAAAATGATCTCATAATTTGGCTTTTTTTTACTAAAACACGATTACTAAACGCAAAGGAAAATAGCGTAATTTTTATCCATAGAGGGTTTAGTAATTATTGTTTTTATGGAGTGACTATAATTATTAGTACTTAATTAACATTTAAAAGTAAAAAGAGGAGATTGCTCCCCTCCTAAATAAAGTAAAATCAAAGAAGTTACAAATAAATGTGGAATAAAATACTACTCAAGAGGTCCAACTTCTATTCGACCTATGTATCTTCCATTATCAGTATACTTATCATGTTCTACAGCATCTGGCCTTGAAGGAACATTAGACTGTATACTTTGCTGTGTTCCTCCTCCGCCAATAATAGACTGTAAATTTTTCATTTCTTTGTTTTCAAACGAAGAAAAACCTTTCTCAATTCCAGTTAATTTTTTCATCTTTTTGTTTTTTTGATGATTAATAAATATTTTTTTTACTCTGATAGGAAATTACGTTGTTTTTACTAGTCCTGTACACAAACTTTCTAAAAATCAAATTTCTATCAGTACGAAGTTATAAGACCTTGTCAAAAGACAACGCTACTTTTTATCCTAAAAATGTTAAAATAAATATTCTACAAAAAACCGTTTAGAAATGCCTCTTCTACAAGACTGGAATCTTCCTTGACATCAAAAGCATCCTTCATCATTGAAATACGGCGTTGAATGGCACTTATGGAAAGCGATAAGACCGTTTCAATTTTTTTAATCTTATACCCTTTTGAAAGATAAAGAAGGATTTCACGATTGACATCATCCACTAAAAGATCTTTTTTCCAAATTTCCCTGATGATATGCCTTGCCCCGCTACTCTGAAAGGGATTTCCAATCAAGATTTGTTGTACAATCAAGGGCAGATTTTCAGGAGTAATTTCATTTTTAAGAAGCAACCCATCGGGTTGAACCGATTTTAAGATACCATACACAAGGAGTATTTCGGTATGGGCCGTTATCATAACGATCTTGCAATTTGGATGTTGCTGGCGAATCATGATGGCAACATCACTTCCTGAATGCAGATTTTCGGTTTCGTAGGCAGGCAACCCATAATCAATAATCGCCAATTCGAGTGATAGCGCCTCACGCGACTTTTGAAACGCTTCCTCACAAGTATAAGCTTTGTAAAGCATTAACGGCTGTGGTAGCAATTTAGCCAAGGAAAGGCTCTCGATATAGCCCGAAACGGTCATAGGATGGTCGTCAACGATAAGAATATTCATGTCTTGAAAATTTTAACAAACTTGATGGTTTTTATAGCTTCTAAAAAACAATGTCCTCTGTAGTTTGCATCACCTTTAAAAAGTCTCATATGCAATTCTCTTTCATAGTTGTCAATAATAATGAACCTGCCTTAGCAGAAACTATTTTGCTATTCGATAGTTTTCCCAATTATTTTTGTGTAGGAAATTTCAAAGATACTCAAACGGCGATAAATTCAATTATAAAATCCAAACCTCATCTGGTCCTAATAGGAATTGACGAAACGGTAGAGGGTAATGATGCGTTATTTAAGGTGATGGGAGAAATGCTACAGTATAGCAATCCACTTCCTTATCTCATTGCTACCGCTCCTTCAAATAAATTTGCCATAAATGCCATACAAAATGGGTTTTCTGATTACATAATAGGTGGGATTACTGCACACGAGCTCGCAAAGACACTCTTCAAATTTGAAAAGCGAGTACCCGAAAAAAAAAGTACCACCATCTGCATAAAATCCTATAGCGATTATCAATTTGTCAATCTAGAGGATGTGGTATATCTCAAAGCTGATAACAACACAACGGATATACAATTGATAAATGGCAAAGTGGTGAATGCCTACAAAACACTGAAGCATTTTGAAAATGCACTTCCCTTTTACTTTTTAAGAATCCACAAAAGCTATGTGGTAAACATCAACCATGTATCAAGGATACACTTCAGCAAATCAAAATGCTACATTAATTATAATGAAGTCCTCCCCTTTTCGCTCACCTACAGGAAAAATATCGAAGCTATAATCCGAAAGATAGACCTCTGACAACACTATTTTAAGACAGAAGCGTAAAAACATCCCATTTCACCCTTTTCTTTTCGGACCAACCTAACAGGTCTTCACATTTCACAACATCCCTGGCAAAAAAGTCAATGATTTTGTTTCCATGATGTAATTTGCCAAAGATTTGAAACACTAAATCGATAAAAGCTTTTATTCAATTATTGAGTTTGGGGAAACATCACATACACGATTTGATGTCATTCTTGATGGTTCAGAACAGCTAATTCCCAGCTTTTCTTAAATAAGGTAAGCCGCATTTTGCGGAAGCTACCGGATATACCAATATTCCCAAAATCTATTTTTATGAAAAAGCTATTTTTTTTTACCAGTTGTTGCTTTATAGCAGTTCTTTTTACAACATCTTGCACCACCGAAGGCATCGAAGACGACGAAATAACAATACAGCATAACAATATTCCTCATGTACCTACGCCACCACCTCCCGGTGAACATGGAGATGATGACAGGGATAAGGATAAAGTGAAAGGATAGGCAAAAAAAACCAGGTACAATGTGACTGCTACCTGGTTTTTAATATATATTTTTGGCTAGTGAAAATATCCAGGAATTGAAAGTAAAAATAGTAATAGTATTTATAATCGTAATATCCTGCAGGAAGGAAGAAACTACTCCATATCAAAAAGAAGCAGCACTTTTTGAAACCGCTAGCGATGCAAATGCAGACAGAAAAATTCGGGAAAGAAATCTGGACACAGTCTGCCAATACCTGCTACAGGGAAGGAATGACTCAATTAGTCGTAGCTTGCTTTTCAAAGCTTCAGGACTTTATTATGAATTGGACAGGTATGACAAGTATTTAGCCACCACTACAAAAATACAGCAACTAGCGATTGAAAGCAGGGACACGGCACACTTGGCCAAATCACTTTACTTCATAGGGGACTATTATGAAAGGGAATTGCAGATTGACAGTGCCTTCAAATACTACTCCAAGGCAGAAAGATTATACAAGAAAATAGATGATGCCCTGAATAGTGGCCGTACGATATTATACAAGGCAGGAATACTTTACGATGCAGGGATTTTTACCGAAAGTGAGATGCTAACCGCACAGGCATTGGAGTTTTTAAATACCACGGAAAATGAGAGGTTGGTGTATGAAGGTTACAACTTGATGGCACTGAATCTTAAGGAGCTCAACGACTATAAGAACTCCCTGCGGTACTTTAACTTGGCCTTGAAAAAGTTAGACCTACTGGAGCAAAAAAAATATAATCCGACCAAATTGATAAAATCCAGGGCTTCCATCTACAACAATATGGGAGGCCTTTATGAGAAAGCAGGCAGTTACAATGAAGCAATCAAGCTCTATGAAAGGGGCTTAGCATCGGAAAGGATCAAAGAGAGTCATCCGAGATTATATGCCATGCTCTTGAACCATCTCGCCTCTGCACTATTAAAAAAAGGTGGAAATGACGAAAAAATAGAAGCGTTGCTATTGGAATCATTGGAAATAAGGAAGGATCATAAAATTGAGGAAGGAATAGTGAGCAGCAAGATAAGCATTGGAGAATTTTATCTGCAGAAAAAACAGACATGCAAGGGCATCGAATACATTAGGCAGGGATATGAACTGGCCAAGAAAATCAACAGCAGTTACGATAGCAAGAATGCGCTGAAATTGTTATCCGAAAATGACGGCACCGATAAGGGACCTTATGATAGCCTATACATGAAAATCACCGATAGCCTTTATACGCTGGAACGAAATACAAGGAATAAATTTGCCCGGATTGCGTATGAGACCAATCAGGTGGAAAAGAAAAATGCATTCCTGTCCAGAAGAAATAGAAATATTACCGTTGGGGCGGCCTGTATTATTTTGATATTGGGGACTTCCTTCATTATCTACAGGCTACGGTCCAAGAACAAGGAATTGCTTTTCATCAAGAAGCAGAAGGAGTCAAATGAAAAGATTTATCAGCTGATACTTGGACAACGTTCTGAAACAGACAGGGTTCGGCTGGAAGAGAGAAACAGGATTGCGATGGAATTGCATGACGGTATAGTAAACCGCATCTTTACAACGCGCTTCAATTTGATGCTGCTCCAATCCGAACAATCGAATAGGAAGGAAGAATTAGTGCAGGAACTGATAGCGGCTGAGACCGAAATCAGGAAAGTGTCGCATGATCTGCAACACAACCTGCTTTTCGAGGACGACAGTTTCCAAAAAACATTGACGACCTTGGTGGCAGCACAGCAAAACGAATTCAGTACCGTATTTGATTTGTCCATAGATAAATATATAGATTGGTCCTTGGTTTCCAGTGAAAAAAAGATACATGTCTACAGGATAATTCAGGAAGCAATTCAAAATATAAACAAATATGCCCGGGCAAAAAAAGCAGAAATCATCCTGCTGAAGACGGGCAATAAGATTACTTTACGTATCCTGGACGATGGCATTGGTTTTAATCTGGACAAGGCAAGGAACGGTATCGGCTTGAAAAACATAAGACAACGTACCCATGTTTTAAAAGGCGAATGCACGATTGATTCAAAAAATGAACATGGCACCCGTTTGGAGATCGTATTTCAAGGAACAGGACCGAACGGGAATAGAATTGCAAGCGATTCAGAAGGGCTATAGAAGCACAGGCAAGTACCTGACATTCCAACACTAGAAAACAACCAGGAACTTTGTAGCTCCTATTCTGCAACTTTATGGGGAACAATAAATAAGCTGCGACATACAAAGTTGCTCCGCAGCCAATACGATGGCCCAAAAAAAGAGGGCTGTGCACTTTTTTCCAATTCAACAATCCGAGGCTTTCCCGGGACTATAATGCCGACCTATGGACATTTATAACCTGAACTCGATTAATAAAAGACCGCTAATTGGTTAGTTTTAATTGTTTCGTATTTTAAAGAAGGTTTTTTCGGCAGAAAATTATAAGCAA
>NZ_JAVDVI010000009.1:0-164418 GCF_031456785.1 Flavobacterium arsenatis
GTGGTTTCCGACTGCGAAAATGGAGAGCAATTCATGGTGGATGTAAATGTGACCAGCTTGGGAACTGCATCTTCGGTTACCGTTTCGGACAACCAGGGAAGCCTTCCTCAAAGTGCAACTGCAACGGGAGTGCTAAGTTTCGGACCTTATCCTAATGGAACAGGTGTTGTCTTTACAACAGCAAACGATGATGATGCAACTTGTGTTTGGACGAGTGCAGCTATAAATCAGCTTGCATGTCCTCCGGCAAATGACTCATGTGCTAATGCCATTGAACTTACTCCAGGAGTTGCATTTGCTGATTATGCCGTTGTAGGATCAAATACCAGTGCCACTAGAAATGCGGCTGATCCAATTCCAACATGTGATAATTTTAATTTTACTACCAATGGTAAAGATGTTTGGTATAGTGTTGTAGCCCCTGCTTCAGGATCATTAACATTTGAAACCAAAACAAATGCAGGTACCATACTTACCGATACAGGTCTGCAGGTTTACTCAGGAACATGTGGATCAATTGTTTCACTTGGATGTAATGAAGACGATGGAGATGGTTTCTTTTCCAAGTTAACGCTAAATAATTTGACTCCTAATGAGGTTCTTTTAGTGAGAGTTTGGGGATATAATGGATCTTCGGGAACATTTATGGTTTCGGCTTACCATGCTTCTTTGTCAGCATCTGAATTTGAAGTAAGCGGATTGAAAATATATCCAAACCCAGTTAGAGATGTGTTGAATTTGTCTTACAATCAGAATATATCTAATGTTGAAGTGTTTAATATGTTAGGACAACAGGTAATTGCTAAATCTGTTAATGCTACTAATGGTCAAGTTGATATGTCGCATTTAGCAACAGGAACTTATTTAGTGAGAGTTGCAACTGATAATCAAGTAAAAACTATTAAAGTGATAAAACAATAATTTTAAAATAATAATTTTTATATAAAGCCACCGGAAGGTGGCTTTTTTATTTATTAAATTGTAAAAAGAAGGTTTTTAGGTTTCTTGGTAACGACTGTTGTTTTTAAAACAATATTTGTTTAACCTCAGTATTTTTTTAAAAATATTTTTTATTTGTTAATGATGTGACAAAAGAATAATAAAACACATTTTGAGTTTTATTAATATTGTTTACTGTAATATTGTTTTTTTTTAACGAAAAAAATAAAAAAATAAATTTTATTTTAATTGGATTTTTAATCAACATCGGTAGGATACACTAAATTTATGCCGATAACAAAAACCATTTTTCATTATGAATAAAATTACTTTCTCACTGTTGCTATTTTTAGCAATGGTGTCGGGGACTTATTCCCAAGTCCAAATTGGAGAGGGAACCAATCAGGCCCAAAACCTTCCTTTCGAACCTTATTATGAGTATACGTATGCTCAAACCATTTATCTCGCAAGTGAAATAAATGCCTCGGGTTCTATCACCGCTATCAAATGGTATTATTCAGGCGAAAGTACTTTGCCAAATAGCCAAGGATTAGTTATTTATATGGGACATACTGACAAGGAAACTTTTGATACCGATATAGACTTTGTTGGTATTGGAGATTTGACACAAGTTTATTCGGGAGGTATTACAATACCAACACCAGTAACTCCAGGATGGGTAACTATTACACTAACTACACCATTTGCTTATGATGGCACGAACAATTTAGTAATAGCTGTAGATGAGAACTTGATTGAGTATGATTTTGGTGCTGATGATTTTCATAATACGGCTGTTTCAGGAGAACGCTCAATTTATGCATATTCTGATACTGTAAATTTTGATCCAGCAGACCCTTCAAATAATCAAGGTGCAAATGATGGTTTCACTAGAGGAACTGCTGCATTTATTCCTAATATAATTTTTGAAGGAATTCAACAAGAATGTGCCAATCCATTGGGTCTTGGCGTTAATAATTTAACAACAATGTCGGCTGACTTAAAGTGGGCTTTGAATCCTTCCACTACTCAATATAACGTACAATACGGTGATATAGGTTTTGAATTGGGGTCGGGTATAGGAACAGGAACAGGAGTTGGAAACCCATATTCAATCTCCGGACTCAATGCTCAAACGGAATATGAATTTTATGTTCAGGCATCATGCGAAAGTACCACAAGTAACTGGTCTGGTCCCTTTAAATTCACAACACCTTGTGATGCAATCGGAGACTTTTTTGAAAACTTTGATCAAGTAACAGAAGGCGATTTGCCAGATTGTTGGTCAAAAGTTGTCAATTCAGCAAATGAGTATGCTTATGTAAATCTTGTTAGCTATGATTCTTTCAGTCCTACCAAGCATATTGAAATGGGGAACTCTGATGATAATAACGCACAGTTATTGTTGGTTTCACCAAACATACTAACCTTTGATGACATGAGGGTGAAGTTTAGAGCTTTTGGTAATGAGACAGGATACACAGTGCAGGTTGGTACAATGAACAATCCAGCCGATCCTTCAACATTTGTGATGGTTGGAGAGCCAATTACCTTGACTAATTCTTATCAGGAATTTAACAGAACTTTAGATGGTGCCGCTGGAAATTTTGTAGCCATTAAGCATGGTTTAGGAGGGAATTATAGAACAGTTCATATAGATGATTTTATTTTAGAACCTGTTCCAACCTCTATTCCAGAATGTGTTGATGATATAAATGTTACACCAAATGATAGTTGTGGTAATTTTGCTTCTCTTTTTGAATGGGCCTCTGCGGAAGGTGCAGATGGTTATAGATTATCTATCGGAACAACCTCTGGAGGAAATGAAGCAATCAACAATACTGATTTAGGAAATATAACAACTTATTCATTCGTTGGAAACTACAATACGACATATTATTATACATTAACTGCCTATAATGCATTTGGTGATGCCACGGGTTGTTTTACCGATAGTTTTATAACGGCTCCAGATGGGTGTTATTGCGAATCTATTCCTGATCCAGAATCAAACAACGGAGACGGTATTACAAACGTTAGAATCGGGTTCACTGATTTTTCAATCGAAAATGTTACTTATTCGGACAATAGTGAGATTGAAACTGTAGATTTGCCTCAAAACGTTACCGCAAATGTGCAAATTACTTTCGAAACAGGTACTACTTTTGATACCCACATTTGGATCGACTTTAACGACAGCTACACATTTGAAGAAAATGAAAAGGTTTTCTCTGGTACTTCTAATGCCACTAGCCCAACCATTTTAAATGCAGTCTTTCAGGTAGCAGAGGATGCTCCTTTAGGAAACCATAGAATGAGAATCGGAACTGCTGATTATGGTCAAAATATTCCCGACCCATGTTATAATGGTTGGAATGGTATTACATTAGATTTTACCGTTAACATTGTACCGGCTCCAAGCTGTTTGCCTCCAACAAATCTATCTGCAAATACTATTCTATCTAATACGGTAAATTTAGCTTGGGATTCTAATGCTACAAACTTTAATGTTGAGTATGGAGAAGGAATGTTTTTACCGGGTGAAGGAACACTGGTGCAAAATATAACAGATACAACTTTGGGTCTCACTATTTTAAACGCTAATACAGCTCACCAATTTTATGTTCAAACCAATTGTGGAGAAGGATCCCTAAGTCCATGGGTAGGACCATATTCATTCACAACAGCATGTGATCCTTTTGGTGATTTTGAAGAAGATTTCTCAGTGGAGAATTATGTTGAGGCTCCTGAATGTTGGACATCAATTATTGAATCAAATAGTATTTATCCTTATATTGAAGTTTCTCCATGGAACGGTAATGTAGAGCTTTTTAATTCAGACGATGCTAACGCAAATCTAATGCTTATAACGCCAATACTCACAGACTTGCCTAATGGAACTCATAGGATAAAATTTCAATCCTATACTTATAGTAGTGAAACAGCATTAATTGTAGGGACATTGTCTGATCCAGCAAACCCAAGCTCGTTTACTCCAGTTTCAACTATTCCATTTTCAGGCGATGGTGTTAATACTGAATATATAGTTCCCTTTTCATCTGCAACGGATCATAATTATGTAGCTTTCAAACACGGAGGTGGTGGATTATACAAGAGTGTTTTTATTGATAACGTAATTTGGGAGCCAATTCCAACTGTTGTGCCTTCTTGTGCAGAGGAGATTAATATTACGGTAAATCCTAATTGCGGAAATTTTGCCACTTTGTTTGAATGGTCTGAAGTAGAAGGTGCAGATGGCTATAGAATTTCAGTTGGAACAATTGAAGGAGCAACTGATGTTATTGACAATGAAAACGTTGGAAATACAACAGAATTTGATTTTACTGGAAACTTCAATACTACTTATTTCTATACCTTCACTCCTTTCAACTCTGTGGGAGATGCAGTTGGATGTACAGGAGGAACTTTCACTACTACAGAAACAGGATGTTATTGTACATCGGTGCCAACAAGCGTTGATGGTGAAGGTATTACTAACATTCAATTTGGTAATACGGATTTCCCAAATCAAAGTTTATACACTGATAATACTGGGCAAGGTAGCATTAATGTTGTTCAAGGAGAATTAACTAACCTTCAAATTACTTTTAACACCATTACTGATTTTGGTAGTAGTTATGGATATGACACTAATGTTTGGATAGATTTTAATAATGATTTTGTATTCGATAATGAAACTGAATTAGTGTTTAGTGGAGAATCTGAAGCTGTAAGTCCAACAATTTTTGACGCTTCTTTCACAGTTCCAGCAGATGCGGCTTTAGGAGTTCACACAATGAGAATCGGTTCTGCTGATGGAGGTCAGTATGATCCAAACCCATGTTATTCAGAATCTTATGGAATGACAATTGATTTCAGTGTCAACATACAAGAAGGGTTATCAGTACATAATTTTGATAGCACTAACTTAAAAGTCTATCCTAACCCAGTATCTAATATTTTGAATCTTTCTTATACTCAAAACATTACGAATGTAGCAATATTCAACGTTTTAGGGCAGGAAGTAATTACTAACAATGTAAATGCTACTCAAGGTCAGATAGATATGTCAGATTTGGCAAGTGGTACTTATTTAGTGAAAGTTACCGCTGGTGACCAAACTAAAACAATAAAAGTATTGAAAAAATAAGTTTTTAATTAATCAGTTTTTTAAAGCCACCTTCGGGTGGCTTTTTTTATATATGCTTTATCTTTGTTAAAAATTATAAACATGTTTTTCTCTCTCGTAATTCCTGTTTTCAATCGGCCAGACGAAATAAATGAACTACTGGAAAGTTTGGTTTTGTCTGATTTTAAAGAAGATTTTGAAATTGTCATAGTCGAAGACGGTTCAACAATTCCTTGTAAAGACATAGTTGATGCTTATCAAAATAAATTAAACATCACTTATTTTTTCAAGCCAAATTCTGGTCCCGGCGATTCTCGTAACTTCGGGATGAGAAATGCAAAAGGCGACTATTTTATTATTTTCGATTCAGATTGCATTATCCCAAAACACTATTTAACAGAAGTTTCAAAAGCTTTAAACGCTAAATATGTAGATTGTTTTGGAGGTCCGGATAAAGCTTTGGATAGTTTTTCGGATGTTCAAAAAGCAATCAATTTTGCAATGACTTCTTTCCTAACAACAGGAGGAATTCGAGGTGGTTCGGAGAAGTTGGATAAATTCCAGCCTCGAAGCTTCAATATGGGAATTTCAAAAATTGCTTTTCAGAAATCGCAGGGTTTTGGAAACATTCATCCGGGCGAAGACCCAGATTTATCCATCAGGTTATGGAATTTAGGTTTCGAAACCCGATTGTTTCCCGATGCTTATGTCTATCATAAAAGAAGGATCGATTGGTCTAAATTTTACAAACAGGTCAATAAATTCGGGAAAGCCCGACCTATTTTGAATACTTGGTATCCAAAACACAACAAACTAACTTTTTTCTTTCCAACCGTTTTCATACTTGGATTTGTGGTTTCTTTGTTGGGTTTGATAATCGGATTTCCATTTTTAATTTATGGATATGGGCTGTATTTCGTGCTTTTATTTCTATCTTCAATCATAGCAAACAAAAGCTTGAAAATAGCAATACTATCAATAATTGCCGTAATAATTCAATTTTATGGCTACGGAATTGGCTTCTTGAAATCTTTCCTATTGGTTCAAATGTTGAAGAAAAAACCTCAAGAAGTTTTCCCAGAATTATTTTTTAAAAAATAAAAAGATGACAAAAATAATTGGACTAACAGGTGGAATTGGAAGCGGAAAAACAACTGTTGCAAAACAATTTGAAGCACTCGGTGTTCCTGTTTATATTGCAGATAGCGAAGCCAAAAAAATAATGGATCTTCCAGATACGATCCAATTGATTAGGAACGAATTCGGAAATTCAATTTTTGAGGATGATATCTTAAACCGCGAAAAACTAGCCAAGATTGTCTTCGAAAATCCTGAAAAACTTCAAAAACTAAATGGTATTATTCATCCTTTAGTGAAAAATCATTTTCTGCAATGGTTTCAAAAAAATAAAAATGCTGATTTTGTAATAAGGGAAACCGCCATTTTATTTGAAAGCGGAAGTTATAAAGACTGTGATAAAATTATTTCCGTTGTGGCTCCTTTAGAAACAAGAATTGAAAGAGTTGTCAAAAGAGATGATTCTGATTATGAATCGGTTATGAAAAGAGTCCAAAACCAATGGACAGACGAAATGAGAACTGCAAAAAGCGACTACATCATTGAAAACATAAATCTTGAAAACACTATAAATCAAGTCAATATACTCTACAAAGAATTGAAAGATATGTAAAAAACAGGAAAGATGTTAATGTTTGGTTAATGTATTAATAGACCAAGTGTTAAAATGTTAATTTTGTGATGTATGAATAAGACATTGTTTCGATTGTTGGTTTTTTTGATGAGCCTATCCCTAATAGGAATTATTCTTGTACAATTGTATTTAATTAATACATCTTTCAAGAACAATGAAGAGCAATTCAAATATCATGTTAAACAAGTTGTAGGCAATGTAGCCGATAATTTGAAAGAACAAGAAGCCTACACGATTCTTAATCAATACAATATTTTAAAGGAAACCAAAGGTAAAGACCCAACAGAAACCGAGTTATTGGATTTCATTTTGGTTCAGAAAAACAGGGTTACCAATAAGACTATAATTTATTCAAACAGCATAACGTCTGAAGATTATAATATAAATCTTTCGTTCTTTGATAAAAAAAGCGATTCCTTGAAAAAAGTTCAGAGTTTTGTTTCAAAAAGCAAAACTGAAATCTATTCCGGGAACTCAATTGATAAATCGGACATCCAGCACAGTACAGTTCCTGATATTACAATTCAGCAATCCGGGAGCATGGAACTTTTGGATAAGGCTCAATTTGAAATATTTTTCAAGGCCATTACCGAAACAAAACCGTTGAAAGACAGGATAACAAAGGAAAAACTACAACAAATGCTCAAGAAAGAATTGAAGCTATATGATGTAGAAACACCTTTCGAATTTGGGATTTACAGCAACGGTCTTGCAACAAAAATTAAATCCGATAAGTTTAAGTTTGATAAAAGTTCAACTTTTTCAATACCGGTTTTTGGTGATACCGACGGAAAAAGCAAGTTTCAATTGTTGGTAAGTTTCCCTGAAAAGAAGAAATTTTTATTTTCAGAACTGATAGGAATTACAACTTTATCAATCGTTTTTACGTTAATAATTATAATTGCATACAGCAGTGCATTGAACCAATTAATCAAGCAACGTCAGATTTCCGAAATCAAAACCGATTTCATCAACAATATGACGCACGAATTCAAGACACCAATCGCAACAATAAATCTGGCTTTGGATGCCATAAAAAATCCAAAAATCATCGAAGATAGGGAAAAGACACAACGCTATCTTCAAATGATTCGGGACGAAAACAAACGAATGCATGCCCAGGTCGAAAATGTGTTGAGGATTTCAAAACTCGAAAAAAGAGAATTGGATATCAGCAAGGAATCAACCGATATTCACGAAATTGTAGAAGATGCAATCGAACACGTGAACCTCATTATCGAAGACAGGCAAGGTGTCATAAACACACACTTTGACGCAAGCAGAAATACCGTTCTTTTAAATGATGTTCACTTTACAAACGTAATCGTAAACATCTTGGACAACGCCATAAAATATTCGCCAGACACACCAATCATTGATGTTTATACAGAAAACGTAAAGGATTTTGTCATCATCAGAATAAAAGACCAAGGAGCCGGAATGGGCAAAACAGCCCAAAAAAGAATTTTCGAGAAATTCTACCGGGAACACACAGGAGATATACACAACGTTAAAGGGCATGGTTTAGGACTTGCCTACGTGAAGAGAATAATAGACGACCACAACGGTCAAATTGCTGTAGAAAGTGAAAAAGGGAAGGGTAGCACCTTCATAATCAAATTACCCTTAATAAATTAAGATATGGAAACTGAAAACAAAAAAATCCTTTTAGTAGAAGACGACCCCAACTTCGGATCAATTTTGAAAGATTATCTAATCTTGAACGACTTTGAAGTAACGCTTGCTAAAAACGGAATGGAAGGGTTTGAAAAGTTCAAAAAAGACACATTCGATTTGTGCATACTTGACGTAATGATGCCATACAAGGACGGATATACGCTTGCAAAAGAAATCAGAGAAAAAAACAAAGAAGTGCCAATTATTTTCCTAACAGCAAAGTCAATGAAAGACGATGTTTTGAAAGGATATAAAGTGGGTGCCGACGATTACCTCAATAAACCATTCGATTCAGAAGTTCTATTGATGAAAATCAGAGCCATCATTCAAAGAAAAGCATCCGAAACAAAAACCGATGCAACTAAATTTGAATTCCAAATTGGAAATTTCCATCTCAATTCAAAACTTCGTTTCCTAACCTTCAAAAAAGAAGAACCAATAAAACTATCTCCAAAAGAGAACGAATTATTGAAAATGTTAGCCATCTACGAAAACGATTTGATGCCAAGAGAGCTTGCACTAACAAAAATCTGGAGAGACGACAACTACTTCACATCAAGAAGTATGGACGTCTACATCGCCAAATTAAGAAAATATTTGAAACTGGACGAAGAGGTAGAAATCCTCAACATCCACGGAGAAGGATTCAGATTGGTCGTAAAAAACAAACCTGCAGTATCAGAATAAATCACAAGAAGCTTCGAGAAATCGGAGCTTTTTTTTGCTTTTTTCAGAAGCTATTTCCAGCTTTCCGTTACAAGCTTTTGCTAAAAAAAACTTTTTTTCTAAGAACTTGCAGGAGCTTCCGCTGGTCGCTCTGCAACTTCAAGAAAAAATAGTTTTTTTTAGCAAAAGGCTTTCCACTACAATCTGGGCTAGTGAAGTTGATTGCTATTAAACACGAATTGCACTAATTTTCACAAACCGATTTGTGAAAATTAGTGCAATTCGTATGATGGATTAATTTATTTAAACCCCAATTCCAAAGCAAAGCAAGCCTTTCCTTCTTTCAAAATCGCAAAAACACTTTTATCCTCCACTTGAAATTCATCAATAGCAACTTCGTCATCCAACATCAATTCCTTCATGAAATTCATATCAATGCTCGAAATTTTCTGCTTCAAGATGGTCTTGTAATCTACCAAATCTAAACACCATTCAAGATATTTCACATTATTAACGTGATTCACAATATCCAGATCTGATAGCACGACCTTTCTTTGATTGATGTTTTTCATCTCCTCATACAACTCCACTTTCTTCACCCTTCCCGAAGTTGAAAGAAGATCAGGGAATTTCTCAAAATGTTCGTGAGGCAAGGCCAAACCTTCTGGTCTTCGGATTTTAGTGTTGAAAACCGCCCAAAAAGTTTCACAGCCAATCAGTTTTTTATCCCCAACATAAACCTCCAAAGCCCTAACCGAACGCGAATTTTCTAGTGAAATAATCCAGGTTTTTACGGTTACAACATCACGCCATTTTGGTAAAGCTTCAATTTCCAGTTTCATCCTGCTCAAAACCCAAGCCTGGTTGAATTCCTGCATATCGTTAAAGCTGATTCCGCCAACTTCAGCATGATCGCCAGCCGTCAATTGCAGAATATTGCACAAATCAGTGTATTTCAAATAACCGTTTGGAGTGCATTGCGTGAAATTGATTTCCCAGTCCTTGCTGAAAACAGAAGTGAAATTTGAGGCTATTGGCATTTTATGTGTTTTATCGTTTAATGTATTTTTATCCCAAGAGTAAATTGAACTTGTTTAGATTTTCCAAAATAATCTTCATAAGCTTGATTGGTCATAATCTTATACTGCGAATTTATGTAATGAATGCCTATAAAAAAAGCAAAATGTTTATTCATGGCATAATCTGTAATCAACCCTATTCTAAAATGTTCGCCATATTGATTTGCGTTTCTTTCAGATCTCCACCTCTGTCTTATATAATTGTATCCATATCCTAAAGATGGAGCTATCATAAAATGATTATTCAATTTAAAATCGTAGGAAAGAGCTCCATGGATACTGGTGCTATTAGTAGTTTTGAAATTGCCCGCTTTTGAAATATCATCAACACTATAAAAAGCTTTTTCAAAACCACCAGTAAATCTAATTTTTTTATATTCTAAAAGGCTCAAGCTTGTTCCGATACCGCCATCGGTTGAATGTGCATCAGCCAACATGTGATCGCCATATTGGTTTGGTAGAATATAATATACCCGAGAAACAACATTAAAAAGCAACTGTCGGCCTTTTTTTGGTTGAAACTTTTCGGATCTTATAGTGTCTGTTTGTGTTTCTGTTTCAGTTTCTTGAGCAAAGTTTTGTAATACAAATGAAAGCATCAATAATGTAAATATTTGTTTCATGTCTCGATTAGTTTAGGGCACATTTATATTTCAATTAAAACTCTAATTCGTAGATTAATGGATCGTTTCCTATAGAAACATTCACGGAATATTCCGTTAAAGTTGAGGGATGGGTTCCATAATGTCGGAGAGAATAAAAGATGGTAAAAGTTTGATTTTTAAGAATATTATAATAGGTTTCCGGATAATAATATCCTTCTTCCTCGTCGTCTTCATTGTAATTTACAAACTCTTCGATAGAAATAGCATTGATTTCAAGACTTTCAAGAATAACATTTTCACTTACCTGATTTAAGTTAATTCTAAAACTAGTAATGTCTTCATTCTTAAATAGCATTATACTTCCTAAATTTAATTTGTAATCTTCAAAATCAGATTCTTCAATATTTGATATAACTTTGTTTTGATAAATGTTTCTATCAGGATTTATACTCACACTAAAAGTACCTCGACGACTCCGAGATGGAAATATCTGAATTGAATAACCGTTTTTATCAGTGTTTTGATTAGAAATATTATCATCACCAGCATCAACTTCAATTTTAATTCCTTCCAAAGGATTTCCGTCTTGATCTACAACTGTTGTTTCTGCTATGAATCTTCTTTTTCCCTCATATTGAATCTCGCAAGACAAGGATAGTAACACGATGAGCAAGCAAATAATTCTTTTCATTTTGAAATTGATTTTATTTAGAATAGTAGGCATTTTGTTTTAGTACTTGTGAAAACAAAAGTTAAGTACCGCATTTAAGATGATAGTCAGCTGTTTAAGTTGCGTTAAGAAATTGTTGTGTTTATGTAGTCAATAATTTCTTGTTGGTATGTTTTATAATCAAACCACTTCGTTTTTTCAGTTCTTTTGAACCACGTCATTTGACGTTTTGCAAATCGTCTTGTATTTTTTTTAATTTCTTCAACGGCAAATTCTAAAGAAAAATCGCCATCAAAATAACTGAATAATTCTCGATAGCCAACAGTTTGAAGCGCATTCAAATCTTTATTAGGAAATAGATTTTTAGCTTCTTCCAATAAACCAGCTTGCATCATTAAGTCAACACGAAGATTAATTCTGTCGTACATTTCTTGTCTATCCGCTTCTAAACCAATAATAATTGGAGTAAAATTTCTAGTATTTTTTTTCTGATTTAAAAAGGAAGAATAGGGTTTCCCAGTTCCGATGCAAACTTCTACAAATCGCATCATCCGTTGAGGATTTTGCAAAGTTTGCGGATTTTCGTTTGAAATTTTTGTGAAATAATCTGGGTCTAATTCCTGTAGTTTTTGCTGTAAATAGTCAATTCCGAAGTTTTCATAATTTTGATTGACGTCTTCGCGAACAGAATTGTCGATTTCTGGAAAATAATCGAAACCTTTCAAAATGGCATCAACATACAAACCTGAACCGCCAACAAGAATTGCATAATCATTGGTTTGGAATAATTCATCTAGTTTTGAAATAGCTTCTCGCTCGAAATCGCCAACGGTGTAATTTTCAAAGATAGACTTGTTTTGGATGAAATGATGTGTTGCCGAAGTCAATTCATCATCTGAAGGAACAGCAGTTCCGATTTTCATTTCCTTGAAAAACTGACGCGAATCGCACGAAATGATTTCGCAGTTGAAATGATTCGCCAATTTGATGCTCAATGCAGTTTTGCCAATTGCTGTTGGGCCAATGATGGTGATGAGATGCTTCATTACCGCAAATTTAATTTTTTTGAGGCAGTTGGTTGTTGTTTTTTGCAATAATGTTTTTCGAAATGCCTAATGATATTTTTCTAAACTAGATAGTCCCGTCCCGAAACTTCAGCATCAGGAGAAATCCTTTTTTTTCAATAGCCTTGGGTTTTAACTTGAGGCTATTGAAAAAAAAGATTGAAACGGATAGCTGGAAAATCCTTCTGAAAATTGCTAATTACCAAAAAAGAACTAACTTGTCGTAAGTTTTTTAAAGTATCACTAAATTTGACAACTGATTTTTAACGAAATACCACTATATGTACAATTCAAAAATAACGGGACTTGGCTATTATGTGCCAGATAATATTGTTACCAATGATGATTTAAGTAAAATTATAGAAACCACTGACGAATGGATTCAGGAACGGACCGGTATTCAGGAACGAAGGCATATTGTTAGAGGAGAAGACACGACGACAACGATGGGAGTGAAGGCGGCGAAAATTGCCCTCGAACGTTCTGGTGTTGCCAAAGAGGATATCGATTTTATAATATTTGCAACCTTGAGTCCGGATTATTATTTTCCAGGACCAGGTGTTTTGGTACAGAGGGATTTGGGTCTGAAAACCGTTGGAGCTCTTGATGTCAGGAACCAATGTTCGGGTTTTGTATATGCGGTTTCAATTGCCGATCAATACATTAAAACAGGAATGTACAAGAATATTTTGGTGATTGGTTCCGAAGTGCATTCGGTTGGTTTGGATATGACCACCCGAGGACGTGGCGTTTCAGTAATTTTTGGAGATGGAGCAGGAGCGGCAGTTTTGAGTCGTGAAGAAGACAATTCAAAAGGAATTCTTTCAACACATTTACATTCAGAAGGACAACATGCCGAAGAATTGATTGTAAAAGCTCCAGGAATGGGCGGTCGTTGGGTGACGGATATTTTGAATGAGGAAGATAAAGCGAATGACGAAAGTTATTTGCCCTACATGAACGGGCAATTTGTTTTTAAGAATGCCGTAGTTCGTTTTGCAGAAGTCATCAATGAAGGTTTACAGGCTAATAATTTGGAGGTTTCGGATATTGACATGCTGATTCCGCATCAGGCAAATTTGAGGATTTCGCAATTCATCCAACAAAAATTTAAATTGACCGACGATCAAGTTTATAATAACATCCAAAAATACGGAAACACAACTGCTGCTTCTATTCCAATTGCTTTGACTGAAGCTTGGGAACAGGGGAGAATCAAATCGGGTGATACGGTTGTCTTGGCTGCCTTTGGAAGTGGTTTTACTTGGGGAAGTGTGATTATGAAATGGTAGTTTTTAAATTCCAAAAAACAAATAAACTCCAAATATCAATCTTTTAAATTCCAAACCTTTTCGACTTCTGGAAAGGTTTTGAAAAATTGAGATTTTAGGAATTGGTATTTATTTTTAGGAATTTGTGATTTGGAATTTTTTATTGTTTGATGATTTTCTTAATAATGGTCGTTTCGTCAGAAAACAATTTTATCAGATACACACCACTTTCAAAATTTGATAGGTCGATCGTTTTTGAATTTTGAATCATACTAATTTTTGCTCCTAAAATGTTGTAAACTTCTATTTTATGAAGGTTGACTTCGGCTCCAAACGTTCTATTGACTTTCAAGGTATAAAAACCAGGGGCACTTGTTAACGGATTTAGGATATACATTTCAGAAAATTGATGCTCTCTTCCTTTACCATTATCGACTTTAATAGATTGTATATCTGAAGCTGTTAAGATTTAAATAATTTTTGAATACTTTTAATTTAACATTTTATTAAATTAGGCGATAGGTTAAAGTAAAAAAGAAATGATGTAATTTTGTCAGCGAATGGACAAATCATTAATGAAACAGTTGCTTTCTTTTTTCGTATTTTTCTTGTTGGGATGTGTGAAGCTTTCGGCCAACACAGCTAACAATTTTGAAATGATTGCAACCGATACTTCAGATACGGTAGCCGAGTATAATTATTCTCACGCTTTATTGATTCCTCAGCATTTTATCTTTACTTCCGTTCACACTACTTTTGAGTCCAACTACAGAACGGTTTATGCCACCGATAACGAAAAAGTAGAGGAGGAAGAATCCATTACTACAAAAAAAGCAACAAGTGTTGCAACATTCCCTAAAGTTCTTTATTCAGAACAAGTTGTAGCTCTTCAGCTTACGCCTAAAAAAGAAATTTCGTCAAGGAATTATTTCGTTTATTTTTCTTCTAACACTATTCAAATCCTATTCTGTACTTTCCGGATTTGATTTCCCTTTCTTCACGCAAAGTAAAATACTGAACCTTTGTTCGGCTATTTTTCGATGCCCTAAATCGGTTTGCATTCGTCAAGCGGATTTATTGGTGTAGGACTTTCGTCGTACATCTTTCCCAAAAATTTAAAAAATATATCGTTTAAAATCATAAGAATTATGAAAAGAATACTCATGTTGATGAGCCTTTGTGCCTTGCTGTTAAATGCAAGTTGCAAGACCGAGCATAAAGAAAAGGAAAAAGAAGAACAATTTTTAGTGACCAATCCAATCAGGAAAGATACCGTTGTCACCAAGGATTATGTGTCGCAAATTCAAGCCAGCCGTCACATTGAATTGAGGGCTTTGGAGCGTGGTTATCTGCAAAAGATTTTTGTAGATGAAGGACAATTTGTAAAGCAAGGACAGCTCCTTTTTCAAATTATGCCAAAATTATATGAAGCCGAAATGGAAAAGGCCAAAGCCGAAGCCAGTTTTACCGAAATCGAATACAATAACACTAAAAAATTGGCCGAGAATAATGTTGTTGCTCCAAACGAGCTGGCAATGGCAAAAGCCAAATTGGATAAGGCGAAAGCCGAATTATCGCTGACACAAGTACATCTCGAATTCACACAGGTGAGAGCTCCGTTTGATGGTATTGTCGATCGCTTCAATGTTCGATTGGGGAGCCTTGTTGAAGAAGGCGATTTGCTGACCAATCTTTCCGACAACAGCAAAATGTGGGTCTATTATAATGTTCCCGAAGCCGAATATTTGGATTTCAGGCAGAACCAAAAAAGCGATTCCAAACCTGTTGTGAAATTGCTAATGGCCAATAATCAATATTTTGAAAATTCTGGAATTGTAGAAACCATCGAGGCCGACTTCAACAGCGAAAATGGAAACATCCAGTTCAGGGCTACATTTCCAAACCCGAAAGGTTTGTTGCGTCATGGCGAAACCGGAAATGTTCATGTGACCTTGCCTTTGAAAAACACTTTATTGATTCCGCAGAAAGCAACGTTTGAGGTATTGGACAAGAAATATGTTTTTGTAGTCGATAAAAACAACACCATACAATCACGTCAGGTTACGATTGAAGCTGAAATGCCTCACATTTTTGCCATAAAATCAGGCCTTTCTGAAGGTGACAAGATTCTTCTCGAAGGTTTGCGATTGGTTAAAGAACACGACAAGATCAAATATAAACTCATAGCTCCTCAAACCGTGTTGTCTAATTTGGAACTTTATGCTGAGTAATCGCATTTCCTTAAAAAAAGAAAACCATGTTTAGCAAGTTTATACACAGACCCGTTTTTGCGATCGTGATATCCATCATCATCGTTTTTGTTGGCTCCTTGGCCATCAAGCAACTGCCTATCTCGCAGTTTCCACCGATTGCACCTACAACGGTGAATATCTTCATAGCCTATCCGGGTGCCAGTGCCGATGTTTTGGTCAAATCAACCCTTATCACACTCGAAAATTCCATCAATGGAGTAGAAGGAATGCGCTACATCGCCACCGATGCCACAAGTGCAGGAGAAGCAACTTTGAGAATCATATTCGAGCCCGGAACCGACCCCAACGAAGCGGTTATTCGTGTCAAGACAAGGGTAGATCAGGTAATGCCACTCTTGCCCGAACTGGTGCAACGAGAAGGCGTTGTCATTACGCCAATCCAACCCAGTATGTTGATGTACGTGAATCTTTATGCCAAGGATAAAAGTATGGATGAGAAATTCCTCTACAATTATGCAAGTGTGAAGATGATTCCAGAAATCAGCCGAATCAAAGGTGTGGCAAGGTCTCAAATCTTAGGAAGTAGAACCTATGCCATGCGGGTTTGGTTGAATCCAGACCGAATGAGGGCCTATAATATTTCTGTTGATGAAGTCATGAAAGCTTTGGGCGAACAGAGTATCATCGGTCGTCCGGGAAGAATCGGACAGAGTTCGGGTATTGCCGCCCAATCGCTAGAATATGTGCTGACGTATAAAGGAAGGTTCAACAAACCCGAAGAATATGAAAATGTGATCATCAGGGCGAATTCAAAAGGACAGAGCATCCATCTGAAAGACATCGGGAAAGTAGAACTAGGAAGTGAATTTTTCGACATCTATTCCAACCTCGACGGACATCCTTCGGCAGCGATTGTTTTGAAACAAAATTATGGCAGTAATGCAAGCGATGTGATCGAAAGCGTAAAGGTCAAACTGGAAGAAATGAAGGAAACTTTCCCACCTGGAATGGATTATAAAATCAGCTACGACGTTTCGCAATTCTTGGATGCTTCCATCGATCAGGTAATCGATACCTTGCGGGATGCCTTCATCTTGGTAGCCTTGGTGGTGTTCATCTTTTTGGGTGATTGGCGTTCAACATTGATTCCAATTTTAGCCGTTCCCGTTTCGCTTATCGGTGCCTTTTTTGTCATTCAATTCTTTGGACTTTCCATCAATCTAGTAACGCTGTTTGCCTTGGTATTGGCAATTGGTATCGTGGTCGATGATGCCATAGTCGTGGTCGAGGCAGTCCATGCCAAGTTCGAGGAGTTTCCGCACATCTCGCCTTACAACGCGGTTAAAAAAGTATTAGGTGAAATCAGTGGCGCCATCATTGCCATCACAGCGGTTATGGTTTCGGTATTCCTTCCCATCTCTTTTATGACGGGACCTGTAGGAACTTTTTACAGGCAATTTTCCATCACGATGGCAAGTTCCATCGTAATTTCAGCTTTGATTGCCTTGACGTTGACACCAGTTTTGTGTGCGATGTTATTAAAAAACAACCACGGAAAACCAAAGAAAGGTAATCTGCTGACCAAAAGTTTGGATGCCTTCAATAGAATGTTTGACCGATTAACAGGCAAATATGTAATACTCCTAAAAAAGATTGTCAGCAGAAGATGGCTTACTTTCGGAATCCTTTTGGCTTTCTGTGCCGGTATCTTTTTTGAAAACCAAATCCTGCCTTCCGGATTTATTCCGAGTGAGGATCAGGGAACCATTTATGCCATCATCCAAACGCCTCCAGGAGCAACATTGGAACGCACCAACCAAGTATCGCAAAAACTGCAAAAAATATGCGAGAAGATCGATGGAGTAGAATCGGTTTCGTCTCTAGCAGGATATGAAATCATGACAGAGGGTCGTGGTTCTAATGCAGGAACCTGTCTAATCAACTTAAAGAAATGGTCGGACAGAGAGCATACCGTTAAGGAAATCATGGAGGAACTCGAAGAAAAATCACAGGGACTTGGAGCCGTGGTAGAATTCTTTGAACCACCTGCAATTCCCGGATTTGGTTCGGCTGGAGGTTTCTCGATGCGATTGCTCGACAAGAATACCGAAACCGATTATCAGGATTTTGATAAAATCAACAAGCAGTTTATGACTGATTTGGGCAAACGTAAAGAACTTTCAGGATTGTTCAGTTTCTTTGCCGCCGATTATCCTCAATACGAATTGGAAATCAACAACGAACTTGCCATGCAAAAAGGGGTTTCTATTGGTAATGCGATGGAAAACCTCAACATCTTGATCGGAAGCACCTATGAACAAGGCTTTATCAAGTTTGGACGTTTCTTTAAAGTATATGTACAATCCGACCCGAAATTCAGAAGGCTGCCGTCGGACATCTTGAACCTTTATGTGAAAAACGACCAAGGCGAAATGGTTCCGTATTCTGCCTTTATGACTTTGAAGAAAACACAAGGGCCTAATGAAGTAACACGCTACAACATGTACAATTCCGCCGCGATCCAAGGTGCTCCTGCAAAAGGCTATACGACTGCAGATGCCATCAAAGCGATAAAAGAAGTTGCCAGTGAATCTCTGCCAAAAGGTTATGACATTGCCTGGGAAGGTTTGTCTTATGATGAAGCAGGCCGAGGTAACGAGTCGCTATACGTTTTCCTGATTGTTTTAGTGTTCGTCTATTTTGTCTTGGCCGCCCAATATGAAAGTTTTATCATTCCGTTGGCTGTGGTATTTTCATTGCCGGTTGGGGTTTTCGGATCGTTTGTCTTGTTGCAGATGATGGGACTTCAAAACGACATCTATGCCCAAATCGGACTCATCATGCTCGTTGGATTGCTCGGTAAGAATGCCGTATTGATTGTTGAGTTTGCTGTTCTCAAACGACAGCAAGGGTTTTCTATTCTGGAAGCCGCCATTGAAGGAGCAAAAGTGCGTTTTCGCCCTATTTTGATGACTTCTTTTGCCTTTATTGCCGGATTGATTCCGTTGATTGTTGCCACTGGAGCAGGAGCCATCGGTAACCGAACCATTGGAGCTTCGGCACTTGGAGGTATGCTTTTCGGAACCATCTTTGGGGTCATCATCGTGCCGGGATTGTACTTTATTTTTGGCTCGTTGGCCGATGGTCGAAAGCTCATCAAAGGAGAGGAAGAGGGTTCTTTGTCAGAAGGATTCGTACATCAAATAGATAATTTTGAAAACACAAACGAACATGAATAATATGTTTAAATATATACTGCTAGTAAGTCTGACTTTGAATCTCACGGCATGCAAAACTCCGTCATTGGTTCAAAAAACAGAGAATAAAGAAGTGCCTTTGAGTTATAGCAACTCAAAGGATACTTTGAACACCGCCACCTTCAAATGGAAGGAGTATTTCAAGGATGTCTATCTCGATTCGCTCATCGATACGGCTTTATCCAACAATCAAGAGCTTAACATCACCTTGCAAGAAATCGACATTGCCAAAAACGAAATTCGGGCTAGAAAAGGAGAATACCTTCCTTTCGTAGGACTGAAAGGTGGAGCAGGAGTAGAGAAGGTAGGACGCTACACCAGCCAAGGTGCCAATGATGCGAATACCGAAATCAAACCCGGAATTGAAACGCCAGAACCACTTCAGGATTATGGCTTGAAAGCCTATGCTACTTGGGAATTGGACATCTGGAACAAGTTGCACAACGCCAAGAAAGCCTCCGTTAGCAAATATCTTGCTACTGTAGAAGGCAAGAACTTTATGGTTACAAATCTTATTGCCGAAATTGCCAATTCCTATTATGAATTGTTGGCCTTAGACAGCCAGTTGGCCATCGTGAAGCAGAACATCGATCTTCAGGACAATGCCCTCAAGATTGTAAGGTTTCAAAAGGAAGCCACAAGAGTAACCGAACTTGCTGTAAAACGTTTTGAGGCACAGGTATATAATACGAAAAGTCTGGAGTTCAATATCCAGCAGCAGATTGTAGAAACCGAAAACAAGATCAATTTCTTGGTGGGAAGGTTTCCGCAACATGTTAAAAGAAGCACCGAAAACTTTACCGACCTGGTTCCGAATGCCATCAGTTCCGGTATTCCTGCCCAGTTGCTTGAAAACCGTCCCGATGTGAAGCAGGCCGAAATGGATTTGGCCGCTGCCAAACTGGATATAAAAGTTGTAAAGGCTAGATTCTATCCTTCGCTGGGAATTTCGGCAGGTATTGGCTTGCAGGCTTTTGATTCTAAATACTTGTTCAAGACACCGGAGTCGTTGCTGTATTCCCTTACGGGAGATTTGATCGCACCACTCATCAACCGGAATGCCATCAAGTCTAGTTATTATTCGGCGAATGCCAAGCAGATCCAGGCAGTTTATAATTATGAAAAAACCATCTTGAATGCCTATATCGAAGTGGCCAATCAGTTGGCGAAGATTGATAATGTGGCAAAGGCTTATAATTTAAAATCCAAACAGGTGGAAGCCCTAAATATCTCAGTTTCGATCTCAAACGACCTTTTTCAATCGGCTCGGGCAGATTATATGGAAGTGCTGTTAACGCAACGCGATGCACTCGAATCAAAGTTTGATTTGGTGGAAACAAAATTGCAACAGATGAACACGATGGTGAACATCTATCATGCCTTGGGTGGTGGTTGGAAGTAATATGCTGACTATTTAAATGCAAAAATCCCTTTCAAACGAAAGGGATTTTTTTGTTTTATCCTGAAAAGTGTACTGCTAAACTTCAATAAAGGCTATAGTACTCCTGAAGCATTATTTATTAGTGACTATAATCTTCTCTGTCATATTTACATTTCCATACGCTACATTAAGAATATAAATCGCCGAGGAAAGACCGCCAAGATCAATGCTGAAGTGTTCATCCGTTATCTTAAATTCCCTAACAAGCCTTCCTTGAAGATCATACATTTTTGCTTTAGCATTTTCTCCAGTTGCAGAACTTGGTATCTTTATAAACAAACGATCAGATGCCGGATTTGGGTAAATTAAAACTTTTTCCTTGTTGAAATCATCTTGGGTTAGAAAACTTCCCGAATACATAACGGAGCTTGGAGTTGGGATGCTGTTTTGTCCTACAGCTACAAATATTCCGTTGCCATAGATGACCGACTTCCACATTCTCGAATAAGCTAGCGAATTGGTCCAGGTGATTCCGTCGGTGCTTTTCATCACCTGATTTACTGTCCCTCCATCACTGACTGCAACAAACAGTCCGTTTCCAAATGTTACAGCATTCCAAGGATTTGTATTTGGAGATGCAGTCGCCGTCCAGGTAATGCCATCAGGACTGGTCATGATCTTATTGGCAGTTCCGTTGTCGCGTGCTACCGCAACAAATAAATTATTGCCAAATGCTACAGAACGCCAAGTTTTGTCAGCCGCCGCCGTTTGACTTGTCCAAGTAATTCCATCAGGACTGGTCATAACGCTGTTAGTTCCTGTTTCTGCAACGGCAACAAACAAATTGTTGCCAAAAGTTACTGAACTCCAATTAGCATCAGAGGCCGAAACTCTTGAAGTCCAAGTGATCCCGTCAGGGCTGGTCATTACACGGCTGCCTGTTCCGGAAGAAGCGACTGCCACAAATAAATTATTACCGTAGGTTATGGAAGTCCACGAATTATTTATCGCTGCGCTGCGGCTTGTCCAAGTGATCCCGTCAGGACTTGTCATCACCCTATTTGCATTGGCATTTCCTGCACTATAACCGGCAATTGCAACAAATGTTCCGTTGCCGTACGTTACAGCATTCCATTTGTTGTCTGCGGCGGAAGTCCTCCCAGTCCAGATAATTCCGTCGGGGCTGGTCATTACTCGGTTTGCAGTTCCATTTGTGGATACTGCAACAAATTGTCCGTTTCCGTAGGTAACGTTGCTCCATTGGTTGTTTGATGGTGCATTAGCGGTTGTCCATGTCGTGCCTGTTTGGCCGTTGGAAAGTAAGGAGAGGCTTAATGCTAATAAAATAATAAGTTTTTTCATGATTCGATGTTGTGTTTAAGGTGTTTTAGTTGCAAGAAAAATTCACAGTGCTTTCAAGAGCATTTGTGGTTGGGGTGACAAGGAGCACAGTGCCTCCAAATGGGGTTGGCACATAACGGCGGGTAACATTTTCATAGTTGCCTCTCTGAACAGTTGGAAAACCATCCGTATCATAGTCATACGAATAGTCGATATGGGTGGTGTCTTGGGTGCTGTAGCGGTATGCTATAATTTCAATGTTTTTCAGCATCTTTGTTTCAGAAGGGGTTTCCCGGGCAAATGCCAACTGATGGATAGGGCTTTTTGGAAGATATTGCAACGATTCCTGATTGGACAGATTGGAGATAAAAAGCAATCCCAATGGACCTTCAAAATAAGGTTCTACTTTGTTTTCCTTGTCAAGGAAGTAGGTATAGGTGTAATCTGCGGTATAGTATTCTTGCGAATCGAGATCGAAAAGGTTCTGAACGGATTTTTTTACCAGATTCCCATCCAGATATTGATAGCTGCTTGTCACTTCTATAGATGTGCCTTCCTTATGTGTGGTGATGTTGGTCAAGACACTGTTGGCATCGTATTGCGGCGTGGTGTAGGCAACCAATGCACCTTGAGCATTGAACTCGGACTGTTTTGCTAGCTTACCGCTTGGGTCATATTCCAACTGGTAGTACAATTCCAGCTGATTGTCTATGGATTTGGATACTTTGCTGGCATTTCCCTGTGCATTGTACTCTATTGTATATTCCGAAATCACGGGTGGTTGTGTCGGAGCGGCTATGTTATAATCGGATTTGGTTATTTTTATAAGCTGGTTCTCGGTGTTGTAAGCGATATCGGTTATGTCTCCACCAAAGGAAATACGGTCGGGTCGGGTCTTGCAATCAATTGAAACAGGAGGTGTCTGCTGCACATCATCATCGTTGCAGGATGATAATGTAACCATGAACAGTGTTGCAAGGACAAGGCATCTAAAAGGAAACGGGATGCTTTTCTTTATTGATTCAGATGCATTTGTGGCATTAATTTTTAGTGTGGTTTTCATTATGGGTTTTGTGAGTTGGTTAGGTTGGCATTCCCTTTTTAGTGAACGGGATGTTACTGGAATGGAATTATCGCGCAAATGTACTTCATAAAACTGCCCCGGTCGTTATTATACTTAGACCTGTCACACTATTGTCCAGAGGATAATTTTGAGAAATGCTTTGGGGATGGTTGTGTTTTAAAGGATGTAGTGTTGCATTTTTTTATTTTGAAATCGTGTGAAGGCTTGTCCTGTTTGTCCGGAAGCGTTCCCTTTGTGCCACGGAGCATTCTCTTTGTGTCGCGGAGTATTCTCTTTGTGCTTCGGAGCGTTCTCTTTGTTTCACGGAGCGTTTTCTTTGTGTTTCGGAGTGTTCCCTTTGTGTCGCGGAGTATGCTCCTTGTTTCGCGGCGCATTTCCTTTTTGCATCGGAGTATTTCCTTTGTTTTGGTTTTTTAGTTGGAGTGGGGAGTTATTTTTGGTGGATTTGTAAGTGTGGTTGTTGTATTGGGATTGGGTATAAAAAAGGGCTTGGCGTTGATGCCAAACCCTTTTTTGTTGTTATGAAATGCTTTTACTGTTTATTCTACTGCTATCTGGTGTCCTTCGATTTGGCCGTTTACGTTGATGTTGAGGACGTAGATTCCCATTGGCAGTCCTGCTACCGAGAAGGTTGCCTGGTTGTTGTTGATTTGAACGGTTGTTTTGGTTTGTCCGTTCATGTCTACCAATTCTCCTGAAACTGCTGTATCGGTTGAAGGGATGTTGTTTTGATCCCGCAGGGAAATGTTTACGATATCGGTGGCAGGGTTGGGGTAAACGGTGTAGATGGTTTCGCTTGCCATTCGGGATGCAATTGGTCCAGGGCAGTTTACAACGGTATAATTTTGTATAAGCCACGGTGTCCAGCCACAGGCGTTTTTGGCACGTACTTTAAACACCACAGGTCCCGTTTGTGAGGTTTGTATCCTGATGCTGCCATTGGCTCCAACCGTGTTCCAGTTGAAGTTGTTGGAGATCTTGACCCACTCCCAATCGAGGTAGGTAGAGTTCTGGGCAAGGCCTACGGCTTCTATACGGATGAGGTTGTTTACCAAGTATTCGTTGCTTTTGCATAATGTTAGGGTACAGCTTGGATCATTGAGTGGATTGGTTGCACAATCCAGTGGTTGGCGGATGGTTGGGAGGCCTACCCAAAGTCTTTTGGTGAAATTTTTTGTACCGCAGGCAAGTGTGGTAACAAATAAGTCTATTGTAATGTATCCAGAACCAATATTTCTATTAGTTACGGTAAAACTTTGAAGATTGGTTGCAGAGCCTATTACTAAGTTGTAACCTTCGCTTATGCTCCAAGTATAAGTAGCGTCTGATATAATTACAGGGCTTGTGAACATTTGTGAAGTGCATATAGAATCTGCCCAATTAGGTTCTCTAGTGGAGCACATATAACTACAATCTGTTGGTATTGATAATTCTTCGGTCAAATGTCCGGCGAGCCAATTACCGTTTCGGACTTGAAATGAAATGTGTTCATTGTTAATGAAGTTATCAGTATAATCCACTATAAAAGCATGAAAACCGCTTGTCAAGGCAGGCTCAGGGGTTGTTCCTGCAGCATATTTTTTTAAATAATCTACTTCAAGTACTGGCTGATTATTTCTTCTGATATCAAGAGCACTCACAACAGGAATAAAACCATATCTTCTATTCACAACAACATTACTACTAAATGGGAGTTCTTCTATAACATTGCCTATATCATAATAGCCACCAGAGTAAGTGTCAAAAGGTAAATAGCCTAGGGGAACTGTTTTGTTTCGTTCCATCATTGTATGAGTCATTTTCACTATCCACAGAAATTTTTTTTCATATCTCACCTTACCTGCATACACTTGTCTTTCTGATGCAAAAGTAAGTGGATTGGCATGTAGGTCAAAATCGTAAAAGTATTTGCTAGATCCAGGCAAAGTACCAAGTATAGCTAATGAAAAGTCATTAATTTGGTCACCAATAATAGGCGTTATAAGCATGTGCACCAAGTCGCCAAAAAAATCGGGATTATCGGTATCATGCAAACTAATGAATTTAGCTCTCGGACCAAAGCCATGGTCTACTGCACATTCATTACCGTTGCTTATCGCGATATTTATTGATTCCTCAGGATAGCCCATGGCATCAAATTCATTTTGCCAAACCGAATGCACAGCCGTTGTAGGGTCACTAGCAAGGTCAACATAATGATAATTCATTTGCATCGCTGCCGGTGTGTCTTGTATGGTGAGTATATCATCAAGTGAAGGGAATTTAACGGCAAGATTCGTTGAAAGCATTAAATCAACAAAATTTAAAATAGAAGGGATTACATTTTCCATGAAGCCATACAGTAAAGGAGCCGATGTATATTCGTCGTATATATGACGGCTAAAATATTGTGTGCTTACCGGTGTGTTGGCGCCCTGCATTGGAGAATCGTGGGCAATGAATAATCTTACATCATGGTCTTCGTTATAGTCTTTCTCCATTTTGGCTAATGTATAACGACCTATTAAACCACCCATACTTTGTCCTATCAAAACATTAGGTTCGGTACTACCAGCCTGAAGTTTCTTGGCGTTTACCCATTTTATAACATTGCGGAGCACCTCGCTGTTGTGCTTGATGTTGTGCATGCCGTTTTGCCAATCGATATAGATGATGTCGTATTCTTGGGTGTTATCAAATAAAAGGAGGTCTCTTAGATCTCCAGAATTCGGTAAATCTCCTTGATCATTTAGGAAATTGTTCAAACTTCGCTCTCCACCCTCCGTTTCAGGTTCCGTAACACTACCGGGATCAAAACCTTCTGCCACAATAAACGGCTTTCTAATCTGTCCATTATGAGCAGGGGCATAGTCGATACGTAGTATGGCACCAGCTTGTGCTACAAAAAGAGGATTGGTTGGATGGGGAACAAAGACATTGTTGGCATAATCGTTGGTTCCCATGGGTTGAGGTGGAGGTAACACAAGAGGTGCATCGATTTTAACCTTGGTATGGGAATACAGAATTGTTCCGTTGGTGAGTGTAGTTTTGAACACCCAATTATAGGTTCCGTTCTGTGCATAATTGGCATATATTTTTTGATTGATGGAGAGCAGCTTGTATCCTGAACCGTCATTAAGGTTGACCTCTATTTTTTGTATCAAGTTGCTACTGTTGCTCAACATCAGATCTTGAGGAAGCACCACACCAAAACTCTTTTTATTGTAGCTGTTGATGGCTGGAGTGAAGGCAATAGCACTCATCGTTTGGTAAGGGTTCTGCCAAACGCTCTTTACAAATTTATCATAATATTTGTTGTTGCTGACTGTTATTTTGCTTGAAGATTGCGGATTGATCCGGGAATACTGGTAGAACAATCCTGCAAGAACAAGTGTGCTCTGTTCGGTTTGATTATAGCTTCTCCGGTGTGTTGCCCAATTGTTTGCAACGTTTTCTATAGTAGGAAAATATTGTGTTGTGGTAGTTACCTTTCCCATAAACAGCGTTTTATAGATACTCCCCAATACATTTGGATCTATAAAAGTACTATCGGTTAGGGTTCCATTATAGGCAGGAACATTGGTAAACTCCATTGCATAATCGTTCAAAATTCCATGTGGAACACGCGTCTTGTCTAGTCCCTGAAAAATAGGGTTGACCTGATTTTTCCATTCATTGTTGATATGAATTGGACGGATGATAGCTTGGGTACTGTTAGTTTGCTGTTGGCTATGGCCCAAGATAGCATAAAGCACACACAGTAGGGTACTGATTTTTTTCATGTTTTTGTTTTTGGTTGTTTTTTTATTGTGTAAATAGAGTATCAAATCTTCCTTCCCTTATTTCTACAGTTTCTCCAGTAACCGGGTGCTTGATGTCAAACCAGAAGGTTCCAGAAACGATGTGATTAGTAAAATCGAGTTTCGTAATGGTTAATTCACCTGAATAATTTGAATTCGTGTAAGATTGATAATTTTCTGTGATTGAATAAGAGAAGCCACAGCCAGCATATGCATTACCGTCAGATAATTGTAATAATTGATAACTTCCTCCTTCAAAAATTTGTTTTTTATCTGTTTGGATATATATGTTTTGAGGTAAATTATTTGCACTATTACCTCCTATGCTAAAATAATACTCCCCATCTACAACCTGATAAAAGCAATTGAACCATCCGCCGCTTTTGTCAATAAAAGGCTTGCCGTCTACATAGCAGGCAAAGGTTCCTTTGCCAGATTGTGTTGCTGGAGGTAGTGCTTGTGTTGTAGTATTGTCGTCTTTGTCGCAACCAAAAGCGATTGCTAGTAGAAGTAGTAGGATGGCTTTTTTCATAGTATGAATTTTAGTAAATGTAAATAAAGGACGGGTAAATGTAGGAAAATAGTTAGTTATCAAAAGGTTATGGTGAAATTATTTTATAAATGCAAATATTCTATAGGCTATAGCTCATAAGGACATAGAGCACAGTAAGGTACTGATTTTTTTCATGTTTTTGTTTTTGGTTGTTTTTTATTGTGTAAATAAAGTGTCAAAGCGACCTTCGCGGATTTCTACTGTTTCTCCCGAAATTGGATGCTTAACATCAAACCAGAAGATTCCAGAAACTATGTGGCTGGTATAATCAAGTTTGGTAATGGTTAATTCTCCTGAATATTGCGAGTTTGTGTAAGAGCCTTCTGCAGTATTGTTCGGAAGATTAAATCTGCCACCTCCCCAAGCGTTACCGTTTTGATTAACCACTAAAGGTAAAACTTCTCCTTGGGAAATAGTTTTATCAGTTGTAGCGATAATCACAGTTCGCATGCTGTTATTCTCATTTCTTCCCTGAATTGAAAAGAAATACTCCCCATCTACAAACTGATAAAAGCAATTGAACCATCCGCCGCTTTTGTCAATAAAAGGCTTGCCGTCTACATAGCAGGCAAAGGTTCCTTTGCCAGATTGTGTTGCTGGAGGTAGTGCTTGTGTTGTAGTATTGTCGTCTTTGTCGCAACCAAAAGCGATTGCTAGTAGAAGTAGTAGGATGGCTTTTTTCATAGTATGAATTTTGGTAAATGTAAATAAAGGACGGGTAAATGTAGGAAAATAGTTAGTTATCGAAAGGTTATGGTGGAATTATTTTGTAAATGCAAGTATTCTATAGGCTATAGTTCATAAGGACATAGAGCACAGTAAGGTACTGATTTTTTTCATGTTTTTGTTTTTGGTTGTTTTTATTGTGTAAATAAAGTATCGAATCTTCCGTCTCGGATTTGAATTGTTTCACCGGTATTAGGATGAATTACATCAAACTCAAAATTTCCTGATACTATTTTATTGTCAAAGTCTAATTTTGTTATAACAAGAGTGCCGTAATTAGTATTACAGGTTGTCGTGGTTAATAGTTGATTAGTAAATGCTACTTCCGCATAATGGTTATTTGTCTGATTGCATAAAAGAGGATATTCCTTGCCTCCTTCAATTTCTGAAGAATTTGAGGCTATTGCGATAAAGTCAAAAACAGGATGATTTCTATCTTCACCTCCAATTGCAAAATAGTACTGACCATCCACAAATTGATAATAGCAATTGAACCATCCGCCACTTTTGTCAATATAAGGTTTACCGTTTACATAGCAAGCAAAAGTCCCAGCTCCTGTTTGTGTTGCTGGTGGAAGTGTTTCGTTATTGTTGTCATCGTTATTGCAACCGCATACTATTAGTAGAATTGCAAAAATTAAAATTATTTTTTTCATATCATTATGTTTTATTGAGTAAATAACGTGTCGAATCTTCCATCTCTAATTTGAATAATTTCACCACTATTAGGATGAATTACATCAAATTCGAAAGTTCCTGATACTATGTTATTATCAAAGTCTAATTTTGTGATAGTCATAGTTCCAAAAGAAGAGTTACAAGTTGTAGCATCTAATAATTGCCTTGTAAATGCTACTTCGCCATAATGATTGTTAGGTTCATTACAACTCAACTCATATTGTTGGTCATTTGTGATTTCTGAAGCATTTGTAGCCAATGCAACTGCACGAAAGATACTATGATTATCATCTAATCCACTAATTCCAAAATAATATTCCCCGTTCACCAACTGATAAAAGCAATTAAAATAACCGCCACTTTTATCAATAAATGCTTTGCCGTTTACATAGCAAGCAAAAGTCCCAGCTCCTGTTTGTGTTGCTGGTGGAAGTGTTTCGTTATTGTTGTCATCGTTTTTTTCGCAACCAAAAAATGTTAGTATAACTGCAAAAATTAAAATTATTTTTTTCATATCATTATGTTTTATTGAGTAAATAACGAATCGAATCTTCCATCTCTAATTTGAATAATTTCACCACTATTAGGATGAATTACATCAAATTCGAAATTTCCTGATACTATGTTATTATCAAAGTCTAATTTTGTGATAGTCATAGTTCCAAAAGAAGAGCTACAAGTAGTCGCTCCTAATAATTGGTTTGTAAATGCTACTTCTGCATAATAGTTACCAGGCTCGTTGCAGGTCAATAGATATTGTATGTTGTTCTCAATTTCAGAAGCATTAGAGGAAAGTACTATTTGATCCAACAAATTATGATTTTCATCTTCACCTCCAATACTAAAATAATATTCCCCCTCCACAAATTGATAATAGCAATTGAACCATCCTCCGCTTTTGTCAATATAAGGTTTACCGTTTACATAGCAAGCAAAAGTCCCAGCTCCTGTTTGTGTTGCTGGTGGAAGTGTTTCGTTATTGTTGTCGTCGTTTTTTTCGCAACCAAAAAATGTTAGTATAACTGCAAAAATTAAAATTATTTTTTTCATATCATTATGTTTTATTGAGTAAATAACGAATCGAATCTTCCTTCTGTTATATGGATAGTTTGATTTGTTATTGGATTTATAACTTGGAAATTAAATGTTCCGGATACAATAAAGTTGTCTAAATCTAACTTTGTTATGTTTAATGTGCCGGGAAGAAGTGCAGTTGTACTGACATTTAAAAAGCTATTTTTCATAAAAACTAAACCAGATATGGAAAAATCTTCGTAGTTTTTTAATTCATACATTCCGCCTTCCTCCAGTTGAATCTTACTTGAATATAGTGTAATTTCATCGATATCATCAACTATATCATTGGCAGTAATGTGAAAATAATATTCACCATCTACAAACTGATAAAAACAGTTAAATGAGCCACTTTTATCAATAAAAGGTTTGCCGTTTACTTTGCAAGCAAAAATTCCTGCACCTGTTTGTGTTGCTGGAGGTAGTGCTTGTGTTGTAGTATTGTCGTCTTTGTCGCAACCAAAAGCGATTGCTAGTAGAAGTAGTAGGATGGCTTTTTTCATAGTATGAATTTTGGTAAAGGTAAATTAAGGCTGAGTAAATGTGGGAAATATTTTTATTATTAAAGGTAAGGGAAAATTAGTATTTCGCTATTTTAGTGTCAGTTAGTGTATTGCATATCAAAGCGTCCTTCAGTAATCTCTATAATCTCACCTGTGCTTAATTCTTTTGCTTTAAAATTAAAAGTCCCTGAAATAATAAAATTTACAGGATCAAATCTTGTAATTACTAGATTGCCAGGTTGCTGAGAAAACGAAGAGCCATCAAAAATAAATCCAGCTGCTTTTCTGTATTCTCCAAAATAATTACCAGAAATAAACTCCTTTAGAGTGTAGCTGTTTACTGTCATTATAGGCATATCAAGACATCCAATGTTTATTGATTTAAGTTCAGTTCCACCACCAGTTGCAGCATTTATACCTAAAGTATAAGCACCACCAACAAACTGGTAAAAAGCATTTGGAGCGTTGCTGCCGAATTTTGGTGGTACAAACGCTTTACCATCAATTAGACACCCGAATGTTTGTGCTCCAGTTTGTGTAGCGGTTGGTAGCTGGTCTACGGGGTTACCGGGATTGTTGTCATCGTCTTTGTCACATCCGAAGGTGAGTGCTAGGAGTAGTAGTAGGATTGTTTTCTTCATAAACTATATTTAAGTAAAGGAAATTAGGAATTTTAAATGTAGGAAAATATTTTATTATTGGATGTTAAGTGAAAACTATTTAAAAATGAATATCACATTTAATGGCTGAAAATTAAGTAGTTGATGTTTTTTTAAGTCAATTTATTAGTGTTTTAATAAATAATTTAAAAATATAAAAGTATTTTGTTTGTTTTTTGTTTAATAATTTTTTAGTTTAGTTAAATATTTATTTATAAAAACAATTCTAAAAACAAAATGCTATGGAAAGAATTCAGGAAGCAAAATTAAGTTCTTATTTGGTAACGGCTGATGGTTTGCACGATGCACCACAGGAAATCAAGGACAAGATTCCGAAGTTTGGTGACTATGAGAAGGCCCTTGATGAAAAGATTGAGGCGATCATGGAGCAACGTGAGATTCAGGAACGCGACAGCAAGGGAACTACCGCCAACAAGTATCGGCTTAAGGATACTTTGATTTTGTCGGCCTTAGAGGTTTCGCGAAAGGTTAGGGCTTTTGCGATTGAAGAGGAGAATGAGGAGCTGGAACATTTGGTTGATTACAGCAAATCGGATTTGGAGCGTAGTGCGGATACGGTTTTGAGGGATAAGTGTATGGTGATTCATGATGCGGGTGTTGAGTATCTGGACAAGATGGTTGCTTATGGTTTGAAGAAACCGATGTTGGAAACGTTGGTGAAAGATATTGAAAGCTATAAGGCTGTGATTCCGAAACCGAGGGAGAAGGTGGTGACTAAAAAGGATGCTACGGCGGAATTGGCGGTTTTATTTTCTGACACGGACAAGTTGCTAAAAAAAATGGACAAGGTTTTTGAGATGGTGAGGGCGGATCATTTTGATTTTTATCGCAACTACAAAAATAACCGATTGCTGACGGATCCGGGTTATAGAAAATTATCTGTGATGGGGAAAGTAAAGGATGAAGCAGGCAATCCTGTTGCGAATGTGGTGATTGAGGCGGCAGAAGCGAAGGTTCAGGTTTTTACGGGTGTTGAAGGTCATTTTAGAATCAAGACGCTGGAGGCTGGAACGTATGATTTTATGTTTAAGAAGAAAGGATTTTTGGAACAGCTGGTTCGTGTGGATGTGAATGATGGTGAACGAACAGAAGTGGATGTTGTTTTGAAAAAGTAATTTAGGAAGAGCCGGGGTTTTTAAATTCCAAAAAGCAAAAGAAAAATTCCAAAAAGCAAATAAGCTTCAAATATCAATCTTTTAAATTCCAAATCTTTTCGAAGTCTGGAAAGGTTTGAAAAATTGAGATTTTAAGAATTGGAATTTGTTTATATTTTATAATTTGTGATTTGGAATTTAAAGAAGACCCCGTCTTGTTTAAAAAACTAGACGGGGTTTTCTTTAACTAACTCCAATGTATAACCTTAAAACATTCCTCCGCCACCTTGCTTGGTGTTGTCGTCGCGGTATTTTCTTTGCAACGCCCTGTTTTTTCCGCCACCAAACATGTAGTTGATTCCGAAATAAACCGAGTGGCTTTCCCAAGTAAATTGTCCACGGCTCGGATAAGGATTTCTAGAATCAAAACCATATTTCATCTGGTCGAAGATGTCGTTGAAACGAATACTGATCGACATCTTGTTGTTTAAAAGCGAATATCTTCCTCCAGCATCAATCTTATACATTTCTTTGCTGTCGTTTTGAATTCCGTCAACTCCGCCTCTGTAGAATCCGAACAAAAGGAAGCTCAAGCGTTTATTCACCTTGAAATTACTGTTCAAACGGGCATTGAAAGCGGCAACATCAACTTCTCTTTCTACGAAATCAAATTCATCTACCGTTCCTTCTCTCAAAACCGAAACCAATCCTTTTTGGGAAATATTAGAATAGTCGATGGCAGGCTGGATGTCCCACCATTTTGCAATTTTATAATTCGCAGACAATTCAAAACCAAAAGCGGTATTGTTGTCGAAATTGTCCCAGCTCATGATCAAATCGTTAGGGTTTTCTGTTGTTTCGTCATTATACAAGACACGATTGATTTCATTGTCAATCACTCGGTAGAAAACTCCAGAAGTAAAAGAAGAACCTTTTCCGAACATTTTGGTATAATTTACCTCTACCGAATTCGTGAACTGTGGTTCCAATTCAGCGTTTCCTAAACCTGTAACCAAAGGCGTCGAGAACTCCCTGATTGGTTTCGTTTGCTCCAAACTTGGTCGGTCAACACGACGGCTGTAGCTCAATTGGAACATGTTTTTCTCGTTCAAGTTATACGTCAAATAAGCCGATGGATAAAGCGTCAAGTAATCGTCTTCGAAAGTGGTTTGACCTTTATTTAAATTGGCTTTCGCCTTATAACTCTCAAAACGGGCACCAACTTGGTAGCTGAACTTTTCAAATCGCTGACCAAAAGTGGCATAAGCCGAATAGATGTCAATATCATACGTATAATTTGAAAGACGATTTTCAACAGGAAGTAGAAGATTTCCAGTAGTATAATCGTTTGAACTTCTAACGATTCTGGATTCGGCACCAAGTTCAAGCGTTGTTTTCTCGTTCAACGGATTCACATAATCCAAATTCAATGTTGTGTTTTCTCTTTTATCAATGATTTTATCGCTAAAAATAATGCGTTCGTCTAAAGTTCCCGGATTTCCAATTTCAAAAGTCGAAGTATCAAAATTTGCATTCTGGGTTTGTTTATAATCGTTGAAGTTCCCTTCAAAATCCAAGGTATGCCCGTCTTTTGCAAACAAATGCTTGTAGGCCAAGTTATAAGCACCACTTCGGTTATTGGTCAGATAGTTACCCAATTGCAATACGTTTGGTTCATCATTGTTCAAATAACGAATGTCTGTATTCACATTTCCGTCGCCATCTATACCGTTTTGGTTGGTATAAAACGACACTGTGTTTTTATCGTTGATGTAAAAGTCCATCCCGATTTTATACAAATAGGATTCGTTATCATTGACGATATCTAATATTTGTTGCGAATTATTGTCGAAACGCTCAATAAAACCTTCATTGAAATTTTCACCAAAATTACTTCCAACATTCCCGAAAAAATTCACTTTTCCAGTTCGGTAGTTCATGTCTAGCGAGTTGTTGAATTTTGGCGTTTCCCCAAAAGTGATTCCAGCATTAAGGCTTCCGTTGAAACCGTCATTGGCATTTTTGTGCAAGACAATATTGATGATGCCCGACATTCCTTCCGGATTGTATTTCGCACTCGGATTGGTAATCAGTTCGATTTTCTTGATCGAAGTTGATGGAATTTGTTTCAGCAATTGAGCAGGATCCACATTCGTAGGTCGTCCGTCCACCAAAACACGAACGTTTTGATTTCCTCTCAAGGAGATTTTTCCGTCCTGATCTATATTCACGGATGGAATGTTGTTCATGATTTCCGATGCAGTAGCTCCGGCAGTCGTCAAATCGCGACCCACATTAATCACCCTTCTGTCGATTTTTTGCTCTACAGTCGAACGTTCCTGAACAATTTCAACACCTTGAAGCTGGGTAGCTTCTTCTAATAAAGTAATTTTAGGAAAGGAAATGCTTTTTTGATTGGTCAGATCGGCCTTTGTGCTAAAAGTGTTGTATCCGATGAATTGCACTTCAACCGTATAATTTTTTAAGGCTAGGTTTTTAATTTGAAAATCGCCATTATCATCTGTAATTCCTCCAGTGATAACCGCTTCGCCTTCTTTTATAGCAACAGTGGCATAAGAAATTGGCGCATTTTTTTGATCCACAACTTTTCCTGAAATTGTTCCTGCATTTTGGGCATGCATAGAAAACAGTGTCCCAAAAAGGAACAGGAAGAGCAACTTAATTCTCATAACGTTTGTTTTTTGATTGATGATTGATGTTTAACTTCAATGAAAATATCATTCAAGTTCTCTAATAGACTCCCGTTTTTGGATTATGTTACATTTATTTTTTAAAAAAAGATAAATTTTAGATTATTATAAATGAAAAACAACCCATAACCCTTGATAATAAAAGTAGTAGGGTTATGGATTGCTTATAAAAAAAAGTTCAACAAATCTTAATGTCCCGGTTCGTAAATGAGTCGTAAAAAAGAACTAAAGCGTTCGTTTTCGCGACTAATCGGAATTCCTGTTACAATTCCTATAAGGATATTTTCAGCAACACTAACTCTCATTTGCGGTCGGATGGTCATATCAAAATCAGTTTTGGTAACCTCTTTATTGAATTCAATTCCAATAAAATTTCGTGTTCCAGGAATCATATAGTGAAAATTGCTGTTGATTTGCCAAGAAGTGAACGAGCTGTTGTCGTGAAAATGATGCTGGATTGCAGGTCCTGTATAAAGAAGTGTATGGATGTTGTTTCCCCAACGTTTTGCTGCTACAAAAAAAGGATTGTAAATGTTTCCCGTAAACAATTTTGCATTGCCATAGCTGCTAAAATCGGTCAATTCAAATTCATGAATGTATCCAATTGCCAAAGAAGTTTTGCATTTTTCCGAAACAAAAAAGGAATATTGGGCTGCCAATTTCAGTCCATTTAATTTACTTGCAGGTGTATTTGCATTTTTATTGGAAGGATAAAAAGTGAAAGGAAGTTCCACTTCAAGGCCCAAACGATCGATTGGAGCCCATTCATATTCAACCAAAGCCAAATATTCATCATAGTTGTTGTTGTCTGTTAGTCCGAAACCAACATTCCATTCCTTTTCTCCTTTTCGAGCTCCTAAATCACGAATCAAATCGATGTACAAAGGTTCAGCATGCAATACTTTTGCTGGGCCTTTTCTGTCTTGAATTTCTTCGATATAAAGGCTGTCGATGGTGGTTTTTTCTTCTTTTCCAGTTTGGGCTGTCGTCAAATTGACGCTCATGAACGTCATTAATAGAGTGAAATAAAGCGTTCTTGAAAGTATATTTTTCATTGATGTTTTGATAATTTGTTAAACCAAGAGCTTGTTGTCTTTCCTGTTTTGGAAAACAACAAAGCATAAAAAAACGCGATAACAAATTAAATCTCGGGTGGAGGAGAGTGAATCTCAAAATAGGTTTGCAAACGGGATGATTTACTAAAACCTATGTTTTTTGAAGTTGAAGCAACTTGAAAGTTCTTCAGCTCTAAAGCACAATTTGGAAGGATAAAGAAATCAGCTATTGATGTTTTTTTTAAGGTCGAATGGTTTTCAGCATCCGAATCATCCATTTCAGGTATGGCATTTTCAAATCCCAAGACCTTTTCGATAATTAATTCCGCCACACTTTCCTGATGGTTGATGCTCAAATTTTTCTTAGCACCATTTCGATAGAGGTCGCTCGTGTCAATACTGCAATTGAGGATGTAGAGTGCCAAAAAAGCACAAACTAAACGTAAATAGTTACTATTTCTCAAAGATTTTATCACGCGTCAAAAGTAGAAATTTTTATTGTGAAGAGGTTTGTTATTAGCGTTTCATTAAGACAAAAATCCGTTTTAAAAATAATGAGAGATATTGTGAATTTTGATACTTCAAATTAACGAATTCCAATTATCTTTGCACTCTTAAAAAAAAGAATATTATGTCGCTAATTCAAACACTTACCCCGGAAATCCAGAAAGCAATTCAGGTTGTATTTGATACAACTATTGAAAAAATCGAATTTCAGGCAACACGTAGGGAATTTGAAGGCGATATCACAATGGTGCTTTTTCCGTTATTGAAGCAAATCAAGAGCAATCCGGTGGAGTTGGGAAATAAAATCGGAACTTATCTTGTTGAAAATGTAGAAGAAGTAAAAGCTTTTAACGTTGTTTCAGGTTTCTTGAACATCGTGATTTCAGATGCTTATTATTTGAATTTTTTCAATGCGATTAAAGAAGATAAAAACTTCGGGTTTGTCTCTCCAAAAGAAGATGAGAAGGCGGTAATGGTTGAATATTCTTCACCAAACACCAACAAGCCTTTGCATTTGGGTCACGTTCGAAACAATCTTTTGGGTTATTCGGTTGCCGAAATCATCAAGGCTTCGGGAAAAAAAGTATATAAGACACAAATCATCAACGATAGAGGAATTCATATCTGCAAATCGATGCTGGCTTGGGAGAAATTCGGAAACGGAGAAACTCCAAGTAAAGATTTGAAAGGCGATAAATTAGTGGGTAAGTATTATGTTGCTTTTGATAAGGAATATAAAAACCAAATCAATGAATTAATCGCTCAAGGCAAAACCGAAGAAGAAGCTAAAAAGCAAGCTCCGATTATTTTGGAAGCCCAACAAATGCTTTTGGATTGGGAAGCCGGAAAACCAGAAGTTATTTCCCTTTGGAAAAAAATGAACCAATGGGTATATGATGGTTTCGCTTCCACTTATAAAAATATGGGAGTTGATTTTGATTCTTATTATTACGAAAGCAATACCTATTTATTAGGAAAAGACGTTGTTCAAATCGGACTGGAAAAAGGCATTTTCGAGAAAGACCCAGATGGTTCGGTTTGGATTGATTTGACCGATGAAGGTTTGGATAGAAAAATCGTGCTTCGTTCAGACGGAACAGCGGTTTATATGACACAGGATATCGGAACAGCTATCCAACGTGTGAAGGATTTTCCAGATGTTGGCGGAATGGTGTATACGGTTGGAAACGAACAAGATTATCACTTCAAAGTGTTGTTCTTGATCTTGAAAAAACTAGGATTCGACTGGTCTAAAAACTTGTTCCATCTTTCCTACGGAATGGTAGATTTGCCTTCCGGAAAGATGAAAAGCCGTGAAGGAACGGTTGTAGATGCAGATGATTTGATGAACGAGATGACTGAAACAGCCAAGACTATTTCGGAAGAATTAGGAAAGTTGGACGATTATTCAGACGAAGAAAAAGCAAAATTATACAACACGATTGGGCTTGGAGCCTTGAAATATTACATCCTAAAAGTAGATCCTAAAAAACGAATCTTGTTTAACCCTGAAGAATCTGTGGATTTTCAAGGAAATACAGGACCGTTTATTCAATATACGTATGCCAGAATCCAATCGATTATCCGTAAAGCTAATTTCGAATTCAATGACGTAACATTTTCAACATCAGAAGTAAACCTGCACGAAAAGGAAAAAGAATTGATCAAGCAATTGGAATTGTATCCAGAAGTAATCCAGAATGCCGCTCAAAACCACAGTCCGGCTTTGATTGCGAATTATACCTATGATTTGGTTAAGGAATACAACTCTTTCTATCAAATGGTGCCGATTTTAGGTTCGGATAATTTGACGGAGAAAACATTCAGAGTACAATTGTCTCAAAAAGTAGCCGATACTATTGCTTCTGCATTTGGTTTGTTGGGGATTTCGGTTCCGGAAAGAATGTAATTCAAATGCAAGTAAATCGTCAATTTTGTCATTCCGACGAAGGAGGAATCTCAACACGAGAAAGTAAGTGCTAAGCCAGAATTAAAAAAGAAACAATCAGAATATACAAGTATGAAAATGAAGCTGTGGAGTTACTAAAAATAATACGAAGCATTATTGTCACAAGTAAAGCAAACTCATAATTCATAACTCATAATTTATAACTTTCTAAGTGGAATCAACTAAATCCTATTTCCTTCAATCCTTCCTAATTGTGCTTCTCTCGGCAATTTTCTTTTTAGGTGTAAAAAAAGTTTTACCTAAAAGATTGTTTTCCGAAAAACCAGGAGCCACAAAAAACGTATTAATTGACAGCATGTTGATTGATGCTTTTGAAGCCGAAAAGGAAACCTCAAAGGCCGATATTGGCGATACGTTGGCGAATCAACCCATTGTTTATTATGAAACAAACGGCGTTACTTTTCCGGAAGAAAATTATGAAAATTACAAGGGAAACCAATATTTGATTGCATTTTACGAAAAATTATACCAATTGGAAACCGCCCAAAAAGGAAACGTTCGAATTGCCTATTTTGGCGATTCTATGACCGATGGCGATATGATTGTGCAGGATTTCAGAAGCTACTTTCAAGAAAATTTTGGAGGATCCGGAGTTGGTTTTGTGGCAATAACTTCGGAATCGGCAGGGTCAAGAAGTTCAATCGAGCATCAATTTTCGGGCAATTGGAAAACACAATCCTATTTGAACATAAAATATCCCAGAAGACCTTTTGGAGTGAACGGTCATGTGTTTTTTGCCAATGATACAGCAAAAGTGGAATGGGTGAAATACAAGGCTGGAAGATTCAAATTCACTTCACAGCTCGACAATCCGACGTTATTCTACGGAAGTGCAAAAAATAAAAATGGCGAGATCCGATATACGATTGGGAAAGATACACTCCATAAAAAACTGCTTCCAAATAATATTTTAAACACGCTAACACTTTCAAAATTACCTTTAAAAAATTTGAAAGTCGATTTTATTAAAGCCGATTCAATTCCAATATACGGATTTAATTTTGACGATGGAAAAGGCGTTCACGTTGATAATTTCTCGCAAAGGGGAAATTCTGGAATCCCGATCTCCAAGTTTGATGTAGCGACAATGAGGGCTTTCCAAGAGAAGTTGGATTACGATCTAATCATTCTTCACTACGGAACCAACGTCTTGAATTACGGAACTAAAGATTATACCTGGTACGATAAAAGCATGACCCGAACCGTTAACCGACTGAAGGAATGCTTCCCAGGAGTTTCAATTTTGATTGTTTCCACTGCCGATAAATCTTCGAAATATGAAACAGAAATGAAAACCGATTCGGCCGTTGTTCCCTTGACAAATGCCCAAAAAAGATATGCCGTTAAGACAAAATCAAGCTACGTGAATCTTTATACCTTGATGGGTGGCGATGGTTCGATGGTGAAATGGACAGAGGAGGAACCGGTTATGGCCAATAAAGATTATACCCATTTCAACTTTCGAGGAGCGAAAAAAATTGCCGGACTTTTGTACGAACAGTTGAACGATGGCTACAAACAATATAAAGAGTTAAGAAAAAAACGAAAAGAACCAGAAAAAGAAAAAGAGAAATCTATTTTGGATACTCTTTTCCAAAATAGCGAGGAGGAAGAAAATGCAAATTAATCGGATTTATATATTTTTTTGGTTGCTTTTTGCTTATGTAAGTCAGGGCCAAACCATCGATTCTTCTTATGTAGAAATCGATTCGGTTTCAATTGATACGATAGAAGTTGATATTCCAAATAACGGCATTATCAACTCGAATGCAATCCGTAAATTCTATCAAAAACTGGCAAATCTGGAGGGCGACACCACTTCACAAAAAGTAAACATTGTTCATATTGGCGATTCACACATCCAAGCCGATTTGATGACCAACGTTGTCCGTGAAAAACTGCAGGATACTTTTGGAAACGGAGGTCGAGGTTTGATTTTTCCACATAATTTAGCTCGTACAAATGGTTCTTGGGATGTGAAGTTTTCATCGAACGAAAGTTGGAACAACCATAGAATTGTTTCTCCTGTAAACGGAAGCAACGTTGGTTTGAGTGGGATTTTACTGTCTTCCCGAAATGACGATTTTGCCATCGAAGTAAATGCCAAAGAAGCCGATAATTTTTTCAATCTAATAAAAATTGTCACGCCAAATAATGAAAATATGTTCCAAGTTGCAACCGCCAAAAAGACAATTGTTTTAGAATCGGATGTGCCAAAAAGCATTACCCACAAGATAAAAAATGGTGAGGCTTTATCGATAATTGCCGACAAATACAATGTTTCGGTTTCCGAAATTAAAAGAGCAAATGGTTTAAAAAGCAACAACATCCGAGCTGGAAAAACGCTTAAAATTCCAACCAACCAAATGCAGAAGCGTTCGATTTCGCGTTCAGAATTTATTCCTTTGGAAATGATGGCTGATGACAATTCCCATTTTTACAGAAGTGAAGAAACATTGGAAAAAATTTACCTGATCCCGAACAAGGAGCAAAAGCAATTCGAATTGAATGGCGTTGTTTTGGAAAACGACAAATCGGGAATTTTATACCACAACATCGGTGTCAATGGTGCTAAACTTTCGGATTATAATAAATATCCCATGTTTTTCGAGCAATTGAAATCCTTGCAACCCGATTTGATTGTGGTTTCTCTGGGAACAAATGAATCGTTCGACCACATGAAATCTCAGGATTATATGCAACAATTGGATGTTTTTATCCAAAGTGTAAAAGCCCAGAATCCAAATGCCGAAATCCTGGTTGCAACACCGCCACCATCTTTATTCAAACGAAAATATCCGAATACATTTTGTGCAGATTATGCCCAAAAAACAATTGAGAAAGCCGAAGAATCCAACTATGCCGTTTGGGATATGTATTCGCAATTAGGCGGATTGTATGGAGTTGCAAAAAACGCAAAAAAAGGATTGATTGGTAGCGATAGGGTGCATTATACCAAAGCAGGATATGTAAAACAAGGCGAATTATTGGCTGAAGCTCTATTAAACGCTTTTCAAAATTATAAAATTACTAAAGAGTGATACTTTTATCCCAAATGCCAAATTGGTTCACCGAAATTTTTGGAACGGTTTCAAGGGAAACCGTCCAAGGTTGGTTTACCTTCAATCCAAAGGAACCGATATTATTCAATTCAGCCTTGTTTTTGGGGATGTTCCTGATATTTTATCCGCTTTATATCTTAACCACAAAAGCCAGAACATTTACATTAAGGAACATCTATGTATTGGCTTTTTCGCTGTTTTTCTATTACAAATCCAGCGGATCCTATTTTGCATTGCTCGTTTTCACTTGTATTGTAGATTATAATTTGGGCAAGCTTCTCTACCAGGAAACAATCCAGAGCTACCGAAAATTCTATCTGATTTTAAGCGTCATCCTGAACCTTTCTTTTCTTGGCTATTTCAAATACACCAATTTCCTGATTGACAATTACAACGGAATTTTTGACAGTAATCTTGCTTTTCATGACATCATTCTTCCTGTTGGAATTTCGTTCTACACTTTTCAATCCATGAGCTACATCATCGATATTTACAGGAAGGAAATTGAACCAACCCGAAACATCATCGATTATATGTTTTTCGTGTCCTTTTTTCCGCAACTTGTGGCTGGACCCATCGTTCGGGCTTCGGAGTTTATTCCGCAAATATATTCCAAACTAAAGCTCTCTCGGGAAGATGTCAATAAAGCCTTATTCCTCATCATTGGCGGACTCATTAAAAAAGCCGTTATTTCAGATTATATTTCCATCAATTTTGTAGATCGTGTTTTCGATTCGCCAAATACCTACACTGCTTTCGAAAATTTAATGGCTTCCTATGGCTATGCGATTCAGATTTATTGTGATTTTTCGGGCTATTCCGATATGGCCATTGGTCTTGCCTTATTGATGGGATTCAAGCTTTCGGTCAACTTTAGAACACCATATAAATCGGCATCCATCACCGAGTTTTGGAGAAGATGGCACATTTCACTTTCAACCTGGCTTCGCGATTACCTCTATATTTCCCTTGGCGGAAACCGAAAAGGGAAAATCAGGATGTATTTCAATCTTTTTATCACCATGTTGCTTGGTGGATTGTGGCATGGAGCTTCGTGGAAGTTCGTCATTTGGGGTGTTCTCCACGGTTTGGCTTTAGTAGTCGAGCGTTTCTTTAAGGACTACATCAAATTACCGAAGAACAAAGTCACATGGTTCATCAGCGTTATTCTGACGTTCCATTTCGTGGTTTTCTGCTGGATTTTCTTCCGTGCAAAAGATTTCAAGACCGCTTTTGAAGTCATCCAAAACATCGGAAAACTACAATTCCATTTCAACGAATGGCTCACGATTATTCAAGGATATCAAAACGTATTTATCGTAATGGCGATAGGTTTTGCATGGCATTTCCTTCCAGAAAGATTAATAGGATTCATGAAAATGTCGTTTGATAAGATGCCGATTGTAATCAAGGCATTGATCTTGGCACTCACATTTTGGGTGGTGTATGCAACTTCCACTAGTGGACCACAGCCGTTTATTTATTTTCAGTTTTAATAGTAGGAGCGAAACTTTCGGGCTCAAAATGAAACCATGTTCCCGCTTTCCTTCCAAATCTTTTCTTTTTTTAAAGAAAAAAAAGAAAAGGATTTTCCCTCCAATCGGGGCTATATAAAAATCTATTCGCCTTTTGGAAACTTGGGAAGCGTTCGGATGTATAGATTTTCGACCTTCGTTCTGGCCCAATCCGTTTTCCGCAAGAAAGTCAAGCTCGATTTTACACTCGGATTCTCCGTAAAGCATTTGATTTTTATCAACTCACCCAAAGTGTCAAATCCATAATAATCGACTAATTGCTCCATCATTTTTTGAAGCGTAATGCCGTGAAGCGGATTGTTTTTTTGCTGATTTTCCATACTGCAAATGTAACGAATTCAAAATTTAATTAAATTTATATAAAATTAAAACAATGAAAAAAATCTGTATCATCCTCATGGGATTATTCTTTCAAAGTATGAATGCACAATCAGAAACAACCATCTATCTAATACGTCATGCCGAAAAAGCTGATAGCTCACCAAATACAGCACTTTCAGCCGAAGGAAAAGAACGTGCCGAGAATTGGGCAATTTTCTTCAAAGACACACCAATAGATTTTTTCTACAGCACTTCTTATTTGCGAACCGAAAGTACGTGTTTGCCAATAGCAGTTTCCAAGCAAAAACAAATCATATCCTACAATCCCAAAGAAATTAATTTAAAAAAAATGATTGCCGAAAATCAAGGAAAAACTATTCTGATAGTCGGACACAGCAATACAATTCCAAAACACATCAACCAGCTCTTGGACGAAGAGAAATACCCAGAAATTCCAGAGTCTGAATTTGGGAACTTATATACTATCAAAATTAAAAATGGAGTCATTTCACATACTTTGACCAAACCATAAAAGTTCTTCAGGAGCGTCAAAATGATTTGGTAAGTATTTTTCTTTCTGAATTGTGGTTTTAGCAATTAGTCACTACATTTGCAACCCTATGCTAAAAACGGTCAACATATTAAATAAAAGAGCCCGATTCGATTACGAAATAATCGAAACCTATACTGCTGGAATTGTTTTGGCTGGAACCGAAATAAAATCTATCAGGATGGGAAAAGCCAATATAACGGAAAGCTTTTGCGAATTCAGTAATAATGAGCTTTTCGCCATCAATACTTATATTGAAGAATATGCTTTCGGAAATCAATTCAACCACAAATCCAGAAGCGAGAGGAAATTACTTTTGAATAAAAGAGAACTCAAAAGCTTGGCAAAAAGTGTCCAAGCAAAAGGCTTGACAATTGTTCCACTAAAGCTTTTCACTAACGAAAAAGGAATGGCAAAGCTAGAGATTGGTTTGGTCCGAGGTAAAAAAACTTATGATAAAAGAGAATCACTAAAAGAACAAGATACGAAAAGAGATATTGAACGAATTAAAAAAGCTTTTTAGGAAAAAGTTTTTTTTATTTAAAAAAATGACTAAATTTGTCAAGACAATAAAAGTCATAATAAAAAATGAAAACGCTTTTAAAAAACGCAAGGGAGAAAAAAGGCCTGAAATCAAGAGAGCTTGCACTTCTTCTTGATGTTGATCAAGCCTTGATAAGCAAATTCGAATCGGGTTCTAGAAAGCCAACTCGGGAACAAGTTGTAAAGCTTGCTTCAATTCTAGATATAGATTTGGAAATCCTTATGGTTGCTTGGTTAAAAGAAAAAATCCTTTACGAACTAAAAGACGAAGAATTTGCAATAAAAGCTATGATGGTTGCCGAAGAAGAGATGCGATATTATGCAACTCCAAAAAAAAAGGTCTCAACTTCTTTGAAAAAAATGTTGGATGAAATTGACAACTTAAAATCAAAATTAGATAAGTTTAGAGAGTTTGATAGTTACAGGATTGCTCAAGCATTGGAGCTTGAATATACTTTTGAAAGCAACAGAATAGAGGGTAATACTTTAACTTTAAGAGAAACAGATTTGGTTATTAATGAAGGCTTGACTGTTTCGGGAAAAAGCATGCGGGAACATCTTGAAGCGATTAATCATCAAGAAGCGATAGGGTATATCAAGCATTTGATGGAAAAGAATTCAAATCTGAACGAGAGAGAAGTTCTGTCAATTCATAATTTGATTTTGAGAGGCATTCATCCAGAAGATGCCGGAAGATATAGGAAAGTTCAAGTTATGATAAAGGGAAGTTCTCACATGCCACCACAGCCTTTTATTGTTGCAAAACAAATGGAAGATTATTTTTTTTGGTATGAAGCCAATAAAAAAGCATTACATCCGGTTGTTTTGGCGGCCGAGATGCACGAACGTTTGGTCACGATTCATCCTTTTATTGATGGAAACGGGAGAACTTCAAGATTGGTGATGAATTTGATTTTGCTTTCGCATGGTTATATTATAGCCAATATCAAAGGTGATTATGAATCTAGGATGGAGTATTATCAATCGCTGGAAAAAGCTCAAACTACTTCTAATAAAGAAGATTTTTTATTGTTTATTGCTAAAATAGAGAAAGAAAGCCTTGAGCGATATATCTCTATAATTGGAGTATAAAATTTCAAAGCTTAATTTGTTTCAATTCTGATTTTAAATCTTAAAATTAATCAAAAAAAAACCCATCAATTAAGATGGGTTTTTCTTCGCACTAATAAACTAAGTTTATAGGTTTATCTCAATCGATCCACAGATTTTACGAGATCTTCATCCTTTTTGATGGCTTTATTGGCCAAAACCAAGAAAACGATAGCAACAATAGGGAGGAACATTCCAATACCTTTCTCTGAAACCGTAACAGTTTCTCCAGATAAATTTAGTGAACGGTAAACAAATAATCCTAATAAAATTAAATTCAATATGATGTTCAGCCTGCCAATAACAAACTGATTTTGTCTCTTTTTGTATGAAATGATGCTCAATAAGGATAATGTTGTGCTTAAACCAAAAGCGGTAACATATTTAATATCAAACATAAAGAAAAAATCTTTTTCATCACTTGTTGTCCATAAAGGAAATACAAATGGTAAAACGCCAGTGATGACCAGTGCAATCAGCAAATAAATTGTTTGAACTCTTTGTAGCATCTCTTTAATTTTCTTCCACAAAAATATATTTTCTTTTTTAGAAATACTATTGTATGATTAAATTTTATTCGTAATATTGCATAGCAGATCCTTAAGTACTTCATTCTTTGAGGAATTGACATCAAAAAAATTGCACTACATTATCTCACAACAACTTTCCAAACTAATTAATTCAAATAAACTACATGTTTGATATTTCTGTATTAAAAGAAATGAAGCTTTCTGAGCTTCAGGAAATCGCCAAATTGGCTAAAATAAAATCTACAGGCGTTAAAAAAGAGACTTTGATTTCTCAAATTATAGAGCGTCAGTCTGCTTCTGAAAAAGTTGCAGAAAATGAAAATACTATTGTTGCTGAAGACAGTTCAAAATCAAAAAGGGTTAGAATTGCTCCAAATAAAAAAGAAACAACTGCCGAAAATGCTGATTTGTTTACTAGATCTGAAGTTACTTCGGAAGCCAATGAAATTGTTCAAGATCAAGAAGCTCCAAAGGAGCGAAAAGTAATCAAGTTTAATAAGGCTAAATATGAAAACAAGGTTAACAACGCTATTCAGAAAGAAAAAGTAGAGAACGTTAACGAAAGCCAATCAGAAGAAAATAGCACCACTGGTGAGAAATCGCAAACAGTAAATGCTGAACAAGTAAAGATTCAAAAACCTCAAAATCCTGTACAAAAGCAGAATCCTGCACAAAAGCAGAATCCAAATCCCAAACAAAATTTAAACCAAAATCAAAACGGAAATCAGGTGCCAAACGGCAACCAGAATCCAAATTTCAAAGCAAAGAAAAATAATTTCCGCGATGCCGATTTTGAGTTTGATGGAATTATTGAAAGTGAAGGTGTTCTTGAAATGATGCCGGATGGATATGGTTTCCTTCGTTCATCAGATTATAATTACCTAGCTTCTCCGGATGATATTTATTTATCAAATTCGCAAGTTCGGTTGTTTGGTTTAAAAACCGGAGATACCGTAAAAGGAGTGGTTCGTCCGCCAAAAGAAGGAGAGAAATTTTTTCCTTTGGTGCGGGTTTTAAAAATAAACGGACATGATCCTCAAGTTGTTCGCGACAGGATTTCTTTTGAACACTTGACTCCCGTTTTCCCTTCGGAAAAATTCAGATTGGCAGAAAAGCAAAGTACAATATCTACAAGAATCATTGATTTGTTTTCTCCAATTGGAAAAGGACAACGTGGTATGATTGTGGCACAGCCAAAAACAGGAAAGACAATGCTTTTGAAGGATATTGCGAATGCAATTGCAGCAAATCATCCAGAAGTGTATTTGATTGTACTTTTGATTGATGAACGTCCTGAGGAGGTTACCGATATGCAAAGAAGCGTTAGGGGAGAAGTAATTGCTTCTACTTTTGACAGAGAGCCTCAAGAACATGTTAAAATTGCGAATATCGTCTTAGAAAAAGCAAAACGTTTGGTAGAATGTGGTCACGATGTTGTAATCCTTTTAGATTCGATTACACGTTTGGCAAGGGCTTACAATACTGTTCAGCCTGCTTCAGGAAAAGTATTGAGTGGTGGTGTTGATGCAAATGCGCTTCAAAAACCAAAACGTTTCTTCGGAGCCGCAAGAAATGTAGAAAATGGAGGTTCGTTGAGTATCATCGCGACAGCGTTGACAGAAACGGGTTCAAAAATGGACGAAGTTATCTTTGAGGAATTCAAAGGAACAGGAAACATGGAATTGCAGTTGGACAGAAAAATTGCCAACAAACGTATTTTCCCGGCGATCGATCTTACTTCTTCAAGTACAAGACGCGACGACATGTTGCTTGATGAAAAGACGTTACAGAGAATGTGGATCATGAGAAAGTATCTTTCAGATATGAACCCTGTAGAAGCAATGGATTTCATCAACGATCGTTTCAAGAAAACTAGAAACAATGAAGAGTTTTTGATTTCTATGAACGACTAATCGTTTGAAATCAATACACATAAAAAAATCCGATGGTTAATTATCATCGGATTTTTTGCTTTATAAAATGAATCAATTTTTAATTTACAATTACTTTTTTAGTTATTGATTGGTTGTCAGAACTTAATTTTAGGAAATAAAAGCCAGAGTTCAAGTTTTCAAGCGTGAAAGTATTGTCGTTGAAAGCTGGGTTTTTAATCTGTTGCATGATTTGTCCGTTAATGTTGATCAGTTGAATTTCATTCAAGGCAACTTCACTTTGAATATTGATTCTATGGTTGTTTGATGGATTTGGATATACAACCACATTAGCCAATGTTTCAAATTCTTGAGTAGAGAGGAATACATTCGGCCAACGGTTTTCTGCAACGGGACCACCCCAGATGACAGTTGCCAAATAAGGATTATCGATAAAAGGATTTCTGTTTCCTTGTCCATAGGCATTTGATGCATTTCCTAAATACGTATTTCGTTTGTCTTCAAATAATGAAACTGGATCTTCGGCATTCCATTGAAGGAATAAATCGATCATATTGGTATCTGTAGCAACTGGAGTTCCAATACCAACATTTATTGGTAAACATTGACTTCCGTAACGCAGATACATATACATCATCATTCTTGCCACATCACCTTTCCACTCATCTCCGGGATACCAAAACAAGCCCGTTTCAAACGAATTTCCGGTTCCATTAAAAAACTTATCATTGTCTCTATCGGCATTTCTCTTTTTGTCGCTAGCTCTCAAATGATGAGCATCTCCACCAGGTCCGGTAGTTCCTAAATTGGGAGTTCCAAGTCCTCTAGGATAGGTATGTTCTCTGTTCCACAAACATGAAGCTGCTGTGCCATTATCATCAAAAGCTTTATTTCGTGTTCTATGGTCCTTGTCATCAGTTGTAGATGTTGGGCAAGTGGTATTACTAAAGCCATAAAGCAACAATAAGTTTGTATTGGTAGCATCTGTAGGATCCAAATCAGTGATCATTATAGCATTTTTTGCTTCTGCATAACTCAAATTGTTGGTATGGGTAGTAGTTATTTTTGTAGTTAATGTTGCTTTCAACGAATTGCCGGTTAGCGACCAATTGAAGCCATTGTAATAAGCGGCAGGAGCTCCCGCTTGGGAAAAACCTGCAGTAAGGACTAACAGGTTAAGTAAAGTAATTAATTTCTTCATTTTTAAATTTTAAGGACGACAAATGTATGCGATTATTTCATTCACAGAAATTATTTAACAGAAATAGAGATGTTTGTAATAAAAGAAAGCCAAAGTTTGGTTGCTTTGGCTTTCTTGGTTGTATATAGACAATAATCTAATTGACTATAATTTTCTTTGTTACTGATTGGTTTTCAGAACTTAATTTTAGGAAATAAAATCCTGAGTTTAAATTCTCTAATGTATAGGTATTGCTGTTAAAGACAGGTTTTTTGATCTGTTGTATAATTTGTCCGTTTACATTAATCAGTTGTATTTCGTCCAAAAGGGTCTCACTTTGAATGTTGATTCTGTGATTGTTTGTAGGATTTGGATAGATAGCAATGGTATTTTCTAAAGAAAAAGAACCTGATGAAAGTGCGGCACATTCAGCTGACCATATTTGGCACACATAATTAGGATTATCGATGAATGGATTTCTGTTTCCTTGAAAGGTATAGATGTAATTATTAAAATCGATTTCTTTTTGACTTACAGGATCGTTATTGTGCCAGGTAATAAGGATGTTTAAGAATGTATTTGAGAAAGCTTTGTTTTCGCTACCGTCAAACATTGCAATAACTGCCGGTGTACTCGTAGAATTGGTGGCACTAGTGAAAAACTCATCCATTTGTGTTTCATATCTCGTAGCAAAGTAAAAGAAACTCCTTGCTACATCACCTTTGAATTCATCTATAGGCTCAAAAACAATTCCAGTAAAGCCTGCAGAATAGCCCGTATTTGCATTGTTTCCTTTCTTGGATCCATTTTGAGAATTGCATGGAATATTGGTAGCGCCATTATTGCAAGGACTAGAAGTGGTTCCTACAACAGGTCCGAAAGGATAATTATCTCTCCAGCCATTTACTTTTCCGTCTGAAGGAACAACATGATGTGCATCAGAATACATGGGCATTTCACTATTAAAATAAGATTGAGGTATTAAATGCTCTTTGTTGTAGCATACTCCTTCAGCATTGTAATTTCCGCATTGTTGAGAAACTGTTGTATAGTTATAAGGGTCTGCACTATCAGGATTTTCAGAATAAATATCCAATAATGAGTTATCATTTTCATAATACTGATCTCTCAAGCTTGTAGAATATAAACTCCAAAGCCCTGTTCCATACGGTTGTCCAACATGTCCATTGCTAATGATATTTTTTAGTTGAGTTTTCAAAGCATAGCCCGTTCCTGTTGCATTATTGTAATAATTTGCAGGGGCTTGTGCGAAACCTATAATTGTAAACAGCAAAAAAAATAAAGAGTAATTCTTTTTCATAGTTTTAGTTTAAGCTTTTCTTTCTAACAAAGCCATATAAAATCCATCAAATCCTGAATCGGAAGCTAGAATCTTTGAATCTTTTACAAAGGTAAAGTTTTTGCCGTTTTCTGTGGTTAAGAAATGCTTAACTTGTTCCTGATTTTCAGAGGGTAATACCGAACAAGTGGCGTAAACTAGTTTTCCTCCAGGCTTAACAATTCTTGAATAGCTTTCTAGAACTTCAGCTTGCACTTTACGGATGTTGTCGATAAATTCAGGTTGAAGTTTCCATTTTGCATCTGGGTTTCTTTTCAAAACACCCAATCCGCTGCAAGGTGCATCAATCAAGACTCTATCTGCTTTTTCTTGTAGTTTTTTGATGACTTTCGTCGAATCGATGATCTTATATTCGATATTGAAAGCACCATTTCTTTTGGCTCGAAGTTTCAATTGCTTCAATTTACTTTCGTATAAATCCATTGCAATCAACTGGCCTTTATTTTCCATCAAGGAAGCCAAATGCAAGGTTTTTCCACCAGCACCAGCACATGTGTCAACGACTCTCATTCCAGGTTTAACATCAAGAAAAGCGGCAACTAATTGGGAATTTGCATCTTGAACTTCAAAAAAGCCTTCCTTGAAAGCATCTGTCAAGAAAACATTTGCTCTTTCTTTCAAAACCAAAGCGTCAGGTTGGTCTGTCAAATAATCAGTTTCAATATCCAAATCCATCAAGATTGCTCTTAATTTTTCTTTGGTGGTTTTCAAGGTGTTTACTCTTAAAATCACTTTTGCAGGTTGGTTTTGAGCCGCAATTTCTTTTGCCCAAGCTTGTTCTCCTAATTCTTTCACACCCAATTCGTCCATCCAATCTGGAATAGATTCCTTGTAAACGCGAACTTTAGAAAGCTCATCAAAACGTCCTTTTATTTTACGTTCAGGTGTTCCTTCCAGCTGCCTCCAATCGGGAATTGGATATCCTCTCAATACTGCCCAAACGGCAAATATTCTCCATAAATCATCTCTGTCAAAAGGTTCCTTTACATCGGCAATTTCACTGTATAATCTTTTCCAACGTACTATTTCATAGATGGTTTCGGCAACGAATTTCCTGTCGTGGCTTCCCCAACGTTTGTCTTTTTTCAAGGCTCTTGCCACCACTTTATCAGCATATTCTCCGTCATTGAATATTGCATTCAAGGAGTCAATCGTGGTGTAAACTAAATTTCTGTGTAATCTCATTTTTATTTTAAATAGGGGTGCAAAAGTAGTCTTTTTTAGCCAATAGTTATAAGTAAATAGGCAAAAGTCAACAGATTAACTATAATTTAATCATATTTTCCATTAAAATAAGCCATCCATTTTCCTTGAACTCTCATAACTTGCTCGATAACATCTCTTACTGCACCTCGACCCCCTTCTTTATGAGAAATATAAGTTGAAATCCCTTTGATTTCTGGGCTTGCATCTTGGGGACAGGTTGGTAAACCTACCAATTGCATTACGTGATAATCAGGAATGTCATCGCCCATATACAAAACTTGTTCGGGTTTGATGTTGTAGATTTTAATATATTCGTTGAAATTCTGAACCTTGTCCGGACAAGCCAAATGAATGTCGGTGATGCCAAGATTTTGCAAACGAACACGAACTCCTTCATTGCTTCCACCCGAAATGACGCAAACATGATAGCCGCTTTCAACAGCCGCTTTCATTGCATATCCATCACGGATGTTCATCGTTCTGAGCATTTCGCCCGCTGAGGTAATATGAACAGAACTGTCTGTCAGAACGCCATCAACATCAAAGATAAAAGTTGTGATGTCGTTCATTAATTCCTTATAACTTTTTGCCATGGTCTTGAATGGATTGCGTTAGTAGTTTATATATGTTTTTATGATTATCATCTGATAAGAAATCAAGATGGGATTCAATAGTAGTTTGATCATTCCTTTTTGCGGGACCTGTTTGGGCTTCATCTGGCGAAAGCGACATAATTTTATCGGCAGTTTCTTTTATTAATGGTTGTAAAATATCAAAAGGAACTTGATGTGCATCACAAATGTCATTTCCAATTTTATAAAGATGATTGACAAAATTATTGACGAATACGGCCGAAACATGCAACGATCTTCTCTGTCCTGAATTGATGGTGAAAACTTTATCGGATATAGAATCGGCCAGCTTTTTCAAGACATTATAATCGTCGTTGAATTGGCTTTCGATGCAAATAGGAATATCTTTAAAATCAACTTCCTTTCCTTTTGTAAAAGTTTGCAACGGATAAAAAACACCTTTTCTGTTGTTGTCATCCAAGCTTTCCATCGAAGCACTTCCCGAAGTATGCACCACCAAACGGTTCTTGAAAGGCAACTGCGAAGCGACTTTGGCAACAGCATCATCCGAAACGGCAATGATATATACATCGGCTTCCGCCAAATCCTCAAAGCTATTCGTGATTTTATCAATGGAAATAAGATGTGAAACGGATTCTATCTTTCGAGAATATACTTGAATTATTTGCACAGCATCACTTTTATTGAAAGCCGAAAGCAAATGCTGGGCCACGTTGCCCGAACCGATAAGGGTTATTTGTATCATCCGACAAATTTATTCAAAAAATGGGACTTTATGGAGTATGCAACTACGTTTGCAACAATTGAATGAATAAAAATTAGACACGAATTGTACTAATTTACACCAAATTTTATCTGCCAAAATCATTTTCGTGAAATTTCAGAGTATGTATTCATGTAAATTGGTGCAATACGTTTCTGTATAATCTGTGAAAATCTGTGTAATCTGTGTTTATTTTTTAATATTGAAATTAGCACTCTGTTCTGGCAAAGGCACAAACTCTGTTTCTCCTGGAACTTTTGGAAAAGTTTGGTCGAGCCATCTTTGTTTCGCATCCTCAATCAGTTCTTTTGTTGAGGCTACAAAGTTCCAGTAGATGGTTCGTTCTTCGGGGAAAGGTTCGCCACCAAAGATATAAATTGTGGTGTTTTCATTCATTTCAAACGAACAAAGTTTGGAGTCTTTTGCAATCAGGATTTGTTTTGGTCCAAAATTATTGCCTTCGCTTTCGATGCTTCCTTCTAAAATATACAATGCACTTTCGCCAAACAAATCATCGCCTAAAGTAACGGTTTGCTTGGTGGTTGATTTCAATTCGAGAAAATAAAGCGGACTATAAACCGGCACTCCAGATTTTTTTCCAAAGGCTTCTCCGGCAATTAGCTTGATGTCGATTTCGCCAATCTTCCAGTGCGGAATATCTTTCTCTTCGATGTGGCAAAAGTTAGGTTCCATTTGTTCAAGGTGTTTTGGTAGAGCCACCCAGATTTGCAAACCATGTAAGGATTTGTCAGAAGTTCGAAGGTATTCTGGTGTTCTTTCAGAATGAACGATGCCATTTCCGGACGTCATCCAGTTCACGGCTCCTGGTTTTATCTCGATTTCCGAACCTAGGCTGTCACGGTGCATAATGCTTCCTTCGAAAAGATAGGTAAGCGTCGAGAGTCCGATGTGTGGATGTGGCGGAACGTCGAAATTCTCGTATTCGGTTAATTTTATAGGTCCCATGTGATCGATAAAGGCAAAAGGACCCACCATTCTCTTTTCGCGGAAAGGCAATAAACGGCCTACCATGAAATTCCCCACGACACTTGGTCGTTCTTCTATTATAAGTTTGATGTTTGACATTGTGGTTGTTTTTTAGTAGCTCAAATATAAGAAAAAATAGAAAACGATAAAATGTAAGAAAAGTTAGTTGATATCCAATTAAGGGTTTGCTTTGTAAACGAGGCAAGAAAAACTATCTTTAAAGCATCAAATAAAACAAGGATTATGAAATTATATAAAAATTTATCTAAAATACAGTTTTTAAAAAAGAGCTATGTTGCAAAATTTTTATTCGTGGCCTTTCTAGGTATCCATATCCCCTTGATCGGGTTGATTATTTTTATCTTATACTTTAATGATTCGTGTTCACCCACAACTATTTTTATCCTCACTTTGGTATTGACACTGCTTGCCACAGCCATAACGCTTCTAATTTTAAAAAAACTCATGAAGCCTATGGAAGTAATGTCTAAAGCTTTGGATAATTATCGAAACATCAAAATAATTCCAAATTTGCCACAGGAATTTTCCGATGAAGCAGGAAAGTTAATGATCAACATACAATCTACAATAGATGAAAATGAAAATCTGTTGCAAGCAAAACAGGATTTGATTTATCTCTTATCCCACGATTTGAAAAATTATATCGACAATGCCTCTTCATTGGCAAAAGTGATTTCGGAAGAGGATGTATCTGCAATTACCAAAAATTATGCAAACTTGATTGTAGAAAACACTCACAAGCAAACAGCTTTTATCGATAAATTTATTAATTTTTTGAACGAGGAGGATAAAATTATCAAGCAAGATATTGGAGTCATAAAGATTGATTTTAATGAAATAGTTACTTCACTTGAAGAACATTTTGCTCAAAAATTAATCAATAAAAAGTTAGAACTAATCGTTGAGAAGAATATTGATTACGCTAATTTGAAAGTTGATAAGGAATTGTTGATGCGAGTCTTGACGAATTTGATTGGAAACGCCATCAAATTTTCATTTCCCGAAAGCAGGATTGCTTTAAGTTTTCAAAAGCAGGACCAGCATTTGAAAATTGCCGTTCAGGATAATGGAATTGGTTTCGAAAATTCAAAAAGTGAGTTGTTATTTGAGAAATTTACCAAGATGAGTAGGAGGGGAACTCTGGATGAAAAGTCAACCGGGATAGGTCTTTATCTGTCCAAACAAATCATAAAGAAGTTTGAAGGAAGCTTCACAGCTCAAAGCGAGGGCATCAATACAGGTTCAAGATTTACGGTTAGCTTGAAAATTAATGAATGATAGTGACCAAGATTGAATATGCAACCGACTTGCCTAGACTTTATTCCTGCTCCACTCGCTCCAAGAACCCACATACAATTTCGGAATTTCCAATCCTGCAGAAGCTATCGCTAGAAGCGTATGGCAAGCCGTTACCCCTGAACCGCAATGCACGATGATATTTTCAGGTGAAATGCCATCAAAAATGTTCAAGTATTTTTCCTTTAATTCATCTGAAGAAAGGAACAAACCGTTTTCGTCCAAGTTTTTGGTAAACGGAATATTGATGGCTCCTGGAATATGTCCGGCAATCAAGTCGATGGGTTCTTTTTCGCCACGATACCGTTCACTGTCGCGAACATCAATCACGATGTGGTTTTGGTCTTGGGATGCTTTTTCAACTTCAGCCATTGCGGCAACGGGAAGTTTCCAGCCTTCTATTTTGTACGGTTGTGTTTTATGGATTGTCACTTGATTTGCATTTATAGGAAAACCCACTCGTTCCGCTTCCTGAAATCCACCATCAAGCACTTGTACTTTTTCATGTCCAATGGCTTTGAGCATCCACCAAAACCGTGCTGATGCATTTGATCCATTTTTATCATCATACACCACAACATGGCTGTCCTTCGAAATACCTAATCTTGATAAAGTTTCTGAAAATTGTTTTATTGTTGGTAACGGATGCCTTCCGCCATCAGCGAAATCTTGTTTTATATCGGCAAGGTCTGTATTTAAATCAATAAAAATAGCTTTGTCCAGATGTTGATGGTGATAGTTTTCATAAGCGTTTTTGCTATTGCTTGCATCAACTAGGATTAGGTTTTTTGAATTATATAAAACTAATAATTCTTTTGCTTGGATTAAGGGAGAGGTGGGTTGGGTCATTTATTTTTATGATCAATTATTTGTCTTAATATACTATCTTCCACTAAAGTAATAATTTAATTCTATAATGATAAATTCCTAAAGGAAAAGTCTAAAATCTTACAGGAAGCTTCTAGAATCAAATGGGAAAAGTCGCTAACCTCGCATCAAACTTTAAAAAATAAGAATGCAATCCTACAGTCCGTTCATTCCCGAAATTCTTAAACTTCAAAACTAAATTCATAAATCAAAAAAATGTATATTTGCTTCTTTATTTTTAATGACCGATGGACAAGAAGACCGAAGAATTTTATGAAAGGCTAAAAGTGGAGCTCGACAACAGCAATACTTGGCCGGCCGAATACCTATTTAAATTTATTGTACCTACTGATGAGGCAAAGATCGAGGCAGTGAAAGAGGCTTTTAATTGCCTTGGAGCCGTGATCAAAACAACTCAATCTAAAACGGCTAAATTCACAAGCCTTTCGGTTGATGTGCAAATGAAAAGTGCCCAAGAAATCGTTGATAAATACATAGAAGTTTCTACAATTGAAGGTATAGTTTCCCTATAAATATGACTGAAAAATATATAAAAGAAAATGCGAATGATGTGGTGTTCAACTTGGAATATAATTCTGAAAGACAACATTTGATCATTCCTGAATATGGTCGACATTTGCAAAAATTGATCGATCAGGCTACACTTATTGAAGATCGTGAACAGCGAAACAAGGCGGCAAAATACATCATTCAAGTAATGGGAAGTTTGAATCCGCACCTGCGTGATGTGCCTGATTTTCAGCACAAGCTTTGGGACCAGATTTTCATCATGTCCGATTTTAAATTGGATGTAGATTCTCCTTATCCGATTCCTTCGCGTGAGGTCCTGCAGCTAAAGCCGGATGTTTTAAGCTATCCACAGAATTTTCCGAAGTACCGTTTCTATGGCAACAACATCAAATACATGATTGATGTGGCCAACAAATGGGAGGAAAGTGAGTTGAAAGATGCGTTGATAAAGGTGATTGCCAACCACATGAAGAAATCCTACCTGAGCTGGAACAAGGATACGGTTAAGGACGATGTGATTTTTGAGCACCTGTATGAACTTTCAGCCGGAAAAATCAATATGTTGGGCAGTACCGAGGAGTTGCTCAACACAAACGACTTGATGAGGACGAACCAAAGGATGTCGAACAAGATTTCGCCAACCGGACCTCAGAAACCAAAAATAATGAAGAAGGGAAAACCAAGTGCCCCAATTCATAAAAATCAAAATAGAAAACCATAGAAACGTTCTAGGTTGTAAGTATATGTTTAAACGTAGAACCTACAACTTACAACGTATAACTTATAACTAAAAATAATGGGAGTTTTTAAAATCGAAGGTGGTATCCGTTTAAAGGGAGATATAACGCCACAAGGAGCAAAGAACGAAGCATTACAGATTTTGTGTGCGGTACTTCTGACTCCAGAAAAAGTAACCATCAATAATATTCCAGATATCATTGATGTCAACAAATTGATTACTTTATTGGGTAATCTTGGTGTGAAAATCCAAAGAAATGAAAGAGGTTCGATTACCTTTCAATCGGATGAGGTGAATGTTGGTTATCTTGAAACAGAAGCTTTCAAGAAAGAAGGTGGTTCGTTGAGAGGTTCGATTATGATTGTTGGTCCGCTTTTGGCTCGTTTCGGAAAAGGATATATCCCAAAACCGGGTGGAGACAAAATTGGAAGAAGAAGATTGGATACCCATTTTGAAGGTTTCATCAACCTTGGAGCGAAATTCAGATACAACAGGGAAGATCATTTTTATGGTGTAGAAAAACCAGAAGAAGGTTTGCAGGGAACCAATATGCTCCTTGACGAAGCTTCGGTAACAGGAACGGCAAACATCGTGATGGCGGCTGTTTTGGCAAAAGGAACCACTACAATCTACAATGCAGCTTGTGAACCATATTTGCAACAATTGTGTAAGATGCTGAACTCAATGGGTGCTAAAATCACAGGAGTTGGTTCAAATTTATTGACGATTGAAGGTGTTGAAAGCCTTGGAGGTTGTACTCATAGAATCCTTCCTGATATGATTGAAATTGGTTCTTGGATCGGACTTGCTGCCATGACAAGAAGCGAAATCACAATCAAAAATGTAAGTTGGGACAATCTTGGGGTTATTCCAAATACCTTCAGAAAATTAGGAATTACGCTTGAAAGAAGAGGTGACGATATTTATATTCCAGAACATAAGGACGGATATGAAATCAAAACCGATATCGACGGATCAATCTTGACAGTTGCTGATGCACCTTGGCCAGGTTTTACACCGGATTTATTGAGTATCGTTTTGGTTGTGGCAACTCAGGCAAAAGGAGATGTCCTAATTCACCAGAAAATGTTTGAAAGCCGTTTGTTCTTCGTGGACAAATTGATTGACATGGGGGCCAAAATTATGTTGTGCGATCCACACAGGGCTGTAGTTATGGGACATAATTTTGAATCGCAGTTGAAAGCAACAGTAATGTCCTCGCCAGATATTCGTGCGGGAATTTCCTTGTTGATTGCTGCACTATCTGCAAAAGGAACAAGTACCATTCAAAATATCGAGCAAATTGACAGAGGTTATGAAAACATCGACGAACGATTGAGAGCTTTAGGAGCTAAGATTGTTAGAGAGTAATTTAATTTTAGATTTTAGAGTTCAGATTTTAGATTACAGAAATAAAAAACCCGAAGACTTGATAGTTCTTCGGGTTTTGTTTGTTTATTTAAATTCAGAATATACAATTTTATCTTTTAATTGTAACTGTGTTAAGTGTTTGCTTGTTGTTCCAAGTGGAGCTAATGGTGTCCAGTTTTTAGCATAATATAAAGTTACTTTCTTACCAATGTATTCTTTTTTGGACAAAATAATCCCTTTTTCAAATCCACGGTTGATATAATAGGTTGTTTTGTCATTCTCTAATTCGAACAAAATGTCTTTTGCTCCAGCTTCAGTGATATTTTTTACAATGCCTTCAACTTTTACTGAATTTTCTAAAGAAATATCAATTGGTTGAAAGGCGAAGAATAAAAGGACTAAAAAGAGGAATATGATAGAAACGGTTTTTCTCATTATATATCGTTTAAAGGTTGATTATTAGAACGATAGTAAAAGAAATAAAGTATGGATTATATTCAAAAAAAAAATTAGGATAAAAATTCAGATAGTAGTCCTAATTTGGATGTTAAGCAAAAAATGCCTTTTCAATCGAAAAGGCATTTTTTTATGATAGAAGTTTTGCTTTTTATTTTACGAAGCTATCAATAATTTTATCTGATTCTGCTTTTGCAGCAGTTGGTTTCAAATCGAACAAGTGCATGAAAAGTGGTTTTTTGTTTACGGCAGCCTCAAGATTCAAATCTTTGTTTCTGTCGAAGATTGTCTGCCATTTTGCACGAACGTTTTTCCACAATGCAGCATTTTCTTTCCAGTATTTCTGACCTGCAACACATTTAGAGTCGGCCACTTTTTTGTAGTAATCTGTTCCTTTTTCTTTCGCTAGCAAAACATCTTTTCCGCTGTCGTCTCTAACGATTTTTTCATTGTCCTGATCGTGAGTCCAACCCGCTTTTGTAATTTCATGAACATTTGTTCTTTTCGTAACGTTATAATCCTCTCTGATCGTGTGTTCTCTTCTTGGAAGTGGAGCATCCGTGGTGTTTTCCCAGTAGTGTCTTCCGTCAACGTGAACCCATGTTGCTGTTCCTTCATATCTCGGACTATCATCAACCTGAAACACTCTTTGGGTCCATTGTCCTTTAACGGCATCTTTTGGCAACGTCTGGAATTTCCAGGTTTTATCTTTGAAAAATTGATAGAATTTTGTGTTTTCAAATTCCCAATCCTGTCTCCAGTGCTTGATGATCATCGTGTCGCTCACAATCAAAAGATGTTGCATCACAATTTTATTTGGCGTGTCTTCCACCAATTCAACCCATTCCAAAGCTGTTTCGTGTTTGGTTTTTGACGGTTTGTAGTTTTCGTCTTTCGAGTAGTTAAATGTTTCAGCAAAGTTGAATTCTACTTCATAACAGCCACACATCGATTTGATGGCCTTGATGTCTTCTTTTTTCTTGTCTTGAGCATTTCCGCTAAACGATAATAGGGCAAGAGCGGCTACAGCAATCAGGTTTTTCATTTTATAGATGTTTTAAAAATTTCTGATGCAAAAATATTAAATTTATTTAGAACAAGTAAAAATAACTTATATATTTGCAAAAATATTTTATTAAGATTAAATCTAAATAATGCGAAGCAAATTATTCCTCTTATCCTTTTCATTTTTGTCTTTCTCGGTTTTTGCCCAGGAAAAGGAGCAAGATTCCCTAATAAACAATCTTTCGGAAGTAGTCATAACAGGTCAATATAATGCCCAATCGGTAAAAAAATCGGTATTTCAGGTAAAGGTGATTTCTCGTGAAGACATCGACAGACAGGCAGGAAATAATTTAGCCGATTTATTGAACCAAACTTTAAACATCAATATTATTCCGAATGCTTCATCCGGAAAATCAAGCGTTCAGTTGTTTGGTTTGGATGCCCAATATTTTAAAATTCTAGTGGATAATATTCCAATCATAAACGATGAAGGTTTAGGGAATAACACCGATTTGACGCAAATCAATTTGGATGATATCCAACAAATCGAAATCGTGGAAGGTTCTATGGGGGTTGAGTACGGAGCCAATGCCGTTTCGGGAATCATCAACATCATCACTAAGAAAAATTCAAAATATAAATGGGAAATCACACCTTATATTCAGGAAGAAACGATTGGAAAGGAATATAATCTGGTGGATAGAGGAAGGCACATCCAATCTTTGAAAGTAGGTCATAATTTTAATGAAAAGTGGTATGCAAATGCTTTAATCACTACAAATGATTTCAAAGGTTTTCTGAATGATAAAAAAGGAAAGAATCATATTGAAAATGATGGTTTAAGAGGCTATGAATGGTTGCCAAAAGAGCAACTTAATGTAAAATCCTTAATCAGTTATAACCTAAAAGATCATCGCTTTTTCTATAAATTCGAATTTTTCAAAGAAACTACCGATCGTTTTGATTCTTTCGTTGATGATGGTCATCATACTCAAACTCAAACTACAAGACCAAGATCTGCTGATGAAATTTTTGAATCGGAACGTTTTTTCCATCATTTGAATCTGACCGGAAAGTTCAATTTTATGAATTATGATGCTTCGTTTTCCTTTCAACAACAAAAAAGAAATGTAGAAACTTATAATTATTGGATAAGAACGGGTGAAAAATTCGACGTCAAGAATTTTGAATATGAATCGAGAGACGGTTTTTATTCGAAAGCTAATTTCAGTAATTTCTTGAAAAGCGAAAACGTTGATTTTCAATTAGGTTATGAAATCAGTGAAATCAATGGTTATTTGTCTAGCATAGCCGGATTGTTTCAGGATAATATTGACAGGCGATTAGGTTCGTATGATGTTTACGGTTCAACCGAAGTGAAAATCAACGACAAAATTTCCATTCGTCCAGGAGTCCGAGCTTTGTTTTCTTCTCAATTTTCTACCCAAACGGCTTTGTCTTTAAGCAGTAGATTTTTCCTCAAAAACGATTATGAATTAAGAGCCATTGTGGGAACATCGCCCCGTTTGCCGAATTATGAAGAAATGTACACCTATTTGGTTGACGTGAACCATAACGTTCAAGGAAATCCGGATTTGAATCCAGAACAAGGCGTTTCGGCATTTTTACATTTGAACAAGATATCGAAATTTAAAAGCGGCATTCAATTGAGCAACAAGTTTTCGGCTTGGTATATTGATGTGAAAGATAGAATTGAGCTGATAATTGTAAATCAAACACCATTACAATATCAATACAGAAATATTGATGTGTATAAAACTATTGGAACTTCTTTTACAAGCTCGCTAAACTACAAAAATTGGATTGTAAACGCTGGAGTAACTTTTGCAGGAGTTTCAAAAGTGTTGGACAGTCAAGAAAATCACAGTGATGACTTTTTATATGGCTTTCAATTGAATGCAAATCTCTCGTATAGAGTTGAAAAAATCAATACTGTTTTTTCTGCTTTTGTAAAGTATAACGGACCACAATATCAGTTTGTGAATCAGGAAAATGAAAATGGCGAAAGCATTTTGGTTAGAGGAAAACAGGACGGATTTACTTGGCTTGATGCAACTGTGAAGAAATCATTTTTCAAGAATAATTTTGAAGTTACCGTTGGAGCAAGAAATATCCTTGACATCACAACCATCAATACAACCTCTGTAGAGGGTGGAGCACATTCTGGTCCGCCAACCAATATACTAATGGGATACGGAAGATCCTATTTCATGAAATTATTATACAAACTAAACTTTTAAAGAGATGAAACGCCCAGACCAAATGTCCTATAAAAATAGAATTGAAATTTGGGCGTTCCATCTGACAATTAAAAAACAATAAATGCTTACAGATGAAATTTAGACTTTACGCAACAGCCCTATTTTTTATTCTTTTCGGAATAAACGCTTGCCAAACTGACGATTCAATTCCGTCACAGCCTTTTGTTATTGCATTCGACAAGCTATCGTATGATTTTTCAAAGATTGAAGATATACAAGAAATAAAGCTTGTTTTTTCTGAAAAGGCAAAGACTTCCGGTTCGGTTGTAGTTCGGCTTACGCCAATAGATGCAACTTATGGAACTGATTTTTCGACGCTTCCAATTGCTCAAGATAATAAAGTTGAAATTCCGTTTCAGGCTGGTCAGGAAACACTTTCGTTTACTTTCAAGAATCTTATTTTTCCATTTGACAACGATACCAAATCGATTGAAATGGAAGTAATTGAAATCAGATATGATTCGGAAACTTCCATTCAAGGCTATACAAAATCGGTTATTTCATTTGAGCGTTCCATTGGAGCCGTGGTTTTTCCAGAAGTCGGAGGTCCAAATCAAGGTAATCAGGTTTTTATAGATTTAAGTACCGAGGAAATAACAACAGCCAGAAGAGACAGTTGGGATTTGGGCTTTTATGGTGGAGATGCATTCCGTGTAACCATCAACGGGTCGCTTTATATGGCGGTTAAGCAACTTGAGTCAACGAATATTGATGCTGTTACCCAATCCAGTGTACAGCAATTTCTGGCGACTGTTGCTGTTGGAACTTTTGATCCTACAAATGAAAATTATATCGATAACCCGAACGGACATTTGGACCAAACGGCTATTGCAGAAATTTCGGATACTCCGGAAGATAACAAAGTGTATTTGGTTAATATGGGATACACTGTAGGGACATCAACTCCTCCTGTAGGAAGTGTAGCTGTAGCTGGAGATCCAAGAGGTTGGAAAAAAATCAGGATTTTGAAACAAGGCGAAGGCTATCTGCTTCAATTTGCCGATTTGAACAGTGCAACCCACGAAGAAGTTTCCATTTCAAAAAATGAAGCTTACAACTTTACTTTCTTCAGCCTTGCTACAAAAAATATAGTTCAGGTTGAACCTGAAAAAACAAAGTGGGATTTGAGTTTCACGGTCTTTACCAATATAATCGAAGGGGCAGGTTCCTATGGTTATTCAGATTTTGTATTAAATAATTTGAAGGCTGGAGTAAAATTATATCGAGTAAATACAAGCGTAAAACCTTATGCAGATTATAGTTTTTCAGATGTAAACGATGCCAGTTTCGAAAACGACCAACGTGTCATTGGAGCCGATTGGAGGGATGTTTTTACAGGAGGAGCCTATACCGATAGATATTACATCATCAAAGACATCGACAATAATTATTACAAGATACGAATGCTCGGTTTCCTCAATGATAGTGGGGTTAGGGGCTATCCTAAATTTGAATATCAACTTTTACAATGATTCAATTAAAAATTAAGAATTAAAAATTATAAATTTTAAAAACCCAATATAAATCAATTTAATACTTTATCATTATGAAAAAAGGTTTACTTTTTCTTTCGTCCATATTTTTTAGTGTTGTAATGACAGCACAGGTCACAACCAGTACGGTTACCATGTCGCCAAGTTATGCCAATCAGGTGTATTTTAAATTGGCTACACAAACTTCAACTCCTTTTGCCAATACGCTTTGGGATATCGCTTTCTACAGAAAAAGCAATATGAGCATGGCCATCAGAACCAACGATGCCAAAGGAATTGCCACTTATGAAGCATCCAATAATTTAGCCGATTGGGCAACTATCGATGTTGCCAATGAAGCTAACTGGACTCGTCTTTACAACAGCGAAACCATTTGGGAAAGAGGTGCATTTGATAATGGTAGCGAGACTTCATCTCCTTTCGGATACGGATGGGGAGTGTATAATATGGCTACTCACAAAGTGACGGGAACCATCATCTTTGTTTTGAAGTATGCCAACAACACCTACAAAAAAGTGAAAATGGTTGAATTCTTCGGAGGTTATACGTTCATCTATTCAAGCTGGGACGGAACGGCTTGGAGTGCAGACCAAACTGCAGTCGTGCCAAATACATCAAATCCAAACAATAATTTCAACTACTATTCTTTGGAAACCAATGCTCAAGTAGTGGCGGAACCAGCAAGTACAGATTGGGATTTGTTGTTTACAAAATATATGGCGATGCAACCAAGTGATGTTATGTATTCTGTAACAGGAGTTTTGCACCATCCAGATGTTCAAGTGGCTGAAAATGCTTCTGGAGCAAGCACAGATTTGACGTATTCTGAAGACATCAACACCATCGGTTTTGACTGGAAAACTTTGGATATGGCTACTTTTGCCTATGTTGTAGATACTCAAAAAGCATTTTTTGTAAAGTTGGCAAACGGTACCATCTATAAAATCAACTTCCTAACATTTGCAGGAAGTAGCACAGGTGTAATCACGTTCAATCAAGAAGATGTTACGGCACAACTTGGTAGCGAAACCTTTGAAAACAAAGTAACGTTCGGGGTATATCCAAATCCATCAACCGACAAGAAAATCAATCTGATCTATGAAATGCCTTCTGGAAATAGCGATAAAAACTTGGTGACAATTTATAGCATCACAGGTGCTCAAATGTATCAAACTACAATCGACAGCAACAGCGGATTTTTCAGTAAAGAATTAGATTTGAATTTCTTGAATTCAGGAATGTATCTTTTGAAATTTGATTCAGGAGATTATTCAACCACTAAAAAAATCATCCTTAAATAATAAGGTAAAATATAGAAGACAGTTTTTTTTGTTTGAATTATTTATTGTTTAGTTAGTTGCCAAAAGCCTTCGCCACCCAGCGGAGGTTTTTTTTATGACATTAGATTTCCTTTGATAATCGTTACAATCGCACTCACGATATATTGAATTCCGATGGCAATTACAATAAAACCAACAATTCTAGAAATAGCTACAATTCCCGAAGCTCCAAGGATTTTAGACAAATAATGGGCACTTCTTAAAATAATAAAAATAGAAAACGCTACCGCCAAAATTGCTAAACTTGCAATGATGATTTCATGTGTTTGCTGATGGTCCTGGTAAAAAGCAATCAAGAGCGAAATTGATCCCGGACCTGCTAACATCGGAATTGCAAGAGGCGTCAAGGCGATATCGTTTCGGTTTTGAACATCATCTTCTACTTTTTTATTGATACCCCTAGTTTTTTTGAATTTTCCCGTTAGTAAAGAAAATCCCGAACTCACGATAATCAAACCACCGGCAATTCGCAATGCCTCGATGCTTATTCCGAAAAAATCCAACACATATTGACCCACAAAAAACGATATAATCAAGATTAGGAAAACATCAATCGCCGTCCATAAGGAAATTCTGGAACGTTCCTTTTTATCGTCGTGTTGGGTTAGTCCAACAAAAATCGGAACGGTGCCAATTGGGTTTAATACAGAAAAAAGGGCCGCGAAAATGTAAATGAATAATTCCATAGTTTTTTTGCAAAATTAAGGTTGGATGTTTTGGTTACTCGTAAAGTTATGAATAAATAATTATTACGATATAGGAAAACAACTTTTTTAAAATTATATATTTGTAGAAAGTCATTTACAAAATGAAAAAACACTACAATCCCCTAATTTTTTTCTTGATGATGATGTTTGCAATTCCGTTGCATGCACAAATAATTCAAGGCGTTGTTTTGGATAGCAAAACACAGGAATCCCTTCCCGGAGCTACGGTTTATCTTGATGGGACTACCATTTCTACCATAACCGATGAAAACGGTAATTTTAGCATCAACACCAAAAACAGCAATGCCACTTTGGTGGTGAGTTTTGTTGGCTACACAACAAACAGATTGGAAAATCCTTCACAATATTTCAATAAAAAACTCAAAGTGCTTCTTGAAGAGCAATCCATAAATCTCGATGAGGTTGTGGTTGGCAAGGGGCCTTTCAGCCGAAAGCAAATGATGAAGGTTTTCAGGGAACAATTTCTGGGCGAATCAAGAGCAGGAAGTTCCTGCAAGATTGAAAACGAAGACGATATCGTTCTCTACTACGATGTTTCCAACAATACCCTGAATGCATCGGCAAGAAATCCATTGAAAATAAAAAACAGTTATCTGGATTATGAGGTGAATTTTGATCTTCAGGAGCTAGTGGTTCAATACAATTACAAGAGTCTGGACAAGCACAACCAAAAGCAAAGCTTTTTCTCCGGCACCACTTTCTATACAGACATTTCAAAGAACAATAAAGCCGACAAGAAAAGGAGGGAAACGTTCTACGGTTCGGCAATACATTTTGCCCATACGCTTGCAAATAATGCTTGGGAAAAAGAAAACATCCGGCTTTTTGTGAATGGATTTCAAGTAAACCCAGCCGACTATTTTAAAGTGAAGGATACTTTGGGATGGAAAAAAGTAACGCTGATAAAAGAGCCACAAAAATCAGTTAAGAAGCTCAAAAAAGAAAAAGGTTCGTCAGGTCATATCTTAATATCTGAAACCAATGAATTCGAGATGAAGCCAACCAATTTCAACATCCTCTATAAAAAAGACAAGCAATCGGTGGTAGATTTTGTTCAAAAGGAGATTTTTGTTGACGAAAACGGGAATTACAACCCCATTTACGGCATACTCTATGGCGGTTACATCGGCACCCTAAAAGCCGGCGACATGCTTCCGATAGATTATTATCAGACTATTAAAGAAATGCAAAAACAGTAAATACTTCCATAAGGAAACCCTAATTTTACAAAAAAAAATAAATATGAAAAACAAGAAAACTCTGGTACTCGGTGCTTCCGAAAATCCATCCCGATATTCCAACATGGCCATCAAAAGTCTTCTCGGAAACGAACAATCTGTAGTAGCAATCGGTCAAAAAGAAACCGAGGTAGAAGGCGTGAAAATCCAAACCAAGCAAATTCCTTTTACCAACGTTCACACCGTGACACTTTACCTCAATCCGCAACGTCAAAAAGATTATTACAATTATATTGTCGGGCTTCAACCCAAACGCGTCATCTTTAATCCCGGAACCGAAAACCCAGAATTCTATCAATTATTGAAACTCAACAACATCCAAGTCGAAATCGCCTGTACACTAGTTTTGCTTTCAATGAAGCAATATTAATCAAGTATTTCTATAAGAATTAGGAGCGAATCTTGGTTTTGTGTTTGGAAACCATGTTCCTGCCTTCCTTCCTCTCGTCCCAAAAGACGAGATCCTCCAGTCAGGGCTAGTTAAAAATCCCTGTCTGCCGACAGGCAGGCATTTTTATCCCAGAAACTCAAAACCTCGTTTGCTCGGTAGCCTTTCTGCTAATCAGCATAAGTCCAATAAAAGTCAAGGCTCCATTCAAAATAATCAACTCTTCGGCAAATTCATAATTCCCAAAAATTTCCTTCGAATAAGCACTGATCACGAAAGTTATTGTAGGAGCCAACACGCAAATAATCGGAACAAATTTATCCTTCACGGTTTTGGTTTTCATAAACAATCCAAAGGCATACAAGCCCAAAAGCGGCCCATAAGTATAGGAAGCAATCTTAAAAATCAAGCTCACCACCGAATCGCTGTTCAGCAAATAAATCACCAAAATCACCAAGAACATCAACCCCGAAAAGCCAATATGAACCAAATGGCGTGTCCTAACCATATTTGGATTCGAAGCATTTTCGGCCTTGTCCATTCCTAGAAAATCTACACAGAAGGAAGTCGTCAGAGCCGTCAAGGCAGAATCCGTTGTGGCAAAAGTGGCGGCCGTCAATCCCAAAAGAAAAACAATTGCAGGAATCAACGTCAGGTAATTGAAGGCAATTTCAGGAAAAAGTAAGTCCGTTCGTGGCTTCCCTGTAAAACTATCCAAAGGAACAGAGATTCCATTTTTTTCGGCATACATATAAAGTAGGGCACCAACACTCAAAAAGAAAATGTTGATGATCACGAAAATTCCCGTAAAGGTGAACATGTTTTTTTGTGCCTCGCCAATGTTCTTGCAACTCAGGTTTTTCTGCATCAAGTCTTGGTCGAGTCCAACCATTGCTATCGTTACAAAGATTCCTCCCAAGATTTGTTTTACTACAAAATTGCTCTTGAGCCAATCTTCATAGAAAAATATCTTCGAATAGTTGCTGTTTTTCACGGCTTCAAATGCCTGTGGAATATTGTAATCCAAGCTGTCGCAGATAAAATAAATCGTAAAAATTACCGACGAAACCAGAAAAACAGTCTGTAAAGTATCGGTAATGATGATGGTCTTCAATCCGCCACGATAAGTATAAGCAAAAATCAAAGCCAATGATCCAAAAACGGTAGCCCAAAACGGAACGCCAAAAGCATCAAAAACATAGCGTTGCAGGACAATTACCACCAAATACAATCTCGCTGCCGAACCAATCGTTCTACTTATTAAAAAGATGGAAGCGGCCGTTTTATAGGAAATGGTTCCGAGACGTTGCTCGATATAACCATAAATAGAAGTCAGGTTCATCCTGTAATAAAGCGGAAGCAGTACTTTTGCAATCAAAATAAAACCGATGGCATTCCCCAATACAAACTGAAAATATTTAAACTGAATGTCGGGCGAACCCACCTGACCCGGAACCGAAATAAAAGTAACCCCGGAAAGTGCGGTTCCAATCATCCCGAAGGCCACCAGATACCATTTTGAATTTTTGTTGGCTTTGAAGAATGCGTCGTTTCCGCTGTCCTTTTTGCTTACAAAATGTGAAATCAGGAACAAAACTCCGAAGTATATGATAATTAAAATTAGGATTGAAGTTGGTGTCATCAGCTATTTTTTATAGGAAGCCAAAGTAGAAAAAATATTTTGATAATTTATGGAATCAACAAATTAACAAATCATCTTATTTTCAAATTGATTACTTTTGCAGCTATGGAATTTTCTTCAAAGCTTTTAGAGAAAGCAGTCAACGAAATGTCGCAATTGCCAGGAATTGGTAAACGAACCGCGCTTCGTTTGGTATTGCATTTATTGAAACAACCAAAAGAACAAACTACGTTCTTGTCCCAATCTCTATTAAATATGAGGGAGGATATAAAATTCTGCGAAAGCTGTCATAATATTTCCGACGTTGAGGTTTGCGAAATCTGCTCGAATAAAAACCGCGACCACCAATTGATTTGTGTTGTGGAGGACATCCGGGACGTGATGGCAATTGAAAACACCGGACAGTTTAAAGGAATCTATCATGTTCTGGGAGGGAAAATTTCTCCAATTGATGGTGTTGGTCCGAGCCAGTTGAAGATTTCCTCGTTGGTAGAAAAAATAAAAAGCGGTAACGCCAGGGAATTGATTTTTGCCTTGAGCTCAACAATGGAAGGCGATACAACCAATTTTTACATCTATAAGCAAATTCAGGATTGTGATATTATTACCTCTACAATTGCTAGAGGGATTTCCGTAGGAGACGAATTGGAATATGCCGACGAGGTTACTTTAGGACGAAGTATTCTGCATAGGGTGCCGTTTGAGAACTCCTTCAAAAGCAATTAATTAATTTTATAACACCGATGAATTTTATTATTCTAAATGAAAAACTATATTTGCTAGCTTAAAAAGATAAAAAGACAAAAATGAAGAAATACACAGTGCTTTTTTTGTTAACCATGGGGCTTTTCTTTACCTCTTGTGTTCCTACGAAAGACTTGATATACCTACAAAATAAAAACAAATCTGCTGAAAACAATATAAACCCCGTTGTTCTCAAGCCCTACAGATTGCAAACCAACGATGTTCTAAATATTACTATAAAAGCCATAGACCCTAAACTGGTGGCAATTTTTAATCCAACAACTACTGAAAATTCCAATCCTATGCAAGGACTCAGCGAACAGGGTTTGTATTTTAATGGATTTACAGTCAATGATCACGGGAATATTAGAATTCCTGTTATTGGTGAGATAAATGTTTTAGGATACACATTGGATGAAACCAGAATTAAAATCGAAAAAGAATTATTGGAGAATTATTTCAATAAGGAAGCAAATGTTTTTGTTAGTGTAAAATTATCAGGATTAAGGTTTACGGTTAATGGAGAAATAAATTCTCCAGGAACAAAAATGCTATTTCAAGAGAAGGTAAATGTTTTGGAAGCAATTGCCAATGCAGGGGATATCACAGTTATTGGAGATAGAAAAAAGGTTACCATAATCAGACAATTTCCTCACGGAACAGAAATGCACGACATTGATCTTACCGATGTCAATGTAATGCAATCGCCATATTACTACCTCCAACCTAACGATTATATTTACATAAAGCCATTGCCACAAAAATCTTGGGGAACTGGGAAAACAGGTATCGAATCTCTAGGAACAATCATCACATTGCTAAGTTTGGCAAGTACTACTTATTTACTACTTACAAGATAATAAAATGCTCGATACTAAAGATTTTACATTTTTTGAAGGTCAAAATAATTTTGATTTTAAAGGCTTTCTGCTTAAAACCGCTGGCTATTGGAAGTGGTTTCTTGCCAGTTGGATACTTGCCTTCACTATTGCCTACCAGGTAAATATTAGAAAGGAAAAAATTTACGGGATGTCGAATATGATTTCTGTAAAGGAAGAAACCAACCCTCTTTTTAGTGGTAGTACTAATTTAGTATTCAATTGGGGAGGAACATCCGATCAAGTGCAGACCGTTTCTACAACCTTGAGATCGCGATCCCATAATGAAGTTGTAGTAGAGAAATTAGAGTTCTACATCAATTATCAGAAACAAAGTGAATACAACATTGTTGATGCTTATGGAGAAGTTCCTTTTTACGTAAAGATCGATAAAAAACAAGGCCAATTGTTGGGTCAATTAATAGGCATCAAATTCATAAGCGAATCTGTTTATGAAATCAGTATTCCTTTTGAAACCGAGAATGCTTCATTGATTCATTATGCTGATAATACCTTTAGCAAAACTTCAGTTCAAAATGAAACTTTTACAAAAAAATATAGAGTTGGAGAGCAAGTTGAGTTGCCTTTTTTGAACTGGAAACTAGAAATTATCGATAAGCCCGGATTCTACAAAGGCAATTCATATTTTGTAAGTTTTAATAGTTTTGACGGGACGGTTTCTCAATATCAAAATCTTAGTGTAGTGCCAAATGCACAAGGTAGCTCCATCCTCTCACTTTCTATGCAAGGAACCAACAAAGCCAGACTTGTTAAATATTTGAATACTACCGTAGAAGTATTGAGAGAAAATCAGCTTGCGGCCAAAAATCAATTTGCTCAAAATACCATTAAATTCATTGACAGCACAATGCTGAAAATGGAAAGGGAATTGAACAATAATGGCGATGAGTTGAAAAATTTCACAAAGGATAAAAAAATATTCGACATAGAATCTGGGGGTGCCAAAATTGCAGAAAGGCTAACGCAATTTGATATAGAAAGAGATTTAATAACAAGGAAGATAGCCTACTATGATTTGTTGAAGAAATATTTGACAGAAAGTGTTGATTTCTCAAAATTGCCAGCTCCATCAGTGGCGGGAATAGACGATCCAAATATCGTTGGGAATGTTTCTAAATTGATTCAGCTCTCTACCGAAAGATCAGAAAAGAAATATGCAGTTAAAAACGAGAGGCTTTTTCAAGAGTTTGACAACCAGATGGAAGCCATAAAAAAAGTTCTATTAGAGAATATCAATACAGCAAAGACAGTAATACGATATGATCTAAATAGAATCAATGAGAGGATTGGTGAGGCAGAATTTTCCATAAAAAAATTACCAGAAGAGCAGCAGGAGCTTGTAGGTATACAGAGAAAATATAACCTAAATAGCAGTATTTATAACGATCTTCTTGCCAAAAGAAGTCAGGCCGATATTGTAAAAGCGGCAAACGTTTCCGATATAAAATTCATAGATCCCGCAAAAGATGTAGGTGGTGGCTTGGTTGGTCCTAAAACAGGAGTTAATTATGTATTGGCCATGTTTTTAGGATTTTTAATTCCTTTAATTGTTGTTTTTGGAATTTTCTTTATCAATGATTCTATACAGAATACAGATGATATCAGCAAAATTACAACATTGCCATTGATTGGTGTTATTGGGAAAAAGCACAATGAAACTAACCTTTCGGTATTTGAAAAACCAAAATCAGCATTGGCGGAATCCTTTAGAGCAATTCGATCCTCGTTGCAGTTTTTATATAAAAAACAAAATGTTGATGGAGCAAAAACCCTAATGATAACTTCATCTGTGAGTGGTGAGGGAAAAACATTTTGCTCAATAAACATTGCCACCGTTTTTGCAATGAGTGAAAAGAGAACAATTATTATCGGGTTGGATTTGAGAAAGCCAAAAATATTTGATGATTTTAAAATTTCAAATGAAATTGGAGCAGTAAACTATTTAATCGGTCAGAAATCATTAGAAGAAATCACTCAGAAAACTCAAATATCGTTTCTAGATGTCATAACCTCTGGACCAATTCCTCCAAATCCTTCAGAACTTATAATGAGTGATGCCATGAAAGAAATGTTGGATGAACTCAAGACTAAATATGATTATATCATTCTTGATACACCACCAGTAGGATTGGTTTCGGATGCACTTGAATTAGTGAACTATGTAGATTTGACGCTTTACATTGTTAGACAGAACTTTACCAAAAAAGGAATGATAACACTTTTAAACAATAGAGTTAAACGTGGAGAGCTAAAAAATGTTAGTGTTATTCTTAATGGTTTTGAAAGTAAGGCAAAATATGGCTATGGTTATGGCTACGGTTATGGCTACGGAAATTATTCATCAGGATACCATGAGGAAGACGAAAAGAAAAGCTCAATAAAGGCAATAAAGAGTATTATAAAAAAGAAGTCAGATAAACGAGATTAGATATTTGGCATCATTTTAAGGATATTGGCAATTTTAAGAAAAAAGCAAGGTAGTTCAAGTAGTATTCAAGGGGTTTGAGAAATATAGAATCCTAGTAGAATTATAAATTCTATCTTTGCCGCTGATTTCTAATATTGCGATAAAATCATAACACGGAATTAGGTTTTAAGTATTAGTAATATAAAATTAAGTAATGAAAATAAATAATATTTGCTGTATAGGTGCTGGATATGTTGGAGGTCCCACGATGTCCATTATTGCTCAAAAATGTCCAGACATAAAAGTTACTGTTGTTGATCTTAATGAACAAAGAATAGCATTATGGAATGATGCAGATGTAAATAATATTCCAATTTACGAGCCTGGTTTAAGTGATATTGTGGCAGAAGCTAGAGGAAGAAATTTATTCTTCTCTACTAATGTTGAAAAAGCTATCGATGAAGCTCAGATGATTTTTATTTCTGTAAACACACCAACTAAGACCTATGGACTTGGAAAGGGTATGGCGGCTGATTTAAAATATATTGAACTTTGTGCCAGACAAATTGCTTCAATTGCAAAAGATAATAAAATAGTGGTAGAGAAATCAACTCTGCCAGTAAGAACAGCCGAAGCAATCAAGAATATTTTGGACAATACAGGAAACGGAGTTCAGTTTCAAATACTTTCAAATCCAGAATTCCTTGCAGAAGGAACTGCAGTTACAGATTTGTTGAATCCTGATAGAGTTTTAATTGGTGGCGACAATACGCCAGAAGGAGCAGAGGCTATAAATGCACTTGTTGAAGTTTATGCAAATTGGGTTCCTGAAAAACAAATTTTGACTACAAATTTATGGTCGTCTGAATTATCTAAATTAACAGCAAATGCTTTTCTTGCACAAAGGGTGTCGTCAATAAATGCCATGTCTGAATTGTGTGAAAAAACAGGAGCTGACGTTAGTGAAGTAGCAAGAGCTATCGGAATGGACAGTAGGATAGGCTCAAAATTCCTCAAAGCATCTGTTGGTTTTGGAGGTTCATGCTTTCAAAAAGACATCCTTAACTTGGTTTATATAGCTAAATCTTATGGACTAAATGAGGTTGCTGATTATTGGGAACAAGTAATCATAATGAACGATCATCAAAAAAGAAGATTTGCAAGCAGTATTGTTACCACTTTATACAATACCGTTTCCGACAAAAAGATAGCTTTTTTAGGATGGGCTTTCAAGAAAGATACTAATGATACCAGAGAATCCGCTGCAATATATGTCGCTGATTATCTGTTGAATGAACAAGCAAAAATTTCGGTATTCGATCCACAGGTTAAAGAAAATAAAGTCTTAAATGATTTGAATTATTTAGAATCCAGATCTTCTGACTTAAATCAAAAAGGAATTACAGTTGTTGAAGATCCTTATGAAGCTTGCAAAGGAGCCCATGCAATTGCAATCCTAACCGAATGGGATGAGTTCAAAGAATACGACTGGCAAAAAATCTATGATAATATGCAAAAACCTGCTTTTGTTTTTGACGGTAGAAATATCCTAGATGCAAAAAAGATGGCAGGCTATGGATTTATATTTCAATCAGTAGGAAGTTCAAATTAAAAAGGAAGAACCTTTCATAAAGGGTAAAAAGTGCTACAAATAGAGCATTTAAGAGTGTGAAAAATATTTAATTTCAGCTAATTTAGTATAAAAAAATATTCACCTCTTGCCATGTAACGTATGTGATGATGCAAAGCTGAAAAAAAATAAAATGAAAATACTTGTAACGGGAGCTGCCGGTTTTATAGGCTATCATTTGTGTGAAAGATTATTGAGCCTAAACTATGAAGTCATAGGGCTTGATAACATCAACGACTATTATGATGTAAACCTTAAATATTCAAGACTTGAAAATTTAGGAATCTCTTCAAATGATATTGCATATAACGAGCTCATAATCGGAAATAAACACTCCAATCAATTTAAGTTTATTAAACTAAACATTGAGGACAAAGACAATTTGCCACTTTTGTTTGCCAAAGAAGGGTTTGATATGGTTTGCAATCTTGCAGCCCAAGCTGGTGTTAGATACAGCATTGAAAATCCATTTGCTTATGTAGAAAGTAACGTTGTAGGATTTGTAAATGTTCTAGAGGTTTGTAGAAATTATAAGGTTGGTAAACTTGTTTATGCAAGCAGTTCAAGTGTTTATGGAACAAATGAAAAAATTCCATTTTCAGTAGAGGACAATGTTGACAATCCCATCAGTTTATATGCCGCAACAAAGAAAAGCAATGAATTAATGGCCCATACCTATAGCCACCTATTCGGGTTCACTACAATAGGTTTACGCTTTTTCACGGTTTATGGTCCATGGGGAAGACCAGATATGGCTATGTTCTTGTTTACCGAAGCAATTCTAAACAACAAACCCATTAAAGTATTCAATAACGGAGAATTATCAAGGGATTTTACTTATATTGATGACATTATTAATGGCGTGGTTGCTACTATAGAACAAGAAACAGAAAAGAAATATGCAGTCTATAATATTGGCAATAACAATCCAACAAGGCTTTTAGATTTTATAGAGTTGATAGAAAAGAGCACAGGGAAAATTGTTCAGAAAAACTTTTTGCCCATGCAACCAGGAGATGTAGAGAAAACATGGGCCGATATAAAAGATTTGCAGAATGATTTCGGTTATACACCTTCAATAAATGTTGAATATGGTGTAAAAGAGTTCATCGAATGGTATAAAAAATATTATAATATAATCTAGGCTTACCACATGAATCAAATTACAAACAGTAAAATTTTAGTTACAGGAGGAGCGGGGTTTATTGGTTCTAATCTCTGTGAACATTTACTACAATACCAAAACGAGGTAGTTTGTCTGGATAATTTTGCAACCGGTAGAACTCAAAACATCCAGCATTTATTCGAAAATCCAAACTTTACTCTTATAGTGGGTGATATTCGGAATTTAGCAGATTGCCATAAAGCTGTACATGGGGTTGATTATATACTTCACGAAGCAGCACTAGGTTCTGTTCCACGTTCAATTAACGATCCAATAACCAGCAACGATGTTAATGTTTCAGGTTTCTTAAATATGCTTGTGGCGGCTAGGGATGCTAAAGTCAAGAAGTTTATATATGCTGCAAGTTCTTCAACTTATGGAGATTCTGAAGCTTTGCCAAAAGTAGAGGACAACATTGGAAAGCCATTGTCTCCTTATGCCATAACAAAATATGTAAATGAATTATATGCTGATATTTTTTATCGCACCTACGGGTTAAATACAATTGGATTAAGATATTTTAATGTTTTTGGCAGGAAGCAAGATCCAAATGGAGCTTATGCAGCCGTTATTCCAAAATTCGTAATGCAGTTGATGAATCATGAAAGCCCTATTATTAATGGCGACGGAAACTATTCTCGTGATTTCACCTATATTGATAATGTAATACAAATGAATGTCTTGGCTATGTTAACGGAAAATCCTGAAGCCATGAATACAGTATATAATACTGCTTTTGGTGATAGGACAACCTTAAATGATCTCATGGCTTCTTTGAAAAAATATTTATCAATTTATGATACCAAAATAGGCACTATTGAAACTATATATGGACCAAATAGAGCAGGAGACATTCCGCATTCTTTAGCAAGCATCGATAAAGCAAAACGATTACTGGGCTACAACCCAAAATATTCAATGCAGGAAGGATTGGAACAGGCAGTCAAATGGTATTGGGAAAATTTGAAGTAAATAAAATAAAACATCAGTATAATGAGTATAAAAATAGCCGTTATTGGTTTAGGATACGTTGGACTTCCTCTAGCAAGATTATTTGCTACTAAGTATCCAGTTGTTGGATTTGATATTAACCAAAGCAGAATTCAAGGATTACGCTCGGGAACAGACAGCACTTTGGAAGTTTCGGATGAAGTTTTACAAGAAGTTTTGGTCGAAAACCTAACAGGCAATCAAAATGGATTACTCTGTTCTGATGATCTAAACGATATTGCTGATTGTAATTATTATGTTGTTACAGTTCCTACACCAGTAGACAAAAACAATCGGCCAGATTTGACACCTTTATACAAATCCAGCGAAACCGTTGCAAAAGTTCTAAAAAAAGGAGATATAGTGATATATGAATCGACTGTTTATCCCGGTGTGACCGAGGAAGAATGTGTTCCTGTTTTAGAAAAAATATCAGGTTTGAAATTTAATGTTGATTTCTTTGCAGGCTATTCTCCAGAAAGAATTAATCCGGGCGATAAAGAACATACTGTTGAAAAAATCCTTAAAGTTACAGCAGGATCAACACCAGAAATTGGAATAAAAGTTAATGATTTATATAAATCAGTAATTACAGCCGGAACACATTTGGCACCAACAATAAAAGTAGCCGAGGCGGCAAAAGTAATTGAAAACTCACAAAGGGACATCAATATTGCTTTTGTCAATGAATTGGCTAAAATATTCAATTGTATGGATATTGATACCAATGCTGTATTGGAAGCGGCAGGAACAAAATGGAACTTTTTACCCTTTAGACCAGGATTGGTTGGAGGACATTGCATAGGTGTAGATCCTTATTATTTGGCCCAAAGGGCTCAGGAATTTGGCTATCATCCAGAAATTATCTTGGCAGGAAGAAGGTTGAACGACTCTATGGGAGAATACGTTGCTTCCCAGGTTATTAAATTGATGATCAAAAAAGGAATTACTATTAATGGTGCAAAACTATTAATGCTAGGCATCACATTTAAGGAAAATTGTCCGGATGTTAGAAACACTAAAATTGTTGATGTAATTGCAGCTTTAAAAGATTATGGAGTTGAAATCACAATTTATGATCCATGGGCAAATCCAGATGAAGTGAACCATGAATATGAATTGACCACTACAAAAGAATTGCCATCTTCACAATATGATGCAATTGTTTTAGGAGTTGCCCATAAAGAATTTTTAAGTATTCCATTGGATAATCTACGAAACAGCAATAGTGTTTTGTATGATGTTAAAGGTATCTTGAAAAAAAATGTTGATGGTAAGTTATAATTTAAGATAAATAAAATGAAAAAAATACTTATAACAGGTGGAGCAGGATTTATTGGTTCTCATGTAGTACGCAGATTTGTATTGCAATATCCAGAATATCATATTTATAATTTAGATTCCTTGACATATGCAGGAAATTTAGAAAATTTAAAAGATATTGAGACGGCACCAAATTACACCTTCATTAAAGCCGACATTACAGATGGGTCAAAAATTCAATCCATATTCAATGAATTCAAGCCAGATGGCGTTATTCATTTGGCAGCCGAATCGCATGTAGATCGCTCCATTACAAATCCCTTAGATTTTGTAATGACCAATGTAATTGGAACGGTTAACCTGTTAAACGCCGCCAAGACCATTTGGAAAGATAACTTCGAAGGCAAAAGATTTCACCATGTTTCAACAGATGAAGTATTTGGTGCCTTGGGAGAAACTGGATTCTTTACAGAAGAAACCTCCTATGATCCCCATTCGCCTTATTCAGCCTCAAAAGCATCATCAGATCATTTCGTTAGGGCTTATGCAGATACTTATGGTTTGCCAATGGTTATTACCAATTGCTCCAATAACTATGGTCCAAATCATTTTCCAGAAAAATTAATTCCATTATGCATTCATAACATCATCAATAATAAACCATTGCCGATTTATGGAAATGGAAAATATACTCGCGATTGGTTGTTTGTAATTGATCATGCAATAGCTATCGATTTGGTTTTTCATCAGGGAAAACAAGGAGATTGCTACAATGTTGGTGGATTTAACGAATGGCAAAACATCGATTTGGTGAAAGAGTTGTGCAAACAAATGGATGAAAAATTAGGAAGAGAAACAGGAACAAGCGAAAAATTAATTACGTATGTCAAGGATCGTCCAGGCCATGATTTGCGTTATGCCATCGATGCAACAAAAATAAACAAAGAGTTAGGATGGTCGCCAAGCGTAACTTTCGAACAAGGTTTATCAAAAACGATAGATTGGTTTTTGGAGAATCAAAAATGGCTAGATAATGTAACCTCTGGTGATTATCAAAAGTACTATAACAAACAGTATAATTAATGAAAGCAACTCAAACCAAACTAGAAGGATGTTTCATTCTTGAACCTACTGTTTTTGAAGATGAAAGAGGTTATTTTTTTGAATCATACAACGAAGTTAAAATAGAGCAGATTTTAGGCTATAAACCAACATTTGTTCAAGACAATCAATCAAATTCTGCTTATGGAGTTGTTCGTGGCTTACATATGCAAACAGGTGAATATGCCCAAGCAAAATTAGTACGTGTAGTAGAAGGAACTGTAATAGATGTTGCTGTTGACGTTCGTCATAACTCGCCAACGTATGGTCAATCGATTACCGTTGAATTGTCTGCCGATAATAAGAGGCAATTATTTATTCCTCGTGGATTTTTACATGGTTTTTCTGTTATATCAGAAAAAGCAACTTTTTTTTATAAATGCGATAATGTCTATAATAAAGCTTCAGAAGATGGTGTTTATCCTCTGGATGAAACATTGAACATTGACTGGCTAGTTCCTAAAGAAAAAATGATAATTTCTGAAAAAGATCAAGAAGCACAATCATTTGAAATGTTTACAAATAAATAATATAAAATGAAAGGAATTATTTTAGCTGGTGGCTCGGGTACCCGTTTGCATCCATTAACCTTAGCAGTTAGTAAGCAGTTAATGCCGATATATGATAAGCCAATGATTTATTATCCATTGTCAACCTTAATGTTGGCAGGGATAAACGAAATATTAATTATTTCAACGCCTCATGATTTACCTCATTTTGAAAAATTATTAGGAGATGGTTCTCAAATAGGTTGCAAGTTTTCCTATGAAATACAGCACGAACCAAATGGTCTGGCACAAGCATTTGTTATAGGAGAGCAATTTATAGGCAAGGATAAAGTAGCTTTAGTTTTAGGAGATAATATCTTTTACGGAAGCGGTATGTCGAAATTATTGCAGGACTGTACAAAAGTAGATGGAGGCGTTGTTTTTGCTTATCCTGTTCACGACCCTGAGCGTTATGGCGTTGTAGAATTCGATGCTGATAATAATGTTCTTTCGATTGAGGAGAAACCATTGAGCCCAAAATCAAATTATGCTGTACCGGGATTGTACTTCTATGATAATTCTGTAGTTGAAATAGCAAAAAATATTCAACCCTCAGCTCGTGGTGAGTATGAAATAACCGATGTCAATAAAGAGTATTTAAGACAAGGACGACTCAAAGTGGGAGTCTTTGATAGAGGTACAGCTTGGCTCGATACAGGAACATTTGCTTCATTAATGCAGGCAGGACAGTTTGTTCAAGTAATCGAAGAACGTCAAGGTCTGAAAATTGGAGCTATTGAAGAGGTTGCATATCGGATGGGCTACATTAATAAAGCTCAACTTGACGAAATTGCAGAACCTTTGCAAAAAAGTGGATATGGGAAATATTTAAAAAATTTGCATTAGTGGAATTAGGAAAAACATTAATTATATATGAATCTATACAATATTTAGTACCCTTTATTGAGGAAAAGGGAGTAAAAGTTTTTCATGTTTACAAGCAATTAAATATTTTTGAAAAATTATTGAGAAGGATATCGTTGAAATATGAATTTCATTTTCCTTTTCTTTTTGATCGATGGACCAAAAAAATCGCACAAGTAGATACAGTTATTATATTTGCAACAGCTGTTGACTCTCATATCGCTTATATTATAAAAAACTACAGTCATAAGAGAATAATAATTTGGTATTGGAATCCTGTTTCTAAAAGTTTTGTGCCGTCAAAATTTCAGGGTAATAACGTAGAATTTTGGTCATTTGATCAAGAAGATTGTGAAAAATATAACATACGGTTTAATTCTACCTTCTATATTAAAGATATTCATCCGGCTCAAGATGATAGCTTAAAAAGAGAGATAGATGTTATTTATCTAGGTATGGATAAAGGAAGAAAGAAGAATTTGAAGGATATTGAAAATCAACTAAATGCTCAAAATATTACCACTTATTTTCACATCATTCCTGATTTTAAAGCTCCAAACCCAGAGAATATTAAATCTATGGATTATGGAGTTTATCTATCCCACGTAAATAATGCTAAAGTAATTTTAGATTTTTTGCAAGCAGGTCAAGCAGGACAAACTATTCGGCCAATGGAAAGTATATTTTTAAAGCGGAAGCTTTTGACAAATGATACCACTATTGTGCACATGCCTTTTTATGACCGAAATAATATATTTATCCTTGGACTAGATAATTTGGATGATTTATATAATTTTATAAATTCTCCTTATAAAGACATTGATAAGAGTATTTTAGATTATTATAATTTTGAAAATTGGATAAAGCGCTTTGATCATGAATAATTTCTTTAAATCATTTTTATCATTCGGCTTGGCAGTATCTATTGAAAAATTATTAGGTTTTATTGTTTTACCTATCTATACAACATATTTTAATACTGAGGAATATGGTATCATTGATTTAATTAGCACAATGATGATGGTTGTTGTGGTTTTTGGAATCCTACAATTAGAAACTTCCCTACAGCGATATTATTATGAATTTAATGAAAGCAGAAAAAAATTATTGATATCCACAATATATTTTTGGATAATAGTAGCATCTGTTGCAGTAGCCCTAGTACTATATTTTTTTTCGGGTTTTTTATCTTTCAAGCTCTTTGGATCTTCTCAATATGTAGTACTAATAAAGCTTATGTCTTTGCAGGTACCTCTACAGAATTTAAGTGTTATTGGGCTCGTTATCTTGAGATATGAACGATCAAATTCAAAATTTCTGGGGGTTATCATAACAAAGGTTTTAACATCTTTGTTGGCAATATATATATGTGTTATTTACTTTGAAATGGGTATGAGGGGTGTTTTTATTGCACAATTAAGCTCCATTTTCTGTTCAACATTTTTAGTAACTTGGTTCATAAGAAAATATTTTGTTTTTAAACTGCCAAAGTGGGTTTCTGCAAAAAGTTTTCGGTATGCATTACCAATGTTTCCAGCCCGTGTTGGTAGTATGATTTTAGGGCAGTCTAACAGATTTTTTATATTAGGGTTTTTGTCTATCTCTGCAATAGGAGTATATTCAGTATCCATCAAGTTAGCCTCTATTATCCAAATATTTAATATGGCTTTTAATATGGCTTGGGCACCATTTATGCATCAACAATTTAAAAATGAGCAAAATAAAGATGTTTTTTCAAAAGCCTTTATAATTGTCTGTTCAGTAACATTTTTATGTGTATGTCTTATTAGCTTGTTTTCAATTGAAATGGTCAAAATCTTAACAGCGTCAAGTTTTTACGAGTCTTATAGATATGTTGGAGGACTAACATTATTTTATGCTTTATACATTATTAAAGAAACGGTTGATATAGGGCCTAAATTAAAAGAAAAGACAAAATATTTGTCTTTTACTTTTTTTGTTTCCGTAATTGTGAACGTAATTAGCTTGTATTTTTTAGCACAACATTATGCATTAATCGGAGTTGTTATCGCTATGGTTGTTACTAATTTAGTTTTAGTGATGTTATCATGGGCTGTGTCAAATAGATTGTATTATATTCCTTTCAGTATCTCTATTTTTATAGTATTGCTAATTCCTGCAATTGTTATAGCTTTGGCAATAATGATGTTTGAAATAACCTTTCTATATCGTCTATTAATAGCTCTACTAATATTGACATTTTATATAACTATCCTTTTGAAATATATCAAGGAAATAAAAAAAATAGTAAAATGATTTATTTTTTAGTCTTGTTTTTCTTGATAATTCTGATAATGATTTTCGATATTGGAGGAAGGAAACAAGGACGTAACTTTTTTTATAAATTAACGGGAATAATTTTTGTTTTAATTGCTGGGCTCCGCTGGAAAGTAGGTGGTGATAGTTTGATATATCAGAATGTTTTCGAAAATAATTTAGCCCCAATTTATGATTTTAAGTCTAATTTCATTATTCTTTTGGATTGGAATGTGGGATTTACAGGATTGATGTCAATATGCAAAACTGTAGTGGATGAATTTTGGTTTTTTCAATTTATACAAGCAATAATTGTAAATATTGTGCTATTTAAGTTCTTTAGGAAATATACTGATTATATCTTTACGGCTGTTTTTCTTTATGGTTATTTTTATTTTTTTAATTATAATATGGAGATACTGCGTGAGGTATTGGCTATATGTATATTTTTATTCGTCTATAAATTCTTAGAAGAAAAGAAATTAGCAAAATTTTATATTGGAATATGTATTGCGATGCTTTTTCATACCTCTGCCTCAATCTTATTGCTTTTTCCCTTGTTAAAGCAATTAAAATTAAATGTTTTTGGTATTGGTATTCTTTTGTCCTTATTTATTGTCTTGATGACTTCTGTTGCTTTATTTCCTGTTATACTGGATTTTCTCTCTTTTTCAGAAAATACTTCTAGCAAAATAGCATTCTATTCAAGTCGGGAATTTAGTTTTTTTGGTACGGTATACAATTTTTTATGTTTTGTAGGTTTTCCTGCTTTTTTATATTACTTTAATAAAATAAATAAAATTGATAATAAATTTGACGTACTTGTTTTTCCGTATTTTTTCATTGCTCTTCTTTTGGTTGCAGTGCCAGGATTTGGCAGGTTTATAAATTATTTCGGACCTTTTCTTATAGTTTATTTTGCCAATACTATCTGTTTTGTTATGCGTTCTAAACGTCTGGTAAATGTTAGAATGTTGTTATGCTCAATTTTCTTCTTCTTTCCTATGTATTATAAAACAGTATACTATTTTTCAGAAATCCAAGGTGGATTTTCGGGCAATGTGTATAAAAGATATGAGGGATGGTTGCCCTATTCATCTGTTTTTGATAAGGAAGAAGACGATCGTAGATTAGATATTCACAGTGGAACATTATCTAGGGAATGATATTGATAAAGATGGTTCTTTTAAAATTTGCAAGAATATGAAGTATTTATATAGAACAACAAATTACAAATCATTAATAATTTTATTGATATATCTTTGGAATCCAATGATTTCAATGGGTCAGAATATAGATTCTTTTAAAAATTACGGCTGGGCATCATCTGTAAAAGGAGGAAAAGGAGGGAAAGTAGTAAAAGTGACGACACTTAATGCTAACGGTCCTGGATCATTTTTGGAAGCTTTGGAAAAGAAAGGGCATAGAGTGATCGTGTTTGAGGTTGGAGGAGTCATAGATTTGAAAGGAAAGGCATTTTTTGTAAAAGAACCCAACATAACTATTTTGGGACAGACAGCTCCTTCGCCAGGTATTACTGTTGTAAACGGTGGTTTTATACTTGAAACACATAATTTGATCCTCCAACACATCCGCTTTCGAACAGGGACAGAAATTGTTAAAGGCGATTTGGATGTATTGACAACTTCCAAAAACTCCTACGATATCATTATTGATCACTGCTCTTTCATGTGGGGAATCGATGAAAATTTATCTGCATCTGGCCCAAGATTTGAAGGAAAAGAGCCTGATGAATGGAGAAATAATACTTCACATAGAATTACATTTAGTAATAATATTATTGGTGAGGGACTATCAAAATCTCAACATATGAAAGGTGAGCATTCCATGGGAACACTTGTCCACGATAATGTATCCGATATATTAATTATGAGAAATCTTTTCATCAGCAATAATGATCGTAATCCTTTATTCAAAGGAGGTGCAAGAGGAGTTGTATTGAATAATTTGATATATAATCCAGGGATTCGCGCCATTAGTTATGCCTTGTCTGAACAAGAATGGAAGGGTAAGGAGAAGCAAAAAGGTATGATGACAATTATTGGTAATGTTTTACAGATGGGAAAAAATACAAAACAAGATATTGCAATTTTTGAAACTCTCGGTGGTGAGATAGAACTTTATTTTGAAGATAATATATTGTATGATCAAGCCGGCAAGGAATTAAAAAGAAATTTAAAAGGAAATAATATAATTCTGAAATCAATTAAGCCTATTTGGAATTTTAATATTGCTACAATGCCTTCTTCAGAAGTAAAAAACTACATCTATGAAAATGTGGGGGCTCGTCCTTGGGATCGGGATGAAACCGACTCTAGGATTATTAATGATATTAAGAATAAAAAAGGGAAAATAATTAATTCTGAAAAGCAAGTTGGCGGCCATAAAAAGGTTAAGGCTACATTTAAGGAGTTCGACTTTGTCAAATGGAAATTAAATGATTAGAAGTAAATCCTGAAGTAGATTACTTATGATATATAAACTATATAAATTTTGACTAGCATCCTAATATTAATTGTTGAAAGTATTTCAAATGCCAAATAAAAAAGTATGTCTTATAATTCCTTCTCTGCGGCATGGTGGTGCGGAGCGAGTTATTAGCGTTTTAGCAAATCAATGGGCACAAAATCCCAATCTAGAAGTGTTCCTTCTATTAATGACTAAACAAGATCAATTTTATACTATTGATGATAGGGTTAAAATCATTGAACCAGAAAAAGGATACCAGTCCACACTCCTGGGCAGAGGACTATACTCTTTATGGATATTGTATTTTCTTAGAAAAAGTGTTAACCAGATCAAACCCAATACTATATTAAGTTTTTGCGAACGTTATAATAATATTGTTTTATTATCTTTATTGGGATCCCGCTATCCAGTTTTTGTTTCAGATCGAAGTAATCCAGAGGGTAATCTGGGCTCGTTACATGAAAATCTCAGGAAAACGCTATACAAAAAAGCAAAAGGAATTATAGCACAAACTGATACGGCAAAAAAAGTCATATATTCCAAAACAAAAAATAAAAATATAGAAACCATTCCCAATCCTTTGAGAGATATAAAAGATTTTTCTATAGTACAAAAGGAAAATATTATACTAAATGTGGGTCGATTTGAATGGCAGAAAAATCAAAAAGGGCTTGTAGAGGCTTTTTCAAATTTACAGAACAGAGAAAATTGGAAATTGTTATTGGTAGGAGTAGGATCTTTGAGAGGAGAGCTGGAACAACAAATCCGACAGAAAAATTTAGAAGATCAAGTAATTCTATTGGATTTTCAAAAAGACATAGATAGTTATTTCCAAACGGCTAAAATTTTTGCTTTTACCTCAATTAGCGAAGGATTTCCCAACGTTTTGTTAGAAGCAATGGCTAATGGTTTGGCTTGCGTTTCTTACGATTGTCCAACAGGGCCGTCAGAATTGATACAAAACGAAGAAAATGGTAATCTGATACCATTACATGATCAAGAATTATTTTCGGCTAAATTACAGCTCTTGATGGATGACAACGATAAGCGTATAAAATTTGGAACAAAAGCAGTTGTTGTGAAAGAAGAATATTCTGTAGCAGTCATCAGCGATAAATATTTAAAATTTATTTTAAAATGAAATTAATTATTAATACAGTCAATCTTAGAATAGGAGGAGCTTTTCAGCGATCGATATCTTTCTTGAACGAAATTAAGGAGTTTACCAAAGACGAGTTTCATGTTTTTTATAATGATGAAATAGCAAAGCAAATAGCAATAGACACATTTCCAAGTAATTTTAAGTTTTATTATTTTGATCAAAGCCCTGCATCTTTAAAACACAGAAAAAGAATTATAAAGGAATTTGATAGGATCGAAAAAGAAGTTCATCCCGATGCAGTGTTTTCTTTTGTAGGTCCTTGCTATTGGAGAGCTTCAAGCCCTCATTTAGTAGGTTACGGTATTCCGCATATAGTTTACGATGAATATAAGTATGTAAAACAATATTCTTGGAAAACAAAATTGGAAATGATCTATAAAAAATGGTGGACAAAATATGAGGCAGATTATTGGGTTGTTCAGACAGAAGACGTAAGACAACGTTTAAGTAAAAGACTTAATGTTGATGTAAATAAAGTTTTTTTAGTTTCAAATGGTATAGGTCAACAATATAAAAATGCAGTTCCGCAAAAGAGAAACGATTCTAATGTGAAAAAATTATTGATGATAAGTACATATCGTCCAAGTAAAAATTTTGATATAATAAAAGAAGTAATTCCTTTTTTAGAAAATGATACTTTTCAATATGAATTTCATATAACAATTAATAAGGAAGATTACGATAAAAATTTTAAAGGTTTTGAAAAATCAATTATAAATCATGGGCACGTAAAGGCAAGTGATTGTCCAGCCCTATACAATATGTCAGATGCTATGTTTTTGCCTTCTCATTTAGAATGTTTTTCTGCATCCTATCCAGAAGCAATGAAAATGCAACGGCCTATTTTAACTTCAAACCTATCATTTGCTACCACGGTTTGTGAAGATGCAGGATTATATTTTGATAATACTAATCCTAATGATGTGGCAGATAAAATCAAAAAGCTCTTTCATTCTCCAGAATTATATGACGATTTAGTTATGAAAGGAAATAAAAGATTGAATTTCTTTGATAATTCACGCCAGCAAGCCGAAAAATATTTACATATTTGTGATTTAATTAGAAAGCGACCATGAGAAAAACCTTTAATATTTATGGATTAAGCGGTATAATTCAATTAATTTACTTTAAAGTCAGGACCTTCTTTCTATTCCCTAAAGCCAAAATTGTTCGTTTCCCTATAAGGATTAGGGGAAAGAAATTTATAAAAGTAGGCCATAACTTTACAACAGGATTTAATTGCAGATTAGATGCGTTTTCAGAGTCAAATAAAAATGAGACACTAATCGAAATAGGAAATAATGTTCAGATAAATGACTACGTTCATATTGGAGCAATAGAAAAAATCGAAATACACGATTCAGTACTTATTGCCAGTAAAGTATTCATAACCGATCATAATCATGGAAGTTATACCGGTAAAAATGCAGATTCACCTTTAACATCTCCAAGTTCTAGACCTCTACATTCTTCCAAAGTCGTTATTGAGAAAAATGTATGGATTGGAGAATTTGTTTCAATCCTGCCAGGAGTACGAATTGGAGAAGGTTCAATAATTGGTTCCATGTCAGTAGTAAACAAGGATATTCCTCCTTTCAGTATTGCGGTAGGTTCTCCTGCCAAGATAATCAAACAATATGATTTCAATAAAAATGAATGGATTAAAATTCTGTAAAATTAGTTTATCAGTAGTTTTGTATAACACAAAACAAGAAGATATAGAAAATATTTTAAAATCACTAGAGTATGTTAAAGCCGCTTATCACCTTTATATAATTGATAACTCTTTGACAAATGATTTAAAAATAAACTTTGAAAATAAAGTAAACGTTGAGTACATCCATAATCCGTCCAATCCAGGTTTTGGAGCATCACATAATATAGCAATTTTAAAAGCTATAGAGGCTAATAACAACTATCATTTTGTGATTAATCCAGATGTTTTCTTTGTTGAAGATGTCATTTCTGAAATGGTAAATTTTATGCAAGAACATCCAAGAATAGGCATGATGATGCCTCAAATTTTAAATCTGGACGGCACTATACAGAATTTACCTAAATTACTACCATCGCCCTACAGTGTTTTTTTAAGAAAAATTAAAAAACCAAACTTTTTATATGCCAATTTTATTGCTCAGTATGAATTAAGAGAAGTCCCAAGGGAAAAAATCTATGACGCACCGATCCTTTCGGGATGTTTCACCATTTTAAACCTTGAAGCAATCAAAGAAGTAGGTACCTATGATGATAATTATTTTATGTATTTTGAAGATTGGGATCTTTCACGCAGAGTAAACCAAAAATACCGAACAGTTTACTATCCACTTGTTTCGGTCTACCATGGTTATGAATCAGGAGCAAACAAAAACAAAAAATTATTTAAAATATTTATAAAATCCTGTATTCATTATTTTAATAAATGGGGTTGGATTTTCGACAGGGAAAGGATTAAAATTAATAGAAAAACTTTGAAACAGTTTAAATGAAAATCATTATTACAGGCTCATCTGGATTCGTTGGTCAGAATCTTTCAAAATATCTCATAGAAGAAAAATTAGAGGTATTCTCATTATCAATGCGAAATGAAAAATGGAAAAGCCAAATAGAATCTGGGGCTAATGCCATTATTCATCTCGCCGGAAAAGCTCATGACACCAAAAACGCAGCAAAGCCAAATGAATATTTTAGCATAAATACAGATTTGACAATTTTATTGTTTGATGTATTTTTAAAATCAAAAGCCAAAGATTTTTTTTATTTTAGTTCAGTAAAGGCAGTGGCGGATACTCTAAATGAAGCATTGACAGAAGATGTAGAAGGAAATCCTCAAACCCCATACGGCAAATCTAAATTTGAAGCAGAACAGTATTTACTATCGCAAACTTTACCAGAAGGAAAGCGTTTGTTTATTATACGACCTTGTATGATTCATGGCCCGGGTAATAAAGGAAATCTTAACCTGCTATATAAAATCGTGCAGAAAGGTATCCCTTGGCCTCTAGGAGCCTTTGAGAATCAGAGGTCTTTTTTGAGCATCGATAATTTATGTTATTTAATGAAAGAGATGTTAAAAGATAAAAGTTTAGCTTCAGGAATTTATAATTTTTCCGATGATATTCCCCTTTCGACAAATGAATTAATAATAGCTATCAATGAGGCATTAGGAAAAAAAGCAAAATTTTTGCCAATCAACAAAAAAATTATTGAAAAAGCAGCTTTATTGGGCAACATGATTTATTTACCGCTTAATTCTGAAAGATTGAAAAAACTGACCGAGAGTTATGTTGTTTCTAACCAAAAAATCAAATCGGCATTAGGGATTAAAGAATTACCTTTGACGGCACAAGAAGGAATTATAAAGACAATTAAAAGTTTTAAAAACAAAAAATAATGACACGCATTTTCGATCTTCTATTTTCATTTTTAGGTATTTTATTTTTATGGCCAATTGGGTTGCTTTTATATGTCATCGGTTTGTTTGATACAGGGTCGCCCATTTTCGTGCAAGTAAGAGTAGGTAAAAATAAGAAACCTTTTAAATTGATCAAGTTCAGAACCATGAATGTGGATACAAAATCAGTAGCTTCACATTTGGCCAGCCAAGCTTCGGTTACTAAATTTGGTGGTTTTTTAAGAAAGTCTAAATTAGACGAGCTTCCTCAATTAATCAATGTCTTAATTGGCGATATGAGTTTAGTAGGGGCGAGGCCTTGTTTGTTCAATCAAGAAGAGTTGATCCAAGAACGTGATATAAGAGGGGTTTTCAACTATCTTCCAGGAATAACAGGCCTAGGGCAAATCAACAATATTGATATGTCAACTCCAGTTAAGTTGGCAAAATTAGATGCAGAAATGCTTCAAAATCTAACATTGATCAACTATTTTAAGTATATTATCGGAACCGTCAGTGGCAAAGGACAAGGAGATAGAGTTGGCAAATAGATGATTTTATAAAGATAAAAAAAGTTGTTGCTTAAAGTTCTTAACATTTTTTTTAATTTAAATCTAAATGAGTAAAAGGATTTTTTTATCATTAGCCCATGAAAGCGGATTCGAAATGCAGTTTATTGAAGATGCATTTTCTTCCAATTGGATAACATCCGAAGGCCCAAATATAGTTGGATTTGAAAAAAGCCTTGAAGACTATCTAGGTAAGGACATGTTTGTTGCAGCCCTAAATTCTGGAACAGCTTCAATCCATCTAGGACTTGTAGTTTTAGATGTAAAAGCTGGAGATGAAGTGATCTGTCAAAGCATGACTTTTTCCGCATCGGCAAATCCGATTTTGTATCAAGGAGCAACGCCTGTTTTTATAGACAGCGAAAAAGAAACATGGAACATCTGTCCTATAGCTTTAGAAGAAGCGATTGTAGATAGAATTTCAAAAGGGAAAAAGCCAAAGGCAATCATAGCCGTTCACCTTTATGGAATGCCCTTCAAGATCGAAGAGGTTAGAGCAGTTGCCGATAAATATGAAATTCCAATTCTAGAAGATAGTGCAGAAGCATTGGGAAGCTCCTACAAAGGACAAAAATGCGGTACTTTCGGCGACATCGGAATTCTATCCTTTAACGGAAATAAAATAATTACAACATCGGGAGGTGGAGCTGTGGTTGCCAAGTCCAAGATTCAAAAAGATAAAATTGTTTTCCTCTCAACACAAGCTCGTGACAATGCCCCACATTATCAACATAGCGAAGTAGGCTATAATTATAGAATGAGTAATATTTGTGCAGGGATTGGTCGTGGTCAAATAGAGGTTTTAGACAAGCATGTTGCATTACGAAGAAGTATGCATGATTTCTATACGTCTATCTGTTCCCAAATCGAAGGAATAACTGTTTTTGAAGAACCAAATCAGGATTATTTCTCCAACTATTGGCTAAGTGCAATTCTGATTGATCCTGCAAAGACAAAAAATAATACAACACGAGAAGATTTTCGTCTATTCCTAGAATCTTCTAATATTGAAAGCCGTCCTCTTTGGAAACCAATGCACTTGCAACCCATTTTTGAAAAATATCCATACTATGGCAACAATGTTGCCGAAGAATTATTCGAAAATGGTTTGTGCTTGCCTTCAGGGTCTATTTTGAGTTCCGAAGATAGAGATCGAATAAAAGAAGCCTTTCATAAGTTTTTTTAGACCTTTCATAGCTAAAACGTTTGATTCTACAACAATTGAAATTGAAGAGTTTGTTTTTGAAGTAACTTTGCAAAAAATTTGCTGTATAAATTAATAAATCTTATAAATGCACTCCGATAAAAAAATGAATTTTCTTTCATTTCTCACTGAACTCGTTAATCGTTTTAAATCGGTTGGTAAGGTCAGAAACTTAAGCTATTTGCCTAGATGGGTTATTCTAACTATTGATATGTCGATAGTGATTTTTGCAGCATTTCTTACTATGGAAATGCTCAATAGTATGGGGCTCCATTATGTAAACAGGGATTTCCTTTATATCATAACTCCAACTTTTTTATTTTTAAATCTTTTTTTCTTTTGGCTTTTTAGAACCTATTCAGGAATTATTCGCCATTCGGGTTATATAGACGCCGTTAAAATATTCATTGCCTTGTTCTTTTCGTTGTTAATATTAATAATCATCAACCTTTCTTGTTTTTTTCTAAATGGAAAAAAACTTTTCATGAATACAGGATTGTTCATCAATTTCGTTCTTTCCTTCTCGGGTCTTTTTGTTTATAGAATAATTGTAAAGCAAACCTTTGAAACGTATTTCTCCGAAAGTAAATCTACAGATTTGATGAGGGCATTAATATACGGATCAGATGCAAATGCAATATCGGTTGCAAATGCATTAAAATCAGAAAAGCCATCACGTTTCAAGATTATTGGTTTTGTTGATAAGCAAAATCAAAATACTTCTAAGAGAATATTGGATTTACCTATTCTTAATTTAAGAAAGAGAATTCCAGTAATCATGCGTTCTGTTGAAGCCGAAGCATTGATTATGGCCGATAAAAGCCTTTCTAAAGATGAAAAGATGCAAATTGTAGATGAATGTCTGGAATTTAATTATAAAGTATATACTGTTCCGCTAATTTCCGATTGGGAAGATCGAAATGAAATTTCAAAGAAAGTTAAGAATTTTCAAATTCAAGACTTGTTGGAGCGAAAACCAATTGTATTGGACAATAAGTCGATTTCAGGTCAGCTTAATAATAAAACAGTTCTTATTACAGGGGCAGCAGGTTCTATTGGAAGCGAAATCGTCAGACAGGTTATTGGGTTTAATCCTAAAAAAGTAATCATGCTTGATCAGGCAGAAACACCACTTCACCATCTTAGTTTGGAGATGAATAAATTACTTCAGACCAAGGTGAAAATCCGTACAGTAATTTCCGACATACGAAATAGAGAAGCAATAGAGGAAGTTTTCAGAAAGTTCAAGCCAGAAGTAGTCTTTCATGCAGCCGCATACAAACACGTTCCCTTGATGGAAGAAAATCCTTCACAAGCCATATTTGTTAATGTACAAGGAACAAAAAATCTAACAGATTTGTCCTGTAAATACAATGTAGGGAGTTTTGTAATGGTTTCTACAGATAAAGCTGTGAATCCAAGCAATGTTATGGGGGCCAGTAAGCGAATCGCAGAAAAATACGTTCAATCACTTCATTATAAAATGAATGTCGAGCAAAATCTTTGCAAGACTAAATTTATTACAACTAGGTTTGGAAATGTACTAGGCTCTAACGGATCTGTGGTGCCTTTATTTACCGAACAAATTGCAAATGGAGGACCCATAACAATTACACATCCAGAAATCATACGCTATTTTATGACCATTCCCGAAGCATGTCAGTTAGTACTAGAAGCTGGAGCAATGGGCAATGGGGGAGAGATTTATATATTTGACATGGGCAAACCGGTCAAGATTATAGATTTAGCCAATAAAATGATTCGACTAGCAGGATTCACTCCCGAAAAGGACATCAAAATTAAAATTGTCGGACTAAGGCCTGGCGAAAAATTATACGAGGAATTATTGAATGATTCATCCAAAACATTGCCAACACATCATGAAAAAATCATGATAGCACAAGAGCAACATGATGATTTTGAAAATTTATTTGAAAGTATAGATGATTTGATTACAACAGCAAAAACCTACTCCAGTACCGATATAGTTACCAAAATGAAAGTAATAGTGCCAGAATTTATAAGCATGAATTCTGATTTTGTAACATTAGATAAATAAGAAAGACAATGGTTAATAATGTATATTTGCACCTTTAAAAATTTTTACGATTTAAAATACCATTTATTATGATAAAACGATTAGCTATCATTGCAATTTTGGGAATTCTTTTTATTTCTTGTGCATCAAGGGAAAAACTTGTATACTATCAGAATATAAAGAACCTTCCAAGTTCAGAAATGACTAATTACAATCCGACTTTAAAAGAAGATGATCTACTATTGATTTTAGTTTCTGCACCAATTCCAGAAACAGCTAAAGATTTTAATCTTACCACCTATAATATGACAGGGGGTACGGGTTTAGGGGCTCAGAATTTGGATATTGCACAAGGACAAATCAGACATCAAACTTATTTGATTGATAATAAAGGATTTATTCAGTTCCCTGTTATTGGCAGCATTAAATTAGGAGGATTAACCAGGGAAGAGGCTTTAAGAGTTTTAAATACATCTTTAAAAAAGTATATTACAGATCCTATTGTAAATTTACGAATATTAAATTACAAGGTCACAGTTCAAGGAGAAGTCATGAGACCCGGCACTTTTAATATCATTTCAGAGAGGATTACCTTGCCAGAAGCTATTAGTATGGCAGGAGATATGACAATTTACGGAAAAAGAGACAATGTCCTGGTGATTAGGGAAATGGATGGTAAAAAAACGCATAACTTCGTAGACATGACCCAGTCAGATTTTATCAATTCTCCATTTTATTATCTTTCTCAAAATGATTTAATAGTGGTAGAACCTAATAAAACAAGAATTAACGCTTCTGCTGTTGGACCTAATATTTCGGTAATTATCTCTTCATTATCCCTTTTAATAACTGTTATCGCTTTACTTGTCCGATAAGATGCAAAACAATAATGTTCCAATGATAGAAAATACCGAAGATGCTTCGTTCAGCATTAAAGAACAGATAGAAAAATACATCATCCATTTAAAATGGTTTGTTTTAAGTGTGTTTATATTTTTAATTGGAGGCTTCCTGTATTTAAGATATTCAACTCCTGAATATAAGATAGAGGCAACCGTGTTGATAAAAGACGATAAGAAAGGAGGATTATCTGAACTTTCAGAAAGTTTTGCAGACCTTGGTATTTTAGGAGGGGGAAAAAGTAATGTTGACAACGAGATTGAAATATTAAAATCTAGAACCTTAGTAGAAAATACAGTTAAAGATTTAGAACTAAATATCTCTTACTTTAGAGATGGAAGATTAAAAACAACCGAAGCTTATAAGCAATCACCAGTAAAAATAAGCTTTTTCGATAAATCAGAAGATTTTTTTGAAAAAGATACAACATTTGTTATCGAGAGCCTATCCTCCTTAAAATTCAACTTATTAGATGTTGAAAAAAATATCATTGGAGAATTTAGCTATGGTAAAACAATAAAGACTACTCTTGGAAAAATGGTGGTGCTTTATAAAAGCGAAAATGTTAAATCGGGTATTAAATTTACGACTGTTAGGCTATCATCACTTGAAAAAGTTACAGATACCTACAGGAAAAAACTTCAGGTTACTCCTGTGAATAAGATGACAAGCGTATTGACATTATCTATAGTTGATCCGGTTAAAGATATAGGTGTTGATTTTCTAAACAAGCTTATTGAAAAATATAATGAAGATGCTATAAATGACAAGAACCTTGTTGCCAAAAATACAGAAGCCTTCATCAATAAAAGGCTCGAAAGCATTGTGGTTGAATTGGATACTGTTGAAGGCGATATTGAAAAATTTAAAAAAGTTAATAGGGTTACGGATATTGTTTCTGAAGCACAAATATTTCTACGAAGCTCAAGCGAATATGAAAAAAATTCAATTGATACTGCAATTAAATTAAAAGTAGTTGAAGATGTTTTGAACTTAATTGGTAAAAGTACGAATCAAGATTTAATACCCGTTAACATTGTTCCTGACGGAGGTAATACTTCAGGACTAATCCAAGAATATAACCAATTGGTATTGGATAAGAGTAGGATTGCAAAAGGAGCTACAGCTGAAAATCCATTAGTAATAAATCTAGAACAGCAGTTGAGTGGTTTGAGGCAAAGCATAACAGAAAGCCTTAAAAATCTCAAATCATCTCTAACAATTTCCCAGAAAGATCTACGTAGACAAGGCGGCGTCTTAGGCGGAAAAATAGGAGAAATACCTAGACAAGAAAGAGAAGCAAGAGAAATAGGAAGAAAGCAACAAGTAAAAGAAGCACTTTATTTGTATTTATTGCAAAAACGAGAAGAGAATGCAATAGCGTTAAACGTGACTGCTCCAAATTCTAAAGTAATTGATGATGCTTATGCATCACCAATTCCGGTTTCTCCAAAATCAAAAATTATTTATTTGGCAGCTTTGCTTTTGGGAATATTAGTTCCATTTGGAATTATTTATATCTACGACTTATTAGATACAAAAATCAAAAATAGGGGAGATATCGAAGGCAAAGTGCAAGTTCCATTTATAGGAGATGTTCCACGTTCAGAATCCCACGAAGAATTGATCAAGGCAGAAAGTAGATCAAGTTCGGCTGAAGCAATGAGGATCATTAGGACCAACCTGGACTTTATTGTCAATCAGGTTCCCGACGGCATTGCAAAAACAATATTTATGACTTCCACTTTTCCTAAAGAAGGAAAAACATTTATATCCGTTAACCTCGCTGGTACTTTTGCCCTTTCTGGAAAAAAAGTACTTTTGATAGGAATGGATATTAGAAATCCAAAGTTGGATGAATATATGAATTTACCAAATAGAGGTGTAACGACTTATTTGTCATCCAAAAATGTAGAGCTGAATGATTTCCTAATTAAGCAAGAGGGATATGAGCATTTTTATGTATTGCCAGCTGGGGTAATTCCTCCAAATCCTGCTGAACTACTTATGGGAACAAAAGTTGAAGCAATGTTTGAAACTCTAAAAAAGCAGTTTGATTATATAGTAGTTGATACTGCTCCAGTAAGTCTTGTAACCGATACTTTATTGATTGCAAAACATGCAGATGCGTTTATATATGTTGTTCGTGCAAATTTCCTAGATAAAAGAATGCTCAGAATACCAGAAACATTATATAGAGAAAAGAAACTACCTAACATGTCGATTCTTTTGAATGATACAGATACTAAGAAAGGTTATGGCTATGGCTACGGTTATGGCTACGGTTACGGTGTAGATGTTGTAAAAGAGCCTTGGTATAAAGAAGTTTTTAATTCAATAAAAAAGAAGTCGTAAGACTTCTTTTTTATTGGTGTAATTCCTTAATTTATTTCTTGGGTTTTCCTATTTCAACTCTGCAATAAATTCCAAGATTGTAGAGGCAATCCTGCTTTGTTCATTCTCATCAGTAAGGTATTTTCGTTCATTGGCATTCGATAGAAAACCAAGCTCAACGGTTACAGCTGGAGCTTCGGATTTTTCAATTATATATATTCGTGCTTCTTTAATTCCTCTGGATTTCAAGCTATGGTTTTTAACCAACTTCTCATTTAATTTTTCTGCAATTGCTTTCGATTTTTCATAATTTGAATTTTCTTTATTGATGAAAAATTCAATACCCGAAGCATTCTCATTTTTTACAGCATTAACGTGTAAGGACAAAACCAGATCAGGCTTAATTTTGTTGATGTAATCCGTTCTGTCTTTTAGGGAAACAAACTCATCGTCGGTTCTCGTAAAATGAATCACAATTTCTTGATCCTCATTTTGAGCTTTTATATTATTTGAAATTTTCTGAATGATTTCTTTTTCCGAGAATTCCTCGGCAGTTATTCCGTGATCTTTTCCGCCGTGTCCGGCATCAATCACAACAGTAATTTGTTTCGATTTCGAATCTTTCGGATTGATGAAGGCACAAGAACCAACAACTACTAAAGCCAGGATAATCTTGAATGTGTTTTTCATATTATTTCGTTTTTTGTTTATACGTTGATAACTGCATTTTATCTTAAAAAAGTATGAAAAGATTAAAATCCTTTCAAAGCATCGAATAATCCTTCAGGCATTTCAATATACATGTCGGTTGCAAAAGCCCTCATTGATTTCGAATCTTTAAAATCTTTAGAAGCTTTTTCATCATTCGATTTCATCATTCTTGCATTGCCTGTAATTAAGCCTAAAGCCGTACTCAACAAAGGTTCTGTGGGATTTCCCAGTTGCCCTAAATTTCCGGTATCTTCCCTTAAAAGAACAGTCGGAGGCAAACCATCCTGATATTCTCCAAAACCATCCTTGTTGATCGTTTTGAAAACAAGAGGTTGCATGGCATATTTATGTCTCCTGTTTCGGTCTTCTCTTGAAAAATCTGGAGAATCATATAGTGTGATGGAACCAACGTTTTTTCCTGTTGTAACATCTCCAATCTGAACAACATTGATGTAGGGTTTCAAACCGTTAATTACCAACTCACTTGCTGAAGCCGTTCCCGAGGCTGTTAAAATATAAACTCTTGAAAGATTCATACTGTTTATAGGTGTATTTCCAATTGCATTAGTGAAATTATTGATAAACCTTGAAGGATCAATTGCCGCTTCGACTTTGCTATTCCATTGCTGTTTTGCAAAAAGCTGTCCGTTGAACTGTCCTGTTATCATGCTGGCCAAATAAGCAGATGTTTGAACAGAACCTCCGCCATTATATCTTAAATCCAAAACCAATTCAGTGGCTCCTTCAGATAAAAATGTTCCAAATGCTTGGTTGAGTTGCAGGTCAAAGTTTGCCGTAAATCCGTTATACATTAAATAGGCTACTTTGTGTCCGCCTGTTTCTATTACATCTGCTAAAAGAACAGGGTTTTCAGTAAGTTGTGTTTTGGTTAAGGATACTGTTTGTCCGTTTGGAGTAATTGCACCACCATCATATTCAGCGAGACTCAAGGTATAGTTTTGAGCACTCAATAAATCTTGAAAGTTGATATCGGTAAGAGAAGTTCCATTAACAGCATAAAAAATATCCCCACGTTGAATGTCTTTATTGGATGCATTCGATCCTGGAATTACATATTTTACCCAACCGTAAATTTCACTCGGATTGCTTTCTTTTCGGCGAAGACCAAATTCAATACCATTATGGGTACTGATTCCCTGAAAAAGATTTTCTAAATAAGTATAATCATCAACCAAGACACTAAACCGGTCAACAGCTTCTGGAACCGGAAATTGGCTTACGGGTTTATAAAGTAGGCTTTGGAATAAATTAGCGGGACCAGAAGTTGCCATCAAAAACTCATTCAATTCGCCTTGATTTGCAAAACGATCATCGGCCAAATCAGGAACATCTTCCTGCCATAAATAATAAAGATTAAGACCTTTCCAGATAAAGTCATCTATTTCTACTTCACTAGCAACACCTAGAGTGTCGTCCATATCTTCACAGCTTTGAAAGGCAAAAGCAGTTATGATAAATAAAATCAAGGCTTTATAAGAATTCTTCATAGTATAATGTTTATTTTACAAACGTAAATTTAATTACTTTAGTTTTATTTTCAATTCCTTTGTAACAAAAAAGATTGAGCCTCGTCTAGCTTATATAATCATCAATCAAGTGTTGGGAAACCAGCCAAAGAATCAAAAAACAATCAGATGCATCAAAATGAGTTTGTAAACCTGATCAACCCTTTCAAGGACAAGATCTTTAGAGTCGCCCGACGTTTGCTGGTGAGTACTGAAGAAGCGGAAGATGCAACCCAAGAAGTTCTGGTGAAATTATGGAATAAAAAAGATAGTCTAAACAACTACAACAGTGTTGAAGCCCTTGCCATGACAATGACAAAAAATTATTGTCTGGATCAGTTAAAATCAAAACGGGCTGGAAACTTAAAAATCGTTCACAATAATTTTACAGATAGGGAAGCAGGTTTGCAGCAAAAAATTGAAGATGTGGACAGTTTGAATTGGGTCGAAAAAATAATCGATCAACTGCCCGAACAGCAAAAATTGATTGTCCAGATGAGGGATATCGAGCAATATGAATTTGAAGATATTGCCAAGATTTTAGAAATGAATGAAACGGCCATTCGGGTAGCACTCTCAAGAGCCAGGAAAACGATAAGAGAATTTATGTTAAAAACACACAGCTATGGAATTGGATAAACTAGAAATACTATTAGAAAAATACTTCGAAGGAGAAACAAGTATTGCCGAAGAAAATCAATTGAAAGAGTACTTTTCTTCCTCAAATGTAGCGCAGCATTTGAAACAATACAAACCGTTATTTGGTTATTTCTCTGCCTCAAAACAGCAAGAGTTCACGCAAGAGGTTCCTTTAGTTTCGAATAATCAAACTAAAAAAAGAACGACAACTTGGTTATCAATTGCAGCATCAGTAACTGTTTTGTTAGGTGCCGGAACGTTCACTTACTTTAATTATGACAACACACAATCACAGGAATTAGGAACTTATGATGATCCAGAAGTTGCCTTTCGAGAAACCCAGAAAGCATTGTCGTTGTTATCTCAAAATGTAAATGTCGGGATGGAAAGTGTTCAGTACATTCAAGAATATGAAACCGCTAAAAACAAAGTATTCAATTAAAATCAATCAAAAAATTAATTAAATTTTAAAAATTAGAAATCATGAGAAAATTCATAATCACAACAGTTTTAGCTTTATTACCATCTTTATTTTTCGCACAGTCAGCATTTGATAAATTCAGCGAGATGGATGATGTAACAATGGTAGTCATCAACAAAAAATCATTTGATTTGCTCGACCAGTTGCAATTTAAAATGGATAAGAAAACAGAAAAATATGTAAGCCAAGTAAAAAATATCAAAAACTTCAAAATGTTTTCAACTTCCAGCAATAAGATATCCAATGACATGAAGCAAACCTTTGATACTTACAGAAAAAAACAAAATCTGGAACAATTGATGAGCATCAAGGAAGGCGGAAACAACATCAATATCTATGTGAAATCAAACGACGATTCATCAAAAGTTTCCGAATTGCTAATGTTCATCGAAGGTGGAGATAAAAAAGGAGACCAAACCGTGTTATTGTCTGTAACCGGAGATTTCGATTTGGCAGCCTTGAATCAATAACAAAAAACAAAAAATAAAAATAAAATGAAAAAGTTTATAATTGCAGCCGTATTTGCCTTTTTGCCAACGCTAATTTTTGCACAGCAATCGGTTTTTGATAAATTTGAAGACGTAGATGCCATTACAACCGTTGTGGTAACTAAAAAGATGTTCCAAATGATGGGGAATGTTCAACTGGATAAGAAAGACAAAGAAGCACAGCAGTTTTTGAGCCTCACAAAAAAGCTGAACAACTTGAGGGTTTTCACAACATCCAACTCAAAACATGCCAGTGACATGAAGGCCACTGCCGAAAAACACCTAAAATCAGCCGGTTTAGAAGAGTTGATGCGAGTGAAAGACGGAGGGCAAAACATCCGAATTCTGGTTAAATCTGGAGCAAAAGAAACTCAAATAAAAGAGCTTTTGATGTTCATTGAAGGAGGAAATGTAAGTACAGGAAAAGCAAACGAAACAATCCTTTTATCGCTAACTGGCGACTTCGATTTAGACGATTTATCGATATTGACTGAAAAGATGAATCTCCCTGGAGGTAGTGCTTTGAGCAAAGGATCAAAAGGTAAGAAATAATGAAAAAGATATATTTCATAGCCCTAATTTGCAGCTTGTTTCTAGCAAGCTGCAGTTCTGAACCCTCACTGCAAAAATACTTTGTAGAGAAAACAGAAAACAAGAATTTCATTGCAGTAGATGTTTCGCCTGAGATATTGAATATCGAAAAAACGAAACTCACTCCAGAACAATCGGAAGCATTGAAATCATTCGAAAAGATGAACATCTTGGCTTTCAAGCTGGACTCAACCAACAACGCTCAATACGATATTGAAAAGGCAAAAGTAAGTGCTATTTTGAAAAACGAAAAGTACCAAAAACTAATGTCATTTGGTTCAGGAAAAGACGGTGTAACCATCAGTTTTGTTGGAGAAGAAGAGAATATAGAGGAATTTGTAGTCTATGCCAAAAGCAAGGAAACAGGTTTTGCAGTTGTCCGGATTTTGGGCGACAAGATGAATTCGACCCACATCATGAACATGCTTTCGGTAATACAAAATTCAAACATGGATTTGGACCAGCTGAAACCGCTTCAGTCCATGTTCCCCAAAAAATAGATTTTAGGTTAATGTTAATTTGAGAAAAACGTTCAGGTAATTTATCTGGACGTTTTTTTTTGTTCAAGAACCAATCCCGCTCTCGTTATAAAAACGAGATCGGGTTAGCTTCGCCATCAGAATCAGAAGGCACGAATAAGACTATTGTCTAATTTATAAAAGTCAGAAACCATCGAAACCACACAGCTTTGCGTAGTTATATATCTACAAGTTCTGTAATACTATGTTTCTATGTGGTAAAAAAAATAAGCTCGAAGGCTTATTTCTTAAAATATTTAAACGGAACCAAAAGCATCCCAAAACATTCCCCATGTTCCTTTCCAATATGCTTGTGATGCATTTTGTGAGCACGTCGAACTGCTTTAGCATATCGATTATTCGCGTTTCTAAACAACTTAAAACGCTGATGGATAAAAATATCGTGCACCAAGAAATAAGCCAATCCATAAGCAAAAATTCCCAATCCAATAGCCAAACCAATCTCTAATATATTGTTTTGCCAAAGCAAGAAAAAACCAATACTGATAACGGCATAGATGATAAAAAAAGCATCATTCCGTTCAAACCAGGAGTCGTGGTCTTTTTTATGATGATCAGCATGCAAAGACCATAAGAAACCGTGCATGATAAACTTATGACTGAACCAAGCCATAAACTCCATAAAGCAGAACGTTAGAAAAAACACCAAAATATGAATCCACATAATAATTTTTTTAAATTCCAAAAAACAAAAAACAAATTACAATCTCCAAAAAACAAATAAATTCCAATTTTAGAAATTCAAAACCTATTGAAACTAATAACTTACAACCTATAACCTACAACGAATAACATACAAATTACAAAAAATTCAACCGGTACGTCACATAGCATTTTGCAAACAATCCCAATTTCTGATAATCGGAAACGCGAATCCTTGTGTTTTTTATTTCTGCCGAAGGTGTTTTCTTCAACTTCGAAAGTAATTTTTTATAATATACATAAGCCGTATAAACGCCAAATTTTGCTTCGAGTGGTAAATGCAAGATACCTTCGTAAGCTTCCTTAAAATCGGCCTCAATTTCATCAACAATTTTTTGCTTCGAAACCTCGTCGAGTTTGTTCAAGTCGGTATCTGGAAAATAGGTTCTGTTTAAATCTTCGAAATCAGCTTTTAAATCCCTTAAGAAATTCACTTTTTGGAAAGCCGAACCCAATCGCATAGCCGAATGTTTCAACTCTTCATATTTTTCATCATTTCCCTTCACAAAAACTTTCAGACACATCAACCCAACTACATCAGCAGAACCATAAATGTATTCCTGATATTCCTGTTTTGTCGTGTATTCATTTTTGATCAAGTCGAGTTTCATACTTTGCATAAAAGCATCAATAAGCTCCATCGGGATATTATATTTCGTAACGGTATGCTGAAAAGAATTCAAAATCGGATTCAAACTGATTTTATCTTTCAAGGCCAAATGCAGATTATCTTCAAATAACTGCAACAAATCGGCCTTGTCATAATCGTGAAAACTATCCACGATTTCATCTGCAAAACGCACAAAACCATAAATATTATAGATATCCTGACGGATACTTGGAGCAAGCATTTTTACCGCTGTAGAAAAGGAAGTGCTGTAGGATTTGGTGACATTCCTACTGCATTCAAATGAGACTTTGTCGAAAATAGACTTCATATACTAATAATGTTTCTCGATTAATTCGGCAACTAATTTTCCAGAAATCAAGGCTGGCGGAACTCCGGGTCCGGGAACTGTCAATTGTCCTGTAAAATACAAATGCTTTACTTTTTTGCTCTTTAATTTGGGTCTCAAAAATGCGGTTTGCAACAGCGTATTTGCCATTCCGTAGGCATTTCCTTTATAGGAGTTGTATTGTTCTACAAAATCATTCTTGCAAAACGATTCCTTAAATATAATGTTTTCTTTTAAGCTTTGCTGTGTCAATCGCTCCAATCTAGTTAAAATTTTATCGAAATATTGGTTCCTCAACGCTTCTGTATCTTCAATTCCTGGAGCTAATGGAATCAAGAAAATCGCTGATTCTTTTCCTTCTGGAGCTGAATTCGAATCTGTCTTCGATGGAAAACTTGCATAAAACAAAGGGTTTTCGGGCCATTTCGGATTATCGTAAATATCCGAAGCATGAACATCAAAATCTACATCAAAAAATAATGAATGATGTTCTACGTTTTTAATTTTCTTGTCAAAACCTACATAAAACAATAGGGAAGAAGGAGCAAAAACGCGACTTTCCCAATATTTTTTAGAATAAGCACGGTTTTGCTTTTCCAATAAAGTCTCGGTATGATGATAATCGGCACCACTCAAAATGATATCTGCTTCAACTGTTTCGCCATTCACAACCAAGCCGTAAGCCTGTTTTTCCTTTACCAATATTTTGGAGATATTGCTATCGGTTTTTATGGTAACACCTAATTCTTTAGCCAATTTTTCCATAGCAAGAATCACCGAATACATTCCATTTTTCGGATGCCAAGTGCCCAAACCAAAATCAGCAAAATTCATAAAACTGTAAAACGATGGCGTGTCCGAAGGTTTGGCACCTAGAAACAAAACTGGAAATTCCAAAATTTGAACGAGCTTCTGGTTCTTGAATTTTTTCCGGATGTTTTTTGAAATGTTCCCGAAAAATTGACCAACTTTCATCGCAGTTTCTATGGTAACCAACTCCAAAGGCGAAACTCCAGGACGATAAACCAAATCCTTGATGGCAATGTCATAATTGCTTTTGGCTTCCTTCATAAATCCTTCCAAAACTTTTCCGCTTCCCTTTTCGATTGCTTCGAATGTTGCCTTTATTTCTTCCAGATTATCTGAAATCAACACAAATTCATCGACTCCGAAATAAACCTGATAGGCTGGAGATAGTTTTGTCAACTCGTAATAATCCGATGGTTTTTTATCAAAATCAGCAAAGAAACGCTCGAAAACATCTGGCATCCAATACCAAGTCGGACCGATATCAAATGTAAAGCCGTCTTTTTTCAGTTGTCTGGCTCTTCCTCCAATTGTCGCATTTTTTTCATAAACGGTAACCTTATGTCCGGCTTTCGCCAAATAGCAAGCACCTGCTAACGATGAAAAACCCGAACCTATGACTTTTATATCTTTTTTCATATTGTTTAACAAATATAATTAAACGTTAAACAAAAAGCGTTCTTGTTTAACATATATTTAAAGTCTTTTTGTAAGGTTATCGATCGAACTGAAAACAGAGACTTTTGAAATTTCATTATTATGGTAAATGTGTTCCGTATTTCGGCCCAAAAGCCATAATTCGGATTGGGTGTCTTTCAGTATTTCGTTTTTTATTCTTTGTACATAATTTTCAACCTCTTCTTTTTCCGGCGAAACCGTCATATAGCTTACAAACACAATTTCATGAAAAATCTGTGCAATATCTTTCAAATCTTCAATTGGAATATTGGCACCAAGGTAGATGCTTTTATATCCGTTAAGGCTTATTTCATAATTGATGTACATTAACCCCAATTCATGAATTTCATTCATTGGAAGGAATAAAACAAAAACTTTATCGTTGTTTTGAGGCTCTTGAATTTGAACTTTTTCCGTATTGATCACCAGTTTCTGAAGGATCAAATTACTTATAAAGTGTTCATGAGCAGGTTTTATGGTATCGGTTTGCCACAATAATCCAATTTCGTTGAGAAGCGGAATGAAAATTTCGTTGAAGATTTCCCTGAACGATTTTTCAGAAAGCAAATTGTTGTAAGTTGTTAGAAATAATGCTTGGTCAAAATTAATCATGGCCATTTTAAAAGCATTGATGGCATGAATCTTTACACTTTTTTCAGAAATTATTTCCCGAACCAGAACGGGAATTTTCTCGGCAGGGTATTTTGAAATGGTCGAAATTTTATATCCATAATTATGAAGCAAAGTGATGTTGAGCAATTTTTGCAAATTGGAAATGTCATAAAACCGTATATTGGTTTCAGTTCGCATCGGTTCCAAGATGTTGTATCTTTTTTCCCAAATCCTGATAGTATGTGCTTTTATTCCCGAAAGGTTTTCCAAGTCTTTTATGCTGAATACACTTTTGACGCTTTGCATGATTTTTATTTTGTTTAACAAAAGTAGTTATTTAATTAAACAAAAAAATAAAATCTTAAAAATATTTATCACCAATAACTTTATGAATCTACTCTTGTGTTTTGTTTGTACATTTGAAGAACTTGGGTTTTAAAAAACAATATGGAATCGTATTGCATAAAGCTCCAATTTTGAAAACAGCCTTCATGAAAATTAAATCTATATTCATCAGTTTTATATTTATAGGATTTTTTGCCTGTAATGATTCGGAAAAACCTCTTTCGTTAGAAGGTGAATATGCTGATAATCAAACAAATATAAAGAAAACGGATTTAGAAGCTGATTCAGTAAGAAATCAGGATTTAAAATATTCACTTGAGCAATTGGACAACACAAAAGGTTTGTCGAACAGCTCTGTGAATTGCATCTTCCAAGATTCTCAAAATTTGCTTTGGATTGGAACCTGGGACGGATTGAACCGTTATGACGGTAGTAATTTTAAGATATTCAGATCCGAACAAGACAATAAAAAATCCTTGAGCAACCAAGTTATCCTTAAAGTTGGAGAAGATAAGGAAGGTCAGATTTGGGTTTTAACGATGCACGGCATCAACCGTTACAATAAGAAAACCGATACGTTCGAGCATTATTATTTTTCAAGAAAAAACAATCCGCCATTATCGGAATCTGAATTCAATATGGCACTTGATGCTTCGAAACAGGTATTTTGTGCGGTTAAAGATTGGGGAATTGGCTATTTTGACGGAAAAGAATTCCAATCGATAGAAAGTAAAGAGTTTTCAGCGAAAACGGTTCGGAAAATGGAGTTTTCTGCAAATGGAAAGCTGTTGGTTTTGTTTGATGATAATGAGTTGTATTCGGTGCATTTTTCAACTGAAAACGGCAAAAAAAGTATAGCAAAAACAGAATTAGTTGCAAATAATGTAAAGACTTTTGAGGTGCTTCCGAATCAGGATATTTGCACGGTTTTTACAAGTGGAGCAGTTGAATTATATTACTCAAACTATAAAAGCAAAGCTATTTTTCCTCAAAAAAATATAGAAAACATCGTTGGTCATCTTCCCGAAGGTTTGGTTTTATCGGGAAAATCAGGCTATTCAATTGTTAATTTTGAAGGAAATACGATAGTAAAACCATGGTCAAAATACCTAAAAAATCAAAAGATAACCACTTTAATTCAAGGAAGCGAAAACATCATTTGGACGGGAACTGATGGCGACGGCGTTTTCAAAATGTATCCGCTTAAAAAGTCGTTTAACCTGATTTCAAAGGCTCAAATGCCGGAACTTGATGGCGGGATTGTGAGGACTTTTCTTGAAGTTGACGGTAATTCGTTTTGGGTGGGAACAAAGGGGAAAGGATTGTTTCGCTTTTCGTCCGATTTTTATCTGAATCCAGAAAAATCTTTGGACTATCAAAATTTTAATGAAAGTAACAGCATCATCAACAATGCGGTTTTTGCTTTAAGCGAAGGAAAAGACAACCTTGTTTTTATTGGAACCGATGGCGATGGAATTGCGGTTTATGATGTAAATAATTCAAAATTAATAAGTTGGCGAGATATTGAAGGAAGTGAAAAAGCGGGTTATTTTAAATCGATTTATGCCATCCATCAGGACAAAAACGGATTTATTTGGCTGGGAACCAATGGCTACGGAATGATTCGATGCAAGATAACACGTTCGGGTTCTAAATTGAAAGTGACCGATTTTCAGAACTATATCGCGGGAAATAAAGGCGAAAATTCGTTGAGTAGCAACATCATCTTTTCGATTGTTCCAAGGAATGACAACCAGCTTTGGATTGGGACGCGTTTGGGAGGTTTGAACCTTTTTGACAAATCTACTGGCAAATTTCAGATCTATAAAAATGATGCAAATAATCCCGAAAGCCTTTCCAATAATGATATTTTGTGCTTGGTTACAGATGCCAATAACAAGCTTTGGATTGGAACCAGTTTTGGTTTGAATGTCTTGGAAGAATTGAAGAACGATGGAAAAGCGATCTTCAAAACGTATACTGCCAAAGACGGTTTGCCCAACAATACCATCCACGGAATTGTTTCGGACAAAAAATCAAATCTTTGGATAAGTACAAATTTTGGGTTGTCGAATTTTAGCATCAATCCCGAAAAATTCATCAATTATACTAGAAATGAAGGCTTGCAGAACAATGAATTTGCTGATGGAGCTTTTTATAATGACCCGGAATCGGATTTTATTTTTATGGGAGGAATCAAGGGATTTAATTATTTTCTACCTCAAAAAATAAAAGAATCGGCCGTTGTTCCCGATCTTTTGATTGATAAAATAAGCGGACAAAATCAGGCCATTCCTTATTATCAAGGCTTGGTTATTTCGCCAGACTCTAAAACCTATCCGTCGATTGTTTTAAAACACAATCAGAATTTTTTCGATATTCAGTTGGCTTCTCTAACCTATATCAATAACGAAAAATGCCAATATGCTTATCAATTAGAGGGTTTTGACCAAGACTGGAACAGTATCGATAATCGTAAAATTATTTCCTTTACGAATGTGCCACGGGGAAATTATTCGCTATGGTTGAAATGGACCAACAGCGACGGCGTTTGGAGCGAACCTGTTCAAGCCATTGATATCCGAGTGAAACCTGTTTTTTGGCAGTCGAACGTGGCACTTTTAGTATATGCCATTTTGCTGGTTTCGTTTCTATTATTCGTCAGAAGTTATTATTTGAAACGTCAATCGCTCAAACAAAATATCCTTATCCGACAAAATGAGGAAGTGTTGCACGAAAATAGGCTGACTTTCTTTACCAACATCGCACACGAATTTTTAACGCCGTTGACGTTGATTGTTGGTCCGATTCAGAAATTATCGGAAACCACCAATTTGAATGAGAAGAACCAGAAATTCATACACATGATTCAAAGAAATAGTTCGAGATTATTATTTCTGACACAACAGTTGTTGGAATTCAGAAAGGCCGAATATGATTATCTGGAAAATACCGTAAAGAAATTCGACCTTGTAAATCTAGTGGAGCAAATTGCAGAGCTGTTTGATGATTGGGCTTTGGATAAAAATATTGATTATCATGTGGAAGTTCCATCAACATTACCGGGATGGTTCGACAAGGATAAATTAGAGAAAATCGTTTTCAATTTAATGTCGAACGCTTTCAAATACACACCTTCAAAAGGAAATATCCATCTTAAATTTAAAATAGAAGACAAGAATTTCAAGACCTTGAACATCACGATTACCAATTCAGGAAAAGGCATACCAAAGGAAAAACTGGAATCCTTGTTCGATCGTTTTTTCCTTTCGGATACCAACCAAACTTCTGATACGGAAATGTTTCGAACAGGAATCGGATTGGCCTATATCAAAAAATTGGTGACGGTTTTGAGAGGTGAAATTCAAGTTTCGAGTATCCCGAACGAGCAAACCACTTTTACAATCCTGATTCCGTGCGAAAAAGAAGCCTTTACGGAAAAGGAAATCGATATGGAAAAATCGCCCGTTTTGATTTCGCACCATCTTAAAAACATCCTTGAAGAAATTACCGAAAAAGCAGACGATATTCCAGATAAAATTTCAGCTTTGGATAATATCGAAAACAATCAAAAAAAGATCCTCATTGTAGAAGATGAGAAAGAAATCCATTTATTCCTGAACGATTTATTGGCCGATAAATACAAAATCATCACAGCCTATAATGGTGTTGAAGCTTTGGAAAGTATCGAAAACGAACTTCCAGACATCATAATAAGTGATGTAATGATGCCATTGATGGATGGAGTAGAACTTTGCAAAAGAGTAAAAACCGATTTACGAACCTGCCATATCCCGTTTATTATGTTAACAGCTAAAGATTCGGTCATTCACAGGATTGAAGGATTGGAGAGTGGAGCAAATTCTTATATTCCCAAGCCGTTTTATCCCGACCATTTGTTGGTTAGAGTTCAGAAACTTTTGGAAGAAAAAGAGCTGATACTGCAACATTTTACCCAAGATGCAGTTGTGGGAACGTTATCGGATATTCCAATTAACAACGAAGAAAAGGCATTTATCAAGCAAGTTATCGACCTTATTCGCAAAAATATCGACAACGAAAACCTTCAAAGTTCGTTTCTTGAGAAGACTTTGGGCATCAGTACCTCACAATTGTACCGAAAAACGAAGGAAATTTTCGGACTTTCTCCTGGCGATTTGATTCGAACGATTCGCTTGAAACATTCGGCCGAACTTTTACGAAGAAACCAATTAACGGTGTCAGAAGTATGTTATGCATCGGGATTTAACAACCGATCCTACTTTTACAGGGAGTTTAAAAAGGTCTATAATACCACTCCTAAGAATTATCAGCTTCAATATAAATCCAAGAATTCTTCCTTTTCAAATAACTGAAAATCAACTATATCGTTATAGTGTACACTTTTGAAGAAATAGTGTACACTCTTTTTTGTGCCGTTGACCTAAATTTATGAAATCATTTTAAAGGTTAAAAAAACGATTATCACAATTAACTCAACCAAAATTTTATTAACATGAAAAAAAAGGTACACATTATTAACAAATCAGCATTATTGGTATGAAAAACAAAATTATTTACAATCTTGTTCTGATATGGACAATATTGACTGGAAGTGTTATGTATGCACAAACGGTAACAGGAACAGTTTCTGATGCAAACGGTCCATTGCCAATGGTAAACGTCAGTGTGAAAGGAACCACAAATGGTACAGCAACAGATTTTGATGGAAATTATTCAATCAACAATGTGGCACCGGGTTCTGTACTGGTTTTTACTTATATAGGATTTGTTTCAAAAGAAGAAATTGTTACAGGCACTACGTTGAACGTTGTTCTGGCAGAAGATTCACAGACCTTGGATGAAGTTGTAATTACAGGATATGTAGGGCAACGAAGAAACTCTATTTCTGGAGCAGTTTCGGAAGTGAATATGGAGAACTTCTCAAAAACTAGAGTTGCCGATGTTTCTCAAGCACTTCAAGGACAAGTTGCCGGTGTTTTTGTAGCAGCAAGTACAGGTGCTCCAGGCGATGGAATTCAATTGAGGATTAGAGGGGAAGGGACTTTAGGGAATAATAATGCCTTGTATGTAGTTGACGGTGTTCCAACTCGTGATATTACATTTCTTAGTCCATCGGACATCAAAACGATGACGGTATTAAAAGATGCAGCATCAGCCTCTATTTATGGTTCTAGAGCCGCGGGAGGTGTAGTTTTGATTACAACTAAAAAAGGAACTGAAGGTAAATCAACTTTAGATGTTGATGTTTTTACTGGAGTTCATTTTGCAGTCAATCTTCCAAAAATGCTGAATGCATCACAATATTTGGATATGGAAGAAAGAGCTTGGAACAACAGTACAAAAAATGTTCCAGGAGCTACAAATCCTTACACTCGTGACAGAGGCGAAAGAGTTTTTGCTGATACGGACTGGCTTGATGAGCTTTTCACAACAGGATTATCGACTAGTTTTCAAGTTTCGGCAAGTGGCGGTAATGAAAAAACACAATATATGATTTCGGGAGGTTACTACGGAATTGATGGAATTGTAACAGAGAAAAATGACAAATACAAACGTGTAAATTTTAGAACAAATGTAAATTCTAATCTTTCTGATCGCTTTTCTGTTGGAACAAATTTACAATTGAATTATATTACTCAAGACCGTTTATCGTCAAGTGGAGATGCTCCTGGAGTAATCAGACACGCTTTGATTCGTCCGCCAGTTTTAAGTGTATATAAAGATGTAAATGATCCAACCTATTCCATAAATGATCCTTATACTGATTTACCTTTTTATACAGGGCCAGATCAAAATGGAGGATGGAGTCCAGATTATGAATACAGTTCAAATCCGTTGGCGATTGTTCATTTTACTGATGACAAAAGGAATACATTCCAAGCTTTTGGAAATGTGTTTGCTGAATATGCAATCTTGAGCGATAAATCTTTAAAGTTCAGAAGCAATTTAGGAGCCGACATTAAATTTTTGCACAATAAAGTTTTTGCAGAAAATTATGGAGATCCAAATATTGCTAATACAAGTGATATTTATTACGGTTTTGGAAGAAACAATCGTCCAAATAGTTTGAATGAAAATAGAGGTGAGAATATAACCTTTACATGGTCCAATACGTTGAATTATGTAAAAACATTTAACGATTCTCACAGTCTGAATGTTTTAGTAGGTACAGAATTAATAAAATCTAAAGAAGCCTCAATTGGTGGTGCAAGATCTAATTTTGACAATACATCAGATCCTTTTCGCTATTTAGATTATGGTGGATTAGGAAGTGATAGCTTTCCTTATCCTTATAGTTCAGGAAATGAACTTAGAGGAAGCTTGTTTTCGCTCTTTGCTTCGGGAACCTATGGTTATAAAAACACCTATTTTGCAACTGCCACAATTCGTGCTGATGCTTCATCAAAATTTGGGCCCAACAATAAATGGGGATATTTTCCATCATTGGCAGGAAATTGGATCATTACCAATGAAGAATTTATGCAAGATGTAAGCTGGCTTTCAAATTTGAAATTCCGTGCTAGTTGGGGTGTAAATGGAAACCAAGAAATTCCAAATGATGCGTTCCAAACTCTTGTAACTACTAATATAAATGGTACTGAAGTCATCCGATACGGAAATCCAGATTTGAAATGGGAATCAACTACTCAAACCAATTTTGGTATTGATATGGGAATATTGAGAAACAAACTTTCCTTCTCTGTGGATTATTTCAAAAAGGAAACCGATGATATTTTATTGACTTTAGGATTGCCAGGTGTTTCTGTTGGAGATATACTACCTAGCTACGTAAACGCTGGTTCTGTTACAAACGAAGGTTTTGAATTTGCAGTAAATTTCCAAAACAATGACAACGAATTCAAATATGGCATCAATGCTAATATGGCTACTTTAACCAATGAAGTTACGGGTCTTCATTCTAATGTGAGACTTTTAGAAAATACATTTGCCAATACAAGAACTGTTGTCGGACAGCCAATTAATGCATATTATGGGTATCAATTTGATGGAATTTATCAAAACACAGCTGAAATCAATTCACATTTGTATACAGCTCCAGGAACAACTCAACCCGGAGATATAAGATTTAAGGATCTTAACGGTGATGGCGAAATAAATGCTGATGACCGAACGTTTATCGGTAATCCTATTCCAAAAATAACGTATGGTTTAGCATTTAATGCTTCTTACAAGCGTTTTGATCTTTCTTTTTTATTCCAAGGTGTAGAAGATGTTGATCGTTACAACGATTTAAAACAAATTCTAGATTATGATGGACGTCCATTCAACTCAACAACAGCAGTTTTAAACAGTTGGAACGGAGAAGGAACAAGCAATACCATTCCAAGGGTAACACAGAATGATAATGGAGGAAGCAGAATTTCAAGCATTTTTGTAGAAGATGCATCTTACTTAAGATTAAAAAACATCGAAATCGGATATACTTTTAATGAAAACATGGTTGCCGGAATTTCAAATCTCCGAGTGTATGTTTCAGGTCAAAATTTACTTACTTGGACAGACTATACAGGTTTAGATCCTGAATCAACGAATTTGAAAGATCAGGGAACCTATCCACAAGCAGCGGCTGTAATGTTTGGAGCTAGAATAAAACTTTAAAAAAAAGATTATGAAAAGATATTATAAATTAGTGTTGTTACTGGGAGTTATTTCTTTTTCAAGTTGTGAAGAAGTTCTTGAGTTGACTCCTGTTGGTTTAGAGACGCAAGAACAAGCAGATAATACGCCAACAATTACTATAATCGAAAACCTAACGCGTTCTTCTTATGAGTTGTTATCCAATCGATTAAACATCATGGGAGAATGGAACTGGCCTGGTGGTCTGGTTTTTCAGAACGACTACATCATGCAAGACATCGCTTCGGATGATATGGAGAAGAAATGGAATCCAGATGGTGATCAGCCGTGGATCGATGAAATAAATAATTTCACTTTTACTTCAGAAAATGGTGGTCCAAACGGATTATGGAAATACAATTATGAAGGTATCAAAAGAGCTAACACGGCAATTGAACATCTAACCAATCCAGAAATAGAAACGATTACAGGAATTTCTGAAGCAAGGAAGAATCAATTGCTTGGTGAAAATTATTTTATCAGAAGTTATTATTACTTTTCTCTTATAACCAATTTTGGAGATGTTCCCTTGATTTTAAGACCTGTTAAAACTTTTGAGGAAGCATTTGAAGTTGCGGTAAGACAAGACAAAAATCTAGTTTGGGAACAAATCCAGTCTGATTTGCTTCTTGCCAAAGATTTATTGCCAAATTCAAAATATTCTTCTGACACAGAAAGATGGAGAGCTTCAAAAGGAGCTGCATTAGCACTTTTGGCAAAATCACATTTGTATAACGAAAATTGGAGTGCAGTTCCGCCTTTGGTAGATCAAATTGCTGGATTAGGATTTAGTTTGAATGCACACTATTTCCAAAATTTTACAGCAGAATACAATGACAACGAAGTTATTTTTTCGTTCGATCATCAAACCAATGCAGTTCCTAGAAGAGGAAACGGTATTTGTGCACCACTTGGTTGGGGATTTTTCGCACCAAGCGAAGATTTCTTGAATGCATTCGAACCAAATGATCCGAGAAAATCACTTACTGTAAATGTTGCAGATCAAAACGTAAACAAAATGTTAGGAAGTCTCAATGGAGCAAACAAAGGGAATGATGATGCTCCAAATAATAAAGTTTACATCCGTTTTGCAGATGTGCTTCTTTGGAAAGCCGAAGCACTTTTAGAAACTGGAGATACCGCTGGAGCCATAGCTATTATCAACCAAATTAGAAATAGAGCAAGAACATCAACCGATGCTGAAGGCGATCTTCCGCCTGCTGGAACCTTGCCAGATCGTCCAGCTTCAAACGATCCTGCAACAGTTAAAGGATGGCTGATTTCTGAAAGAAGAGTTGAACTTGGGTTTGAAAACCAAAGGTTACTCGACTTAAAAAGATGGGGAATTGCCAAACAGGTTATGACAGCCCATGGAAAAAACTTTCAGGACAAGCACATGTTGTATCCAATTCCGCAATCAGAAATTGATGCATCAGCTGGAACATTAACCCAAAATGACTACTAAAGAATAGAGAAAAGGTTGGCTCAGAGTTAGTTTGAGTTAGTTCCGGGTCAACCTTTCTTTTTTACAATTACAATACCATCCCGAATTATGAAAGACATCGCAAAACGCTTTGTAGAAAATCCATTATTGTCTCCCAACGATATTCCTGCCAGTACAGAAGGTTTGGAAATTACCTGTTTGCTTAATCCTGGAGCTTTTCAGTTTCAAGGAAAAACATGGCTAATTGTTAGGGTTGCCGAACGTCCAACACAAAAAGAGAATATAATTTCGTTTCCTATTTTAACCGAAACAGGAAGCATTTCCATCATAGAAATCAAAAAAGATGATCCAGAATTGGTTGCCACCGATGCAAGAGTCATCAACTATAAAGGAACCGATTATTTAACCACATTGTCGCATCTTCGATTGTTGTGCAGTGATGATGGCGTTAAATTCTATGAACCTGAAGATTATCCGTCATTGGTTGGAGAAGGAATTTTGGAAACTTTCGGAATCGAAGACTGCCGTGTGGCTACAATAGATGGAAAATATTATTTAACGTTCACTTCGGTTTCAGATAATGGAGTAGGAGTGGGATTAAGAACTACAACCGATTGGAAAAACTTTGAAAAACACGGAATGATTTTTCCAGCCCATAATAAGGACTGTGCCATTTTTGAAGAAAAAATAAACGGACTTTTCTATGCCTTGCATCGACCAAGCAGTGTGGATATTGGCGGAAATTATATCTGGATTGCCTCTTCGCCTGATGGAATTCATTGGGGAAATCACCATTGCATTGTCAGAACCCGAAAAGGTCATTGGGATTCAAAACGCGTTGGTGCTGGAGCGGCTCCAATCAAAACCGAAAAAGGCTGGTTGGAAATTTACCACGGTGCCAACGAAAACCACCAATACTGTTTGGGAGCTTTTCTTTTAGATTTGGAGGATCCAACAAAAGTGTTGTCAAGAACCGAAGAGCCAATTATGGTTCCAACAACCGAATACGAACTAAGCGGTTTCTTCGGAAACGTAGTGTTTACAAACGGCCATATCGTTCAACCTGATGGTGATACAGTAACGGTTTATTACGGTGCTTCAGATGAATTTGTTTGTGGTGCTACCTTTTCAATCAAAGAAATTCTTTCACTTTTAAAATAAATGCAATGCTAAAGAAACTCAAATCCGAAGTAGATCATTTTAAAAGTCAGACGCATAATTTTCGCATACTGGTTTTTACAAATCTGGTTTATGCTCTGGTTTTGCCTGTGATTGACATTTTTGTCGCAGCCTATATCATGAGGAATTCAAATGACACTTCGAAAGTTGTGATTTATCAATTGGCGATTTATACAGGAATTCCGCTCACTTTTTTACTGAATGGTTTTCTGCTAAAACACTTCAATATCCGAAAATTATATTCCACTGGAATGATGTTGAGTGGTGTTTCAATGATCATCATGATGTCGCTCAAAACCTTGGATTTAACCGGAATTGCCATTGCAGGAATCACGATGGGACTTTCTTTTGGATTATATTGGTCCAACCGCGATTATCTGGCATTGTCCATTACAAATGACGAAAACCGAAATTATTATTATGGTTTAGAAACGTTCATCTACACCATTATTGCCATTGCTGTTCCCGCCACGATTGGTTGGTTCATTCAATCAAAAGTAGGTGAAACAGAGAAGCATACGGCCTATTTAATTATTACAGGAATCGTATTTTTAATCACCATTGCTGCATCAATAGTATGTTTTAGGGGAAGATTTGAAAATCCGATTCAAAAAAAATACATCTTCTTTAAATTTCACCCGCTTTGGAACAAGTTATTATCATTGGCCATGTTCAAGGGATTGGCACAAGGATTTTTAGTCACCGCTCCAGCCATGCTGATTTTTAAACTTTTAGGAGAAGAAGGAGCTCTCGGAAAAGCACAATCAATAGGTGCAATTCTAGCAGCAATCATCATCTATTTTATCGGACGTTTTTCTAAACCTGAAGATCGAATCAAAACGTTTTCCGTAGGATTAATTCTTTTTGCAGTTGGAGCTTGCTTGAACGGATTTTTATACAATCAAACCGGAGTAATCATCTTTTTATTGTTATTATTGATTGCAAAACCTTTGATGGATTTGGCCTATTTTCCGATTCAATTGAAAGTAATCGACATTGTTTCCAGAATTGAAAAAAGAGGAGAATTCACGTATATTTTGAACCACGAAGCAGGTCTATATCTCGGAAGACTTCTCGGAGCCGGAACTTTTTTAGTTTTATATTATGCTGTTTCGGAGGATTTTGCACTTCGATATGCCATCGGAATAATTGCTTTGCTTCAACTGTGTTCGATTTTTATCAGTAAGAAAATTATCGCTCAAGGAAATAAATTAGCTCCTGAAGATGAAGACGAAAAAATTGATCCGAAAGCACTCGAAGAAACGGCCACAAACATCGTTTAAAAATTAAAACCATTACGAATGAATACTTTTTTTAAAGCCACAATAATTTGTTTTCTATCAGTCAACTTGTCCGTTTTTGCACAAGTAAAGCAACAGTCAATTCCGAGAGTTGATTTAATGGCCGATGTCCCAAAACCTTTTGGAATTATCGATTACAACAAACTTGCAAAAGATTTTGATGCAACTGTTTTTGATTTTGATGCCAAAGGAAAACTCTGGCCATTGGTCTGGATCGATAAAAGTCAGAAGAACTTCCCGCAGGATGTTGTCGGATTATATACAGCAATGGGGGATGTCCGTCAAGGCGAAGCCAACAAAGGAATGTTCCATGAAGCTTTGGCAACTATGGGAGCCACTTTAGGAGCCAGTTTGGTTGGAATTGACAAGACCAATCAGGACAAACTCAATTATGTGGCAATGCTGAAAAACTATTTCAACAGCGAAACCGGTTGGGACATTATGATGAACAATACTTGTCCGGAAGTTGCCTTGCTAGGTGGCGGATATGGCCGTGATTGGTGGTATGATGTCTATCCGAATTTGTTGTTTTATGCCGTTTATGACTTATATCCGAATGAACCAGGATTCGAGGAAATAGCCCGAAAAATTGCCGATAAATTCTACGAAGCCGATGTAATCTTGAACGGAAATTATGATTATTCCTATTTCGATTATGCGAAGATGACACCGATGAAAAACAATATTTGTGCTCAACCCGATGCTGCAGCAGGACACGCTTGGATTCTTTATTCAGCATATAAAAAATTTGGCGATCAAAAATATTTGAAAGGAGCTCTTTCGGCACTTTCGGCTTTAGAAGCACAACCGATAAACCCAACGTATGAATTATTGATGCCGTTTGGAGCTTATTTAGCTGCGAGAATCAATGCCGAAGAAGGAAAATCATACGATACGGCAAAAATGCTAGATTGGACGTTCGACGGAACCGCAATTTGCCGAGAAGGTTGGGGTTTTTTAGTCGGAAATTGGAACGGATATGACATTTCGGGAACTGTTGGAAGTACGGTTCACAACGGAGGCTATGGTTTCTTGATGAATACTTATGATGCCGCCTGGCCTTTGGTGCCAATGGTTCGCTATGATCAATCCTATGCAAATGCCATTGGAAAATGGATGTTGAACGCTGCAAACGCTTCAAAATTCTTTTATCCAGAGCACATGCCAGACGAGCACGAAACAATTCCAGAATTGGCTCATGTTGGAAAAAATGTGATTGCTTATGAAGGAATTATCAAAAAATCGCTTTATCCTGAAAATGAAAATATTCCAGCTCCAGTTGCTCAAGGCGACGGACCACTTTGGGTTCCGGGACAAAATCCTAAAGAATCACAATTGAGTGTTTACGGAAGTGGTCACGTCGGGATTTTTGGAAGCATCATCAAAAAAACAGATGTTGAAGGAATCCTTCAATTGGATTTATTGGCAACCGATTTCTTCAACGACAAAGCCTATCCATCTTATTTGTATTATAATCCGTATAACGAAAATAGAACGGTTACTGTAACTTTTGAAAAAGGAAAAAAAGTCGATTTATATGACACGGTTTCGGGAAAATTTTTAGCCAAAAATGTTTCATCTTCATCAAAAATTAAATTGGATGGAAAATCTTCGGCAGTAATTGTGATGGTTCCTGCTAAAGGCAAAATATCACATTCAGGTTCAAAAATGCTTGTAGATAATATCGTTGTGGATTATAACATTCAACCTAAAAAATAAATCTTCTGTCTAGATTATTCAAAATTATAACGGTTTCTTTCTGCTTAACTTTTTGTTTTTTCGCAACTGCACAAGAGGCTGAAAATTCAAAAAAATGGTGGAAAGAAACCGTTTTCTATCAAATCTATATGCCAAGCTATGCAGATAGCAATGGCGATGGTTATGGCGATTTTAAAGGCATCACAAGTAAATTGGATTATTTGCAGGATTTAGGAATCAAGGGAATTTGGCTGACACCTTTCCTGAAATCGCCAAAAGTAGACAACGGTTATGATGTTGCCGATTATTACGAAATTGACCCCACTTATGGGAACAAAGCTGATTTCGATATTTTCCTAAAAGAAGCCCATAAACGAGACATCAAAGTGATAATGGATATGGTTTTAAATCATACTTCCACCGATTGCAAATGGTTTCAGGAAGCCAAGAAATCAAAAGACAATCCGTACCGCGATTATTATATCTGGAAAGACAAACCTAATAATTGGGAGTCATTTTTTGGTGGAACAGCTTGGGAATTCGATGAAACTACCAACCAATATTTCTATCATAAATTTGATAAAAAAATGGCCGACCTCAATTGGTCCAACCCAAAAGTCGTTGATGAGGCTCAAAAAGTGCTTCGATTTTGGTTGGATGCTGGAGTGGATGGTTTCAGACTAGACGTCATCAATTTCCTTACGACAGATGGAATTACAAAAGATAATCCTATGAAAGATGAGAATCAAATACATTTGTATGACATCGATCAATCTGGAGTGAAGGAAGCGATGAAAACAATCAAATCGACAGTTAATGCTTATGAAAATCGTTTTATCGTAGGCGAAATTGGAAGCGACAAGATTGAGGTCTTAAAACAATATCAGTCGGAAGAATTATTGGATGTGGTTTTTAATTTCAATTTCGGAAGCATTCCAATATTTTCATCCGAAAGGATTTTCAATGAGTTGCAAAGCATGGAAAAAAACATGAGCAATTATCCAACTTTATTCTTCGGAAGCCACGACATGCCTCGAATGATTGATAGATTGGCCGATGGAAATCCTGAAAAGGCGACGGCATTGGCAACTCTAATTTTCACGGCAAAAGGAGTTCCGTTTGTTTATTATGGAGAAGAAATTGGAATGCAAAACATTCTTGCCGAAAGTCTTGAAGAAATGATGGACATTCAAGGAAAAACGCACTATCAATTGGCATTATCAAAGGGAAAAACACCCGAACAAGCTTTGTTGGAGGGAAATAAAAACAACCGCGACAAATCCCGAAGTCCGATGCAATGGAATGACAATAATTTTGCAGGATTTTCAATAGAAAAATCGTGGATAAAAGTTGGTCAAGATTATAAGATAAACAATGTAGAAGATTTGAAAAAGGACAAAAAATCCATCTTTTACAACTACAAAGAATTGATTGCATTACGAAATAAGGAAAAAGTGTTGCAGTATGGAAAATACGACAGGTTGGGACACAAAGACAATCAAATCCTTTATACTCGAAGTTTTGAAGGCGAAAGCATCACAGTGATCGTTAACTTTGGAGATTCAGTTAAAATAAAGCTTCCAAAAAAAGCTAAAATTCTTTTAGGAAACAAAGAACTCAAGACCAACAGCTTTATCATTTATAAGAAGTAGATTTTCTAAAAAGAAAAAAACTAATTATTATTTCTACGGTTTGAACATAAATATTTTAAAAAAAGAAGACACAAATTCCACTAATTGTCACGAACGAATTTGTGAAAATCAGTGAAATTTGTGTCTATTTTTATCTAAACTGAAAATGAATTTATAGTTTTAGACAGATATTAAAGTTCGTATCCGAAATTCTGTGAAAATGCTTTCGTGACGTCCATAGTTTCTTGCGGAATTGGGAATATCCTTCTGTAAGGTTGCGAAACCGGTTTTGCAGAAAAAGGCAATTCATATTTTCCAAAGCGAATCATTTGAGGACGTCGGTACATTTCCCAATACATCTCGAAACCTAATTCTTTGTATAATGTTTCGGCATCCAAAGAAACAATTGGTGTTCCCGGAACATTGTTGAACAATGCTTCTCTAGTTCTGCTGGTTCTCAAGGCATTTACATCTGCAAGAGCAAGGCCAATATCGCCTTTACGGAAATAGGCTTCGGCTCTCATCGTGTAAATTCCACCTAACCTGAACAACGGAATATCTACATTGCTTGAACCATTTCCTTCTTCAGGATCAAATTCATATTTGAAAACACGGGCTCCTCTGTTGATTTGATTTTGAGCAAAAACAGCAACAGTTGGATTGTCAAAGTTTAATTCTGGGGTGAAATCCATTGGCGTTGTCGTGCTTTTTTCCATCACCAAAGGGAAAACCTTGATCCTGTTGTCTTCGGTCATTTCAAAAGCTCCTGAAGATGTTAGCTTTGGGCCGTATTGTGGACCAGCCATAATTCCGTAGTTGAAGTGAAACCAAGGCAATCCGGCACTTCCCGGAACAATATCAGTTGCAGGAACGCTTGTTGTGGTTGCATTGTTCATGAACCAGGTTCCATCGCTGTATTGAACATAACGGTGAAATCTTGGATCGTCGTGATTTCCATTCCAGCTTGCATAAAATTCTGGCGAAATACAAGAAGCATTCGTTCCTCTGTTGGCTGATGAAACTCTCTGGTTACGTTCCATCGAAACATAGGCAAAATCATTATCGCCGTTTCGGATGTAATCGATTTTTTGAACCACAGCAAAAATCATTTCAGAACTTGATGCATTATCAAGAGAAAAGTTTTTGAAATAATTGCTTTCCAAGTTGAATTTCCCAGAGTTGATTAAAAGGGAAGTGTAATAAATAACCCTGTCCATATCAGAACCAGAACCACTAACGGCAGCTTCATTAAAATTGAAGCTTGAAGTTGGATTATAGCGGTCCTTGAAAACAGCTCTGTTCAAATACATGTTGCTCAACAAACCATAGGCGGCTTCTTTTGTAAAACGCCCCACATGTGTAGATTGCTGTCCTAGTTCTGCAAGTTCTGGCAACAAGGCTTCTACATCTAAAATCAAATTGTCAATGGCTGTATCGGCTTGAAGTATTTCCAATGGAGCATTTAAATTCAAAGGATCGCGATAGGGAGCCTGACCATACAAGTCCAAAGTGGTAAAAGTATAGAAAGCCAAAAGTCCTTTGGCTTCAGCCAAATAAAGATTTTTTTGTGGAATATCGCTTTCATCTATAGATTTAATTGCTGTTAAGGATTTAGTGATTCCATTCGTTAGCAAGTTCCAGTTATCGGTTACAATTGCATTGTTCGAAGTCCAAGAAAACTCATGCATCGAACGCCATTTTCCTCCATCTCCCCAGTCGCTTCCTCTTGTTGGCAACAAAGCCACATCGCTTGTATATTCCTGCAAGGCAAAAACAGCTCCGTGATCTACAAACGTTCTGTCGCCCAATCGGTCATAGGCGGCAGCCAAAGCGGCGGCGGGATTTGCACCAGCTTCTCCAAGTTCTTCATCCAGAATCACTTCATCCAAATCAGTACAGCTGATGGATAGAAGGGCTAGAAATGCAACAGTTGCATTTTTAGTATTGAATAATTGTGTTAGTTTCATAATAAAGAAATTTATTTTATTTTTTATTTTTAAAATGTCTTCTTGCTGAATTTTATTGGCTTGAAGCCAAATTCTTCCAGGTGATTTTCAGGTATTATAATTTTAAAGTTGCACCAAAAAGAAATGTTTTTGATGTTGGATAACTTGAATAATCAATTCCTATTGATTGATTTCCACCGCTCGATTTCGGACTGTTGATCAAAGGATCAAAACCAGAATAATCGGTTATTGTTAGAAGGTTCTGTCCCGTTACAAACAGCGTCAATCCTTTCATCCATTTAAAATTATCGGTATTGAAATTGTAACCCAAACGAACACTGTTCAATCTAATGAAATCAGATTTTTCTAAAAACAATGTTGAGAGTTGAGGTGCATTTGCAGGATTGGCTCCCGAGTTGTAATAATCCGAAGCAACATTTCTGTCCGAAGCAAGGTTGTTGATGTTTAAGGCGTTTAGCCCAGTATTATTAACCAAATAACCTCCAGTTTGTCCTATGATTGAGAACGAGAAATCAAAGTTTTTATAGTTCATCTGGCTGTTGATGCCGTAAGTGAATTTTGGCAAAGCTCCTTCTATGATTTTACGGTCGCTGCTGCTGATAACACCATCTCCGTTGTTGTCCTTGAAGATGTTTCCACCTTCTTCATCAAACCCGATGTGTTCCAGTAGATAGAACGATCCTGCGGCATATCCACTTTTGTAGATGTTGGCCAAAACGCCTGATTGGCCTGGTCCAGAAATGGTTCCCGATAAAATTTCGGATACAGGAAGGTTTTTGATTTCATTGTCTAAAGTTGCTCCATTCACATCAACCGTCCAAGAAAAATCCTGTGTGTTGATGATTTTTGATCCCAACATGAACTCAAAACCTTTGTTTACGATTTCGCCATCAATGTTTAACCAAATCGTAGGGGTTGGACTCAAAACTTGAGATGGAATTTGCAAAATAGCATCTGTCGTTGTTTTGTTGAAATAATCTAAAGTTCCAAAAAGTTTATCGTTCCATAAACTGAAATCCAAACCAATGTTGTATTGTGTTACAACTTCCCATTTTAAATCAGGATTTGGCGTTCTGTTTACCGTAATTCCGTTCACCAATTCCAAATCATCGTTAAGATAATAGCCATCTGCACCAGATAGTGAGTAACTCGCTTTTGTAAGCTTGTTGTCAACTTCTTGGTTACCCGTTTGACCCCAGCTCGTTCTTAGTTTCAAACTCTGAATGGCTTTGGATTCCTTTAGAAAACCTTCATTGGCAATATTCCATCCCACTGCAAATGATGGGAAATAACCGTATTTGTTGTTTTCTCCAAAACGTGTTGATCCATCGGCTCTCATCGAAGCGGTTAGAAGGTATTTTTCATCGAAAGTATAATTTACCCTTCCAAAATAGGATTGCAATTCATTTTCTTGAGCATAACCAAACACTCCCGACTGACGTCCTGAAATACCTGGATTGTGTTCTGGCGAAACCCCAACTTCTTCTTGATCTGGATTTCCATCAATGCTAAAGTTGGTTCCCGATCTTTCAAATTTTTGATAAGAGAAACCCCCAAGCACTTCCAATTTGTGCCTTTCGGCGAATAAATTATACGTCAGGTAATGTTCTATAAGTGAATTTTTAGATTCCATATTGTTCTGAACATATTTCCCCGAAGGATTTAAATCGGTAAGGTTTCGGAAAATAGTCGTATTCCTTTCGGCCATCGATCGGTCATAGCCAAAGTTTAATTTGTATTCCAATCCGTCCACAATCCTGAACGATGTTTCCAAGTTCCCTAAAACCCTGATGGTTCTAGTTTCATCGTCATAAATACTCAACAAATAAGCCGGATTGTAATGGGCATTCATGTTGAAATTGGTGTATTCTCCGTTTTCATCAAAAACCGATCGCGTTGGATTTGCCATCAAAGTATGGATGATCAACTGTCCGTTTGAACCTCCATCATCACTAGTAGGAACTCCTTTATCGATGGTTTCACTTGCCGTAAGATTCACTTTCACTTTCAAGCGTTTGTTGTCCAGGAACGATTCAGCGGCATTGATTCTACCTGAAGTACGCGAAAAATTACTTTCGTTCACGATACCTTCTTGTTCCATATTGGCCAAGGAAACATAATAGTTACCCGAATCCGTTTGCTTGGCAAAAGCCATCGAATTGTTTTTGGTAACCGCCGTTCTAAAGATCACATCTTGCCAATCGGTATTTCCACCATGGTCAAAAGCAGGATCGATGATGGCGTTCCTGTATTCGCTTGCCGAAAGAACGTCTAGTTTTTTAGTAACAGTTGAAAATCCCAAATAGCTGTCAACTGTAAAAGTAGCGTCACCTTTTGAACCTTTTTTAGTGGTGATGATTACAACACCATTCGAACCTCTGGCTCCATAAATAGCTGAAGCAGATGCATCTTTCAAAACCGTAATCGATTCGATATCGCTTGTGTTAAGGAAATTCAACGGGTTTTTTGCAGCCGTAGCACCAAAACCAACATTCGTTCCTCCAGGACTTACACCATCATTCGATAACGGAACACCATCTACAACAAACAAAGGCGTACTTCCGCTTCGGATCGATCCTACTCCACGAATCGTTACATTCACTCCAGCTCCAGGTTCTCCGCTTGTACTCACTACTCGAACACCGGCAACTTTTCCTTGAAGCAAGTTATCGGCAGAAACATTTACACCTTGTCTGAAATTCGCTTCACTGATTTGGGAAACTGCTCCTGTAACATCCGATTTGGATTGTTTTCCATATCCAACCACCATGACTTCGTTCAATTCTGAAGCATCAGATTCTAATTTGATGTTCAAATTATTGCCTTCAACAATGATTGTTTTGGTTTTATATCCCATATATGTAATTTCCAAAGTTTTCCCTTGGGCTACCGTAATTTCAAATTCCCCATCGAAGTTTGTGATTACGGCATTTGAAGTTCCAGCTTCAACTACCGAAGCACCTGGAAGCGGCACTCCATTTTCGTCAACAACCTTACCTTTTACGGTTTGTTGAATAATTACGTTTTTTACATTTTCCGTTTTTTTGATCAACACCAATTTATTGCTGATGCTGTAGCTGAAATGGGCTTTCTGCGACAAATCTTGCAAAACCTGCTCCAATTGATTGTTTTTGTAATTGATGGAGTAACTGGTTTGGTCCTTAATTACAGCTTCGCCATAACTGAATTTGTAATTGGTTTGTTTGCTTAATTCTGAAAAAATGCTCACTAAAGTTGCTTTTTCTGAAATAATTTTTACTTTTGGAGAATCATTGGCAATTTCTTTAGAAAAAGCCGTGTTGATGGACATTAATGTTGCAACTAAAAACAATGCATTTTTTAGTTTGAACGATGTAAATTTTAAATTCATAATTTAAGTTATTGATTTATACGATGCTTAATTTTCGGCCGTAGTTGTTCGTAGCAACTGCGGCTTTTTTAATTCACGGTTACGGTATCCTCATATAGTTTGAATTTTAAGTTGGTGATGTAATTTATTTGGTTTAAAATGCTTTCCAAGGAAGCTTTTCGTTCGATAAAAAGTGTAAGTCGGGTGTCCAGAACACTTTTGTTTTTCACCTTCATATTGATGCCGTATTTGTATTCCAAAAGTTTGAATACTTCTTTCAGGGAAACATTATTCAACTCGGTATTTTCTTTATAAAAGCTTGAAATTGATGTGGTTTCTGATTTTTCCTTGAATAAATTTCCAGCTATAAGTGATACTTCTTCATTTGGCAACAAATCGATGCTTTGGTTTTTGGAAGAAACATTTACTTTTCCGGTTACAACCATCACGTTGCATTTTGCTTTCGATAATTGGATATGGAAAGAAGTTCCCAATACTTTTGTTTTTACCGCTCCAGATGTAATGATGAAAGGATGTTCGGGATCTTTGGTTACTTCAAAAAAGGCATTTCCTTTCAGGAGTTTTACAGCTCTTTCTTCCTTGTCGAAGGTTTCAGGATATTCAAAAACCGAATTGGCGGCCAGATAAATTATTGAGCCATCTTCAAGTTGGATGGAATCTGATAATTGAGCTGTTTTGAATGTGACCATTTCGGGAGAACCATCGCTTAAAAAGTAGCCCAGACCAAATAATAAGGCGATACTTGCTGCAACAGCATATCTAAAATAAAGTGGCAACACTTTTTTCTTGTTGATGTGCTTTTGGATAGAAGTGTATATTTTCTCCGAAGCCTGATTTTTTTCTCCCATTGCTTCAACCCATTCCGATTTCTCGTAGGCTGATTGCATAAAATCATTCAGCAGTTGCTCTTCGGAATTAGAGGTTTTCTTTTGCTCGCTTTTTTCAAGGAGACTTTCCAGATTGTGTTTCAATTTTTTTACCATCCATACTTATTGTTCAACTATAAGTACCAAGATTCCAAAATCGTACTATCCGGAATTATTATGAGATTGTTAACCGAAAGTTATTATAAAAATATACTCAAAAACAAGAGTAAAACCAGCATCCAGTTTAGGTTTTTGAGTCCGATCCGTAACTGCTTCAAACCCATGGAGATTTGGTTTTTTACAGTTTGTTTTGAGATCGAAAGTTCTAACGCAATTTCATCAATGTTCATTTCCTGAATTTTGTGCATCAGGATTATTTCTCTTCTTTTTTCAGGAAGTGAATTCAAAAGGAGGTGAAGCTTGTCGGATATTTCAGTGTCAAAACTTGAAAAATTGTCAATCAGATAATGCTCAAAATGATCTTCTAAAATAGTTTTGTCAAATTTCTCGTCCCGATAATTTTTGAAGATTTGATTTTTTACGGCTCTAAAAAGATAATTTTCTACCGATGAAATGTCAATTTTTTTTCGTCGTTCCCAAAGGTCGATAAACACGTCCTGCACTACGTTTTGTGCAAGATGTTGGTCTTGGGTTATTTTAAATGAAAAGGCATTTAGTTTTTCCCAATATGCAGCATATATCTTTTCAAAATTCTCTGTAGTATCCATTTCAAAAATCGGGGTAGGGTAAGGTGCGAAATAATGAAATGTATCCTGATTGTGTTTTTCCTGAAAGTTATTTTTTAATTAATTTATGATATCAAATGAATCAAAAAATTAATAGAAAGTATTCTATTTATTCGTTTTGTGCTAACCTGTACTTAACCTTTGGAATCTAATTTTGCATTTGTGAGATTTCTAGATTTCACGTTCTGAAAGTTCCCTAAATCCCTTATCAAAAAGTATATTTTATATGAAATCAAATTTAAAGATGGCTTTTTTGCTGTCAGCTTCATTATTTTTTCAGGCGAAAGCCCAAGATAATCTACGTCTCAACCAGCTTCAAGTGATTGGTTCCCACAACAGTTATAAAATGGCGATTGAACCTCAATTGTTTGATTTCTTGCAAAGCAAAGACCCATCAAACGGAATGAAAAGCCTTCAGTATGAACATATCTCGATTACCGATCAATTGAATCTTGGGCTTCGAAATCTCGAAATTGATGTGTATGCCGATACAAAAGGCGGACAATATGCCCATCCGAAAGGCTTGGATTTGGTTCAATCGAATATTCCTTATGATCCGGAAGGAAAGATGAAACAGCCAGGTTTTAAAGTATTTCATGTTTTGGATATTGATTTTAGAAGTTCGACTTTGACGTTTCAGGATTGCCTGAAGGAAATAAAAAACTGGTCGGATGCTCATCCGGGCCACACGCCAATTTTTATTACATTGGAACCTAAAGACGGCGAAACCAACCGATTTGGAACTACCCCAGAACCGTTTACACCAGCCTTATTTGATGCCGTGGATGAAGAAATCAAGAAAGGTTTGGGTGCTGATAAGTTGATTACACCTGACATGGTAAGAGGAAAATACAAAACGCTGGAAGAAGCCGTTTTGAAAAATAATTGGCCAACTTTGGAAAAAGCCAAAGGAAGAGTTTTGTTTGTCTTGGATGACAGTAAGAAAAAGAAAGAAATGTACATGCAAGATCATCCTTCGTTGAAAGATAGGATTGTTTTTGTAAATGCCGAACCGGGAACGCCTGAAGCAGCCGTGCTGTTTAGAAACGATCCTGAAGATGCAACGATTTCAGATTTAGTAAAGAAAGGTTATATCATCCGAACAAGAGCCGACAATAGTACGGAACAAGCCCGAAACAATGATTACAGGCATTTTGAATTGGCACAAAAATCAGGAGCTCAAATCATTTCAACCGATTATTATCAGCCAAGTGCTCTTTTTGAATCGACTTATAAGGTGCAATTTGAAGATGGGAAATATGAAAAAATAAATCCGGTTAACGGAAAGAAGAAATAAGAATGTTGTTATTCTTTTAGTTGACCTAACAGGTTTTCAAAACCTGTTAGGTCTTTGTTTTGAAATTGAATTATTTTTTCAAGTTCTCAATTACACCCGTTTTTAAATCGATACTGAAATAATCAGCCGGAACGCCATTTAAAAACTTATGGAGGATGGTCAAAAACAAACCGAGATATACTCGATTTTGGTCATCATTAGTTGTGTTGTTATTGATAAAAGCTTGATAAAGCTCTTGGTATTTCTGGATTCTTTCTTTTCCAATGTCTGGAAGGGCAACTTCATCGGCACTTCGGATTCTATAAAAATCTAAAATAATATCAAATCCCGACCAACTTTTAAACTCGTTGAGGTTTAGATTTTGGTTCTTGATTTTCTGCTTTGCTTTTTTGAATTCATCCTGGAAATCTTTTTTATTTTTTAGAATGGTCTCAAATGAAGCATTGGTTTCGATAGTACTCAATAGTAGCAAATCTTCTCCTGAAACATTCAGCATGAAATTTTTAAACGATTCTGGCCAATCTTCAGGTAAAAATCGAAGTCTAACCAATTCCTTCAGATGCCAATCGGTAAAGGCGTGGTAATTTTTTGTTTTCAGAATTTCAGAATCCCAAATGTTTTCAGGATTTTGTTGCTTCAAAAAGGCATATTCCATTTTATAAAGTTCAAAAAGTTCGTCAAATTGAGGCACTTCGTTGATGGTAATGGTTTCGACAGTTACTTTTTCTGGAGATTGAATCGTCAGCAATTTATAAGCCGGAATGTAAGCGGCCAACGAAGGCGTTTGAATGTTGACCAAGAAGTTTCCGTTAGGTGTTGTTCGTAATCCGGTATCATTAATGTGCATATGGCCTCCAAAATGAATCTTCAATCCTGCATCGGCAAAAGTTTGGGCCACTTCTTCTTCGGGAACACGGTTCAGTTGCCATTTTCCGTTGCCCATCAACGCTTTGATTTCTGCGGAAGCATCATCGTTAAACTCCACCATCGGATAATGGCTGAAGGCAATTAGGGTCCTGTTTTTGGCTTTCGCTTCAAGCGTAATTTTTTTGATCCAATCTATAAGGTGTTTTTTATGAGAAAATACATTGTTGTAACCAATGTCGGCTCCTTTGTAATTCTTAGAGTTTTGAGGGTTTTCGTCGTTCTTTTCTTTCGGAATATAGACATTTCCGTCTATTGCCAAAAGCCATAAACCTTCTGTAGGTTCTACCAAATAACTTGCATCAGGAATGATAAATCCGGGAGCGACTTCATAATTTCTGTTCTCCAATTTGGCCTCCTGTGTTGCTTTTTGATAATTATAATTTTCAGGTAAATAAGTTGCAAAAGGAGAACTCCAGAACAAGTAGTTTTCTTTCGGAAAAAAACCAAAATCTTTCAGATGATTTGTAATTTCAAGATAGCCCATTTTGGCAATATCTTTTGTTATAACCACAGGAAGTTCTTTTTCAGGATTGGCTTTGTATAAATTTACTTTACTATAAATAGGTTGAGGTTTTCCGCCTTCTCCCAAGAAATCATTTTTCCCAGCCTCTTGGGCAAATGGACCCACAGGATCGTGGTTTCCTGTAGTTATAAAAAAAGAGATGTTGTGTTTTTCGGTGTATTGATTCAATATTTTCTGCAAACCCCGAATGTGTATCGGTTGACCGTCGTCACTGTAATCGCCAGGCAATGCCACATATTTGATGCCTCTATTTGTAATGTCATCCAAAGCTGTTAGAAAGGCGAAGTAGTTTTCATTGAAGATTCTGGTGGAATGCAATTGGGATTCCATCGTTCGAGCAAGCGTGAATTTTCCATTTTTCGGATTTAGAATTCCCTTGTAATCGTTGTCTTCAAAATTGCCGTACAAATCTTGCAGATGAACATCTGCCAGAAAGGCAATTTGAACATTTTTTATTGGATTTTGATTTTTTTGAGAAAACGAAAAAGAGGTAAATAACAATAGTAATATTTGGGAAAATCGGCTCATTTTATTTTTTCACAAAAATGAGGAACCCAATTTAAGTTAAGGTTAAATAAAAGTGATGGTTGAAAGTAGGAAGCGATTAAAATAAAAAATCCTAAACTACAAAATATGTAATTTAGGATTTCTGTGACCACGGTGGGATTTGAACCCACACGCCCTTTCGAGCACCACCCCCTCAAGATGGCAAGTCTACCGTTTCTCCACGTGGCCTAAAATAAGTAGAGACGTTGCACTGCAACGCCTCTACATTTGTGACCCGACTGGGGCTCGAACCCAGGACCCCATCATTAAAAGTGATGTGCTCTACCGACTGAGCTATCGAGTCAATGCTTTCAAGAAAATTTTGTAAATGACTGGTCATTTTGTGACCCGACTGGGGCTCGAACCCAGGACCCCATCATTAAAAGTGATGTGCTCTACCGACTGAGCTATCGAGTCATTTTCTTTTCTTGAACGCGGGTGCAAATATAAGGCGTTATTATTTATTTTTCAAAGCAATTTTCCTTTAAATTTGTCTTTTTTTAATAATTACTCTTAATGCCTTAATTCATAAGGTTTTATTCTGATGCGAAAAATAATAATATTGGGTTATATGGGTTCGGGCAAGACCACAATTGCAAAATTATTGTCTGAAAAAATAAATTTAAAGGTCTTGGATTTGGATAAAATCATCGAGGAACGTTTGAATTTATCGGTGAAAACAATTTTTGAAACCAAGGGAGAAATTTATTTCCGTAAAATAGAACATCAAATTTTTTCAGAATTGATGAAGAATGACGAAAGTATGATTTTGAGCCTTGGAGGCGGAACACCATGTTATGCAGAAAATCATTTGCTGTTGAATGGGGAAGGAGTAACATCCATCTATCTTAAAGCATCGATTGAAACTCTTTTTGAGCGTTTATCAGATGCAAAATCTGAAAGACCGCTTCTTTCGGAAATGGAGGAAGAGAAAATGAAAGAGTTTATAGCAAAACACCTTTTTGACAGGATTTTTTATTACAATCAAGCAACCATCAAATTATCAGTTGACGGAAAAGATACTGCAACAATCGTGAAAGAATTGGAAGATTTATTAGCTTAAAAAAGCCACATTTTTCCCATCTTCAAAAACAACCTGAACATGTTCCAGCAAAGATGTTGAAAGCGAAATCCCTTTGAAATCCGCTTTCACTGGGTATTTTTTGTGATTTCTATCTACCAGAACGGCTGTCTTAAATTTAGTTAAGGGAACATCTAAAAAATGACGGACGCCATAAACCAAAGTTGTTCCGGAATTCAATACATCATCAACCAAAACCAGACCTTTGTTTTGATAGTCTTCCTTTTTTAGAGAAGTGGCGATGGGCAAAGTTGGATTTTGCTTGTCGATAAAAACTTCGCAAAGCGATACTTTCAGGGTCGAAATCTTTTCTAAGGCTGATGCTATTTTTTTTGCAAAAACGAAACCATTTTGGGCTATTCCGGCAATTACGATTACTTCTTCGTCTACGAAAGTTTCATAAATCTGATAGGCGATTCGGGTAATTTTGTGTTCGATTTCCTGATTGTTCAGTATGATGTTTTGGCTCATGATTAGGGTTTTTGAAAATGCTGTAAATTTAATTCTTTAATTGTTTTAATCCTCATCCTCTTCTAAAAAATCGGTGCTGTAATCTTCAAGATCACGACGGTCTTTTTTAGTAGGTCTTCCTTCGCCTGTTTTTCGATAATGTTCCTTTGATAATTTCAATAATTCTAAATGAGCAAAAACTTCTGGCGGTGTTTCATCTTTTCGATAGATATCAACCAATTTGGCTCCAACACGATTTGGCGGAATGTCCAAAACCGTGATGATTTGGGTAATCTGATCTTTTCTAAACGTAATTTTATCAGTTGGAAAAACTTCTTTTGACGGCTTGGCAACTTGTCCGTTTACCGTGACGTGATTCTTCTTGCAAGCCTCTGTAACCATGTTTCGGGTCTTGTAATATCTAACACACCATAAATATTTATCGATTCTCATATCTTTTCTAAAAACGTAGTTAATTATTTGTTCAAAAATAAATCAATATTGTATCTTGCGGGACTAAAATTCCAACTAATAATGAACAAATTTAGGCTTTATTTTACTTTGCTTTTAACCAGCGTCATTTTATTTTCTTGTAATAAAAATGATGATGATGCTTCAGTGGCACCACCAAGAGATTTTGCAGAACAATATGCAACTGATATTGATTTGATTGAAAAGTATTTGAAAACACATTCTCTTGTTAAGGTAGAAGTAAATGGATTGATAGATGTTGTGATTGATTCAATTCCGGAAGAAAACCCTCAAGGGCTTATTTCTATCTGGGACAATACGGAGTTTCCGTTGCAATCCAAAATCATTAAGAATGATTCGAGAGCATCAAACTTAGTGGATGGTGTATCACTTGATCCAGTAGAGTATAAGATGTATTATGTGATGTTGAGTGAAGGTGTTGGGGAACAAGCCACTACCGTAGATTCAACTTTTGTGACCTATAGAGGTTGGAGACTTGACAACACTCAATTTGAGGTAGCAAATATACCTGCTTGGTTCACTTATCCCGCAATTACAGCTAATGAAGTACAATCTGTTCCGGGGTTTAGGCAATTTATATCTTTATTGAAAAAAGGAGATGATCCGGTTATTGGTCCTGACGGTTCGATAATTTATAGTAATTACGGTTCAGGAGTGGTTTTTATTCCTTCCGGATTGGGGTATTTCAATAGAAGCACAGGGTCACTTCCAGCCTACTCACCTATTGTTTTCACTTTGAGATTGCATGCAATTAGAGAAAGGGATCATGACCGAGATGGTATCCTGACTAAATATGAAAGATTGAATAGCGAAGATCCTTACACTGTTGATACAGATGGCGATGGTATTCCAGATTTTTTAGATGTTGATGATGATGGAGATGGATTCCTAACCCGAGTAGAGATTAAAAATGCAGCTGGTGTTAGGTTGCCTTATGATGAAGTTCCTACTTGTCCGGGCGGTAGTCTAAAATTATATTTAGATCCCAGCTGTCATAAAATAGTTGAACAATAAAACTATTTAAGCATAAAATACAAAAAAACGTCCTGAATTTTCAGGACGTTTTTGTTTTATAAAAGGAGGGGGAGAAGATTATTTTCTCTTCATCACTCTTTCAACAGCTTCAACAATCGCTTGATTGTTCAGCTTGTATTTTTCCATTAGTTGTTCTGGTGTTCCAGATTCGCCAAAGCTATCATTAACTGCTACAAACTCTTGTGGAGCTGGGCTGTTTGCCGATAAAACCCTTGCAACGCTTTCTCCTAGGCCACCAAGAATATTGTGCTCTTCGGCAGTAACGATACATTTTGTTTTAGCCAATGAATTCAAAATAGCTTCTTCATCCAGTGGTTTAATAGTGTGGATGTTGATTACCTCTGCAGAAATACCCTTTTCTTCCAAAGCTTCAGCAGCGATTAGAGCTTCCCAAACCAAATGTCCTGTTGCAACAATTGTTACATCTGAACCTTCATTTAATAAAATGGCTTTACCGATTACGAAAGGTTCATCAGCAGGCATGAAATTAGGCACAACCGGACGACCAAATCGTAAGTAAGCTGGACCGTGATGATCAGCTAAAGCAAGAGTTGCGGCTTTGGTTTGATTGTAATCGCAAGTATTGATTACCGTCATTCCTGGCAGCATTTTCATCAAACCGATGTCTTCAAGGATTTGGTGTGTAGCTCCATCTTCTCCTAAAGTAAGACCTGCGTGAGAAGCACAAATTTTTACGTTTTTATCAGAATAAGCAACTGATTGGCGGATTTGATCGTAAACTCTTCCTGTAGAAAAGTTGGCGAAAGTTCCTGTAAATGGAATTTTCCCACCAATTGTCAAACCAGCTGCAATACCAATCATATTGGCTTCTGCAATCCCGATTTGGAAAAAACGCTCTGGATGGTTTTTCTTGAATTCATCAAATTTTAATGACCCAATTAAATCTGCACAAAGTGCCACAACATTTTCGTTTTTCTGACCTAATTCTGTCATTCCCGCTCCAAAACCTGAGCGAGTGTCTTTACTTCCTGTATTTATATATTTTTTCATGTTGAATTTAAAAATTGAAAGATTTAAGAATTAAAAGATTATGAAATTTATTCCTAACTTATAATTCGAAATTCATGATTAATAGTCGCTTTCGCCTTCACAATAGTTTTGAGATAAGGCATTGGCCAATTGCTCATCGTTTGGAGCTTTTCCGTGCCAAGCGTGGCTGTACATCATATAATCTACACCGTTACCCATTTCTGTATGCAGCAAAACACAAACAGGTTTTCCTTTTCCTGTTCTTGATTTAGCATCGGTCATACCAGCAATAATAGCTTCGATGTTATTTCCTTCTGTAATATCTATCACATCCCAATCAAAAGCTTCAAATTTAGCTCGGATGCTTCCCATGTTCAAAACTTCGTCAGTTGTACCGTCGATTTGCTTTCCGTTAAGGTCGATTGTGGCAATAAGGTTGTCCACTTTTTTTGCAGAAGCATACATGATTGCTTCCCAGTTTTGTCCTTCTTGCAACTCTCCATCACCGTGAAGTGTATAAACCAAATGGTTGCATTTGTTCAATTTCTTTGCTTGAGCGGCACCAATTGCTACAGACATGCCTTGTCCTAGCGATCCTGATGCGATTCTCACTCCAGGCAAACCTTCGTGGGTTGTTGGGTGTCCTTGAAGGCGAGAATTTAGCAAACGGAAAGTCGCCAATTCCGAAACTGGAAAATAACCGCTTCTTGCCAAAACGCTGTAGAAAACAGGCGAGATATGTCCGTTTGAAAGAAAAAATAAATCTTCGCCGATACCGTCCATATCAAAACCTTCTTTTCGATCCATCAGATTTTGATAAAGTGCTACAAGAAATTCCGTACAACCCAAAGAACCTCCCGGATGACCTGAATTTACTGCGTGAACCATTCTAAGAATGTCTCTTCTTACTTGAATGCTTAAATTGTTTAGTTGTTGTGTGTTAGGCTTCATTTTATGAATTAAAGTTTAAACTGTCGCAAAGATAATCAGATATTTCGGTTTTTAGTCATTGGATTTTTTAGATTTTCAAGAAGTTGTTAAGGGTTTTGTTAGCAAAAAATAAAATCCTCAAATTGAATTTAATTTGAGGATTTTATTAATTGGTTTCTACTAAAAGGATGAATTTCTCTTTGATAAGGATTTATAATTTCAAGATTTCGTCCGTAGTGTTGCAACGAATATTAAATTCAGAAGCAAGTTCTTTAATTCGAGCAACATCCTTTTTTAAAACTAATAACAACTGAATTGAATCGCCAAAACTATCACCAAATTCAATCAGTTCTAAATCAGGATAGCTTTCGTCAATTTCTTTCGAAACCCATTCTAAATATTCTTGTGTATTGAGTTTTAGTTCATAAGGATATTCAGGAAAATCGCCTTCAAATTCATCCACAATCAATTCGTGGATTTCGTCAATCTTATCGCCAACAATTATAAAATCATAAATTTCATTGGTGATGGCAAATTGCAAAGCATCTTCTGGAGCAAATTCCTCCAACCATTCTGCATCATTTTCTTTTAGATATTCTGTCGGATTTTCTTTAGCTAAAGCTAGATTTGCAATGATTTCTTCTTCGTTTTCTAATTCGAAATCTGCCAGAAGTAATTTTATAAGTTCTTTTATTTTTTCCATTTTTTTATTTTTTATCTTAAAATCGAAACACCAATTTAATGTCTGTTATCGCAATAGATTCCGATGTGGGTTGGTTTTTTGCCTAAAACTGTAATTTCGGGGCAACTAAACGAATGATATTCGAATCCAAAAATTACAGTTTCTTTGTTGTTAAAGAGTTTTCCCGTCCATTGATTTGGAGTGTTTCCTTCTTCTTTATTTATGAAATTTAATGGAGCAAGCGAATCACTTTCGTTTTCGCAGAATAATTCATCATAAATAATTTCGTTTGTTTTTGTGTTTACAACCAATAATCTTCTAGCAAAAGTTGATTTATTGCGTATAAGATTTTGAATAAAATATTCTAAATCTTCAAATTTAGAAAGGTAAGAATCTCCGATTGTATATTCTTGCTCAAGATATCCAAATTCATCCTTTATTTTCTTTGAAGGAAACTCTTTTGAGTTGATTTTCTTCCAAACAATGGCTGTTAGTTGCTTTCCAGCAAATGGATTTTTTTTCCCAACGGCTACCAAAATCTCATAAGAATTATCACCAAATACTTTTGTCAGTTTTTTATCGATTTCGAAACCAATCATATAGTCATATTGGGAAAAAGGTGTTTCATCGCCACTTTTATAAGGACTGATATTTGCAACGACATTTAAGTTTTTTACTGTGAATGACAGAAGTTCATTTTGTACATAATCATAAAGAAAAACTTTGTCGGTTTCGGCAATTTTTGTCTTGGTTAAAAAGCGTTTTCTATATTTTGAGTTCAATGTGAAATGTTCTTCGCTACTTTCTTCAGGAATCGCCAGTGAATCAATGTGGTCACTCAAGGGATAAATGTCAGAGAGTGATATGAAAAGCGTCTTGTTATTAGAGTCTGATATGTTGAACAACATAATTTCTTGGGCATAAATTGTTGAACTGGCTAACACCAGATAGAAAATGGCAAGCGTAAATGTTTTCATAGGTTTTGGATTTGAATTTCTCTCAAATATAAAAAATCCCCAATTACAAATTGCAATTGAGGATTTGGTATTCTTTTAGACTAGATTATTCGTTAACGATAACCCATTCTCCGCTAGATAAAAGTGTTTCGGCTTTCTTGTATTTCATCGTTTCGGTTTTACCACTCATAATATGCTTTACAGTAACATTATCATTACGATTGATTTTTGGCATATCGCGAGTGATGGTTTCCGTAACCTGACGTTGTTGTGTTTGTCCAGCTTCGTGATTTTCAGCAGATGCTTGATCACTGTTTGGAATTTCATCTTTTGAAATCGTCAATTTTTCTTTCGGACGAACAACTTCTTTTGCTTCTTGAATTGCTGGAGCGGTTTGTTGTTGAGGCAAATCTCCTTTGAACAAGAATGAAACTACTTCTTTATTCACACCATTCAACATGTTGCTGAACAATTTAAACGCTTCGAATTTATAGATAAGCAATGGGTCTTTTTGCTCGTGAACCGCCAATTGAACAGACTGTTTCAATTCGTCCATCTTACGCAAGTGTTTTTTCCAAGCTTCATCAACAATGGCAAGCGTTATGTTCTTTTCGAAATCGGCAAGCAATTGTTTTCCTTCGGTTTCATAAGCTTTTTTCAAATCGGTAACCACATTCAAAGTCTTGATCCCGTCTGTAAAAGGAACTACTATTCTTTCAAATTGGTTGCCATCGTTTTCAAAAACATTTTTGATGATAGGGAAGGCTTCACGTGCACTTCTGGCTGTTTTTTCTGTATAATATTCTAATGTAGCTTTATATACTTTTCCAGCGATATCATTAACTGATAATTTGGTAAAATCACTTTCGGAAATTGGTGATGTAATCGAGAAATAACGGATCAATTCAAATTCGAAATTCTTGAAATCGTTTACTTCCTTGTTTGAAGATGCGATAAGTTCACAAGTATCATATATCATATTGGCGATATCCACTTTCAAACGTTCACCGTGCAAAGCGTGGCGACGACGTTTGTAAACTACCTCACGTTGAGCATTCATCACGTCATCATATTCCAAAAGACGCTTACGAACTCCAAAGTTGTTTTCTTCTACTTTTTTCTGTGCTCTTTCGATCGACTTGGTCATCATTGAATGCTGGATCACTTCTCCTTCTTTCAATCCCATTCTGTCCATCACTTTCGCTACTCTTTCTGAACCAAAAAGACGCATCAAGTTGTCTTCAAGCGAAACATAAAATTGAGAACTACCAACATCTCCTTGACGTCCCGCACGACCTCTCAACTGACGGTCTACACGACGAGAATCGTGACGTTCTGTACCAACGATTGCTAAACCACCTGCTGCTTTTACTTCTGGTGTCAATTTAATATCGGTACCACGACCAGCCATGTTTGTTGCAATCGTTACAACTCCTGGTTTTCCTGCTTCTTCAACAATTTGTGCTTCTTGCTTGTGCATTTTTGCATTCAAAACGTTGTGGGTTACACCTCTCATTTTAAGCATACGGCTTAATAATTCTGAGATTTCAACCGAAGTTGTACCAATCAAAACGGGTCTTCCTGCTGCAGAAAGTTGGGTTACATCTTCAATTACCGCGTTGAATTTTTCACGGGTAGTTTTGTAGATCAAATCTTCCTTGTCTTTTCTTGCCATCGGACGATTGGTTGGAATTTCAACAACGTCCAATTTGTATATTTCCCATAACTCGCCGGCTTCAGTAACTGCTGTTCCTGTCATACCGCCCAGTTTTTTGTACATTCTAAAGTAGTTCTGTAAAGTAACTGTTGCAAAAGTTTGCGTTGCAGCTTCAATTTTCACATTTTCTTTGGCTTCAATTGCTTGGTGCAAACCATCAGAATAACGACGACCGTCCATGATACGACCTGTTTGCTCATCAACAATCATGATTTTATTGTCCATGATTACATATTCAACATCTTTTTCAAACAATGAATACGCTTTAAGCAATTGAGTTAACGTATGGATTCTTTCGCTTTTGATGCTGAAATCTTGGAAAAGCTTTTCTTTTTCTTCCGCTTCAGCGTCTTTTTCTAATTTCAATTTTTCGATTCTGGCAATTTCAGTTCCGATATCTGGAAGAAGGAAGAAATCGCTATCGGTATCTCCCGAAAGGAATTTGATTCCGTTATCCGTCAATTCAACCTGATTGTTTTTTTCTTCGATTACAAAATACAACGCCTCATCAACCTTGTGCATTTCACGGTTGTTGTCCTGCATGTATTGGTTTTCTGTTTTCTGAAGCAATTGCTTGATTCCTTCTTCGCTTAAGAATTTAATCAATGCTTTATTTTTTGGTAAAGCCCTGTAAGCTCTCAATAATGTGAAACCACCATCTTTAGTATTTCCTTCCTTGATTAATTTTTTTGCTTCCGCTAAAAATCCATTGGCCAATTGTCTTTGAAGGCTTACTAAATTTTCAACTTTTGGTTTCAATTCGTTAAACTCGTGACGGTCTCCTTGCGGAACTGGTCCTGAAATGATCAATGGCGTTCTAGCATCATCAATCAAAACCGAATCGACCTCATCGACGATAGCATAGTTGTGTTTTCTTTGCACCAAATCGGCTGGCGAATGAGCCATATTATCTCTCAAATAATCGAAACCAAATTCGTTATTTGTTCCATAAGTAATGTCTGCTTCATAAGCTTTTCTTCTTGCATCAGAGTTGGGTTGGTGATTGTCTATACAATCAACTGTAATTCCGTGGAATTCAAAAAGAGGTGCTTTCCAAGTGCTATCACGTTTTGCTAGGTAATCATTCACGGTAACCAAATGCACTCCGTTTCCTGTCAAAGCATTCAAGTAAAGGGGCAAGGTTGCTACAAGTGTTTTTCCTTCACCTGTTTGCATCTCGGCTACTTTTCCTTGGTGCAACACCATACCACCAATCAACTGAACATCATAATGAATCATGTCCCAAGTGATTTCCTTTCCTGCAGCATTCCAAGAATTTGCCCAAACGGCATCGTCACCTTCAATAGTGATGTATCCTTTTGTAGCAGAAAGTTCAAGGTCTTTTGGAGTAGCTTTCACTCTGATTTGAGTATTTTCTTTAAATCTTCGAGCGGTTTCTTTAACAACGGCAAAAGCTTCTGGAAGTAAATCCATCAAGGTTTTTTCAGAAATATCGTAGGCTTCTTTATCCAAAGCATCAATTGAAGCATAAATATCTTCTCTTGCATCGATGTCTTGCGTTTTTTCGACCTCAAGTTTCAACGACTCAATTTTGTTGTCCTTTTCCAGTCGTGCTTGTTTGATTTTTTCTTTGAACTCAACTGTTTTTGCTCTTAAATCATCATTAGATAATGAAGCAAGGCTACTTTCGAACGCTTTGATTTTAGTTAAGTAAGGTTGTAAAGACTTTACGTCCTTTTCAGATTTGTCGCCTACAAAAGCTTTAAGTATGCTGTTTATGAAACTCATATTGATTTAGGAATTATGAATTACGATTTAGGAATCTTCTTTCGAGGATTCATTTACGTAGCAATTATTGTTATTTTTTGTCGTTTTAAACGTGTGCAAATTTAACCAAAAAAAAAGCCTCAATCGAGACTTTTTCATTGGTTTATTTTTTAATATTCATCCTCGTTCCAAAGATAATCTTCGTCGGTTGGATAATCAGGCCAAATTTCTTCCATTGATTCGTAAATCTCGCCTTCGTCTTCTATAGATTGTAGGTTTTCAACCACTTCAAGTGGAGCTCCCGCTCTAATAGCGTAGTCGATAAGTTCGTCTTTGGTTGCTGGCCACGGGGCATCGCTTAAATAGGATGCTAATTCTAATGTCCAATACATCTGCTATCGATTTTTAGTTTATGCAAAAATAAATTTTTTACTGAAATAGTCAAGTAAAATTTAAGTTATTTTCAGAAAGTTAAGAACGTGTTTGCAATATTTAGGGCTCAACAGCTGAAAACAGTGCATATTATACCTAAAAATTCACATAAGATTAACATAAAAGGGTTTAGACTATAATTTAGTCGGAATCCATTTTACTTCCTCTGCTTGAAGGTCAAAGGACAACTTCCGTGCCAAGACAAAAAGGTAGTCAGAAAGTCGGTTCAGGTACTTCATAACGTAGTCATCAGTAGCTTCTAGCTCGTTTAAATGTACGGCTAATCGTTCCGCTCGACGGCAAACACAACGTGCGATGTGACAATATGACACGGTTGTATGGCCGCCTGGTAAAACAAAATGCGTCATTTGAGGAAGACTATTTTCCATTTCATCAATTTCATTTTCAAGTAATTGAATGTCGCCTTCGATTATTTTTGGAATATTCAATCGTTGTTTTCCGTTTTTTAAAAGTTCTTTTTCGGGTGGAGTAGCCAATATGGCACCAACAGTAAAGAGCCTGTCTTGGATCTGAATCAAAATATCCTTATAATGAGTGTCCATTTCTTGGTCACGTATTAAACCGATATGGGAATTGAGTTCGTCAACGGTTCCATAACTTTCTATTCTTATATGATGTTTCGGAACCCTGTCGCCTCCAAAAAGTGCTGTTGTTCCTTTATCTCCTGTTTTAGTGTATACTTTCATAAAATTTGAGGTTGTTTTGCAAAGGTTGTAAGTTTTTTTAAATCTGACTTCATAACAATAATTTTATTTACTGGTAATTTAGCTAAAATTATACGTTTTAAAATACACATACTATTATAGCATTTAATTTAAAAGTTATATAATTTGTATATTTTAAGATAAAAAATGATAAAGTATTAAATTATTCATAAAAAATTAACTCAATTTAAGTAAATTGCTATCTTTGAAGTGAAATTATAAACATTAAAATCAAAAACTAATTATTATGAAAAAGATCAATTTATTATTAGGAGCGGCAGTTGTTGCCGTAAGTTTTACATCTTGTAAAAGCGAAGCAGAAAAAAATGCTGAAGTAACTTTTGACAAATATGAGAAATATGTAGATTCAGTTAACAATATTGCCGTAGCTGATGCACAAGCAAATTGGGAATCAATTGATGCAACTTATAACGAGCAAACTTCTAATGCAGAAGCGGCACTTGTAGATGCAGGAGATAAATCGAATGCTGAAAACAGAGTTGAAAAAGCAAAAGCAAAATATGCTGAATTGAAAGCAAAAATGGAAGCTGAAGCTGCAAAAGCAACAGAAGCATCTGCAAATAATCCGGCAAACAGAAAACAAGCATTAAGTTCTGCTTATTTTAAGGCTGGAAATATTGGAGAGAACATGGATTTTTCTTGGGTTAACAAAGATAATATCTTGACAGTTTACAATGATTTTTATAATGAATTTGAGAAAAACAAGGACACTTATTCAAGAGAAGATTTTGATTATATCAAGGCAATGTATGAAGCTTTGGATGCTCATAAAAATACAGTAGAGAAAGAAGGCTTGTCTTCGAAAGATAACAGAAAAATTGCAGAATTGAAATTCAAATTTGCCCCAAAATTCAAATGGGAAAGAATGGGTGCTAAGGCAGAAGAAAATGCTGATGCTAAAAAATAAGCATTCTTAATGTTTGAATGGAAAATGACTGTCAGAAATGGCAGTCATTTTTTTTATTTTAGTAATCCCCACAGGTTTTTAATTCCTAAAAAGTTGTCTAAAAAGAATGATTTTGAAGTTCTGACTATAAAATGTTCTTTGACTTGTTCTTTCCTAAAAAACACCAAACCCCATTGAAAGGTATCTATTGTGACGGTTACTTTTGGATGTTTTTTTATGATTTCCCAAGCTTCTTCCATTCCTTCTGACCAATGAATGTCGTCGAAAATCCAAACGGTTTCATTGGAAATTGTGGGTAATAATAGTTCGAAATAATTTAGAGTTGCTTCTTTGGAATGATTTCCGTCGAAGTAAATTAAGTTGTAGGTTGTAGGTTGTAAGTTGCATGTGTTGAAATGTTTCGAAAATTCCGTTACAATAGAATTTACATTGAAGTTGAATTTTTGAAATTGAAATTGAGCAACTTTTGCAGTTTCTTGGCAACCTTCTAAAGTAATGATTTCTGCAGAATTATTTACCGCTAGGGCAGAAGTGGCCAACCCCAAAGACGTTCCGATTTCTAAAACTTTTTCAGGTTGAAAATAATGGACAACTCTAAATAAAAGCTTTGCATCTTTAGGAGAAATCCCAGCATTTTCGGCAATCTTATTTATAGGTCGTGCATTAGATTTAAAAATCCTTGAACCGGCTCCAAAATCAGTAACTTCAATAGTGCTTTTATTTTGTAAAAACGAATTTCGATAGTCATCCAAAATCTTGTATTCTGCATAATCAGTCTTATCATAAAAACAGTTCCGAACCAAATCAAATACAAACGGCGAATGGACTCCGTGTGCGTTTGTGGAGTTCCAAAGGAATTTCAGATAGGATTTGAAAATATGTTGCATAATTATAAAGTCGTGCGAAGATACAAATAGAATTGCAACTAGAAAATTGCCACACCTGTCTGCCGAAAGGCAGAGATTTGGAGGATTTAAATGATTTTAAAATTTTACAGAAAAAAATCTGTGCTAATCTGTACAATCTGTGGCAAAAAAATACAAACTTTTAAAGCTATCTTTGCAACGTTGAAATTTGCACCAAAAGCAATTCCAATCAAATGATAATGAACGAAGAAATAGAAACACAAAATATACTTTCAGCTGAAGATATCAACCGCTGTATTTCCGTTTTAGAACAATTAAATGAAGATACTTCTCAAATTTTTGAAATTCCAAAAGACCAAAGAACGGCTTTAATAAAAGCTGCGGGAAAATTTTCCAGACCCGATCGTGATGAATTTTCCCGGAGAAAAAAAGATGCGAAAATTTTAGCGAAGCGAAAAGAGGAAAAAAAAGACAGAACTGCAAGAAAAGAAACCGGAATCCGTTCGGCTCGTGAGGCAAGTATCTTTGTAGCTCCAAAATTATTGGCATCAAATGAACTTCTCAACAAAGAAGCTTTGGAACTAAAAATCCCAAAAATATGTTACATCTGCAAAACGAAATTCACGAAAATGCACCATTTTTATGATACGATGTGTACGGATTGTGGCGATTTCAATTATGCCAAACGTTTTCAAACTGCTGATGTAAATGGTCAAATTGCCGTAATCACAGGTTCTCGTTTGAAAATTGGTTATCATATTACCTTGATGTTGTTGCGAGGTGGCGCGACTGTTATTGCAACTACGCGTTTTCCAGTAGATTCCGCTATTCGCTTTGCAAAAGAAGAAGATTTTCAAGAATGGGGACATCGTTTAAAAATTCATGGATTAGATTTGCGACACATTCCGAGCGTGGAGATTTTCTGTAATTTCATCGAACAAAAATACGGTCGATTGGATATTTTGATTAATAATGCTGCACAAACGGTAAGACGTCCGGCTGGTTTCTATACGCATTTGATGGAAAACGAAGAGCGACCTGTTTCATCGTTTCATCCAGATGTTCAAAGCTTGTTGAATGACCATTTGAACTGTCTCGAAGAATTGAAAGTACTGACCATCGGAGCTTCTTCCAACCAAAATATGCCGGTAACTTGGCACGGACCCGAACCTGGAATTGGTTTGAGGGCTTCCGCCAAATTATCGCAGATTCCGTATTCGTTTGACAATACTTTAGTTGCTCAAGAAGTTTTTCCAGAAGGAGAATTAGACGCAGATTTGCAACAAGTTGATTTAAGAAAAACCAACAGCTGGCGATTAAAATTAGGTCAGATTGAAACGACAGAAATGATTGAAGTGCAATTGGTGAATTCGGTAGCACCATTTGTTCTTTGCAACCGACTTTCGGAAGTGATGAAAAAAGATAATACAGGAAAAAAGCATATCATCAACGTTTCTGCAATGGAAGGCAAATTCTACCGAGATTTCAAGGAAGACCGCCATCCACATACCAATATGGCGAAAGCGGCTCTAAATATGTTGACCCACACTGCAGCAGGAACTTTAGCCAAAGACGGAATTTTCATGAACGCCGTTGACACAGGTTGGGTAACGGATGAAGATCCAGCAGAACTAGCAAAAAGAAAACAAGAAGAACAAGATTTTCAGCCGCCATTGGATATTGTGGATGGTGCAGCACGAGTAATGGATCCTTTATTTGACGGTATCAACACAGGAAAACATTGGTGCGGGAAATTCTTGAAGGATTATAATCCGATTGCTTGGTAGGTACTTTTTACAAAAAAAACCACAACTGAATTTAATTCAGTTGTGGTTTAATATTTCTCAACGTAACTTAATTGCTTAATGGTTCAAAAAATCTGTGAGAATCCGTGAAATCTGTGGCAAAAAATTAACCTTCCATTTTAGCACTCAACTCAAACCATCTTTCTTCCTTATCTTCCATCTTTTTAATAATTACTTGAAGCTCATTCGCTCTTTTCTCAATCTCTGCATCAGCGACTTTTCCTTCAGAAAATAACAACTCAATTTTAGATTTTTCAATCTCCAAATCCTTAATCTCACGCTCAATTTTCTGAAATTCTTTTTGCTCGTTAAAAGTCAAGTTCCCAGTAGGATTATTTTGCTTCCAAGCTTTTTTCTCGGTTTTATTGTCTTCCTTTTGTTGCACATCGGCACTGTCTTCATAAGCTCTGAAATCCGAATAATTCCCAGGGAAATTCTCAATCACACCATCGCCTCTAAATACAAAAAGCAAATCGACTATCTTATCCATAAAATATCTGTCGTGCGAAACCACCAACAAACATCCAGGATAATCCAATAAAAAGCTCTCCAAGACATTCAACGTCACGATGTCCAAATCATTCGTTGGCTCATCCAGAATCAAGAAATTCGGATTCTGAATCAAAACCGTACACAAATACAGTCGTTTCAATTCACCTCCGCTTAATTTCTCAACAAAATCATATTGCTTCTTGCTGTCAAAAAGAAAACGCTCCAGCAATTGCGAAGCCGAAATAATCTTCCCTTTCGTCAGCGGAATATATTCGCCGTATTCCTTAATAATATCAATCACACGCTGTCCCGGTTTCGGATTAATCCCGCTTTGGGTATAATAACCAATCTTGATCGTCTCTCCCACAACCACTTTTCCAGAATCCAACGGAATCGTTCCAGTCAATAAATTCAAGAAGGAAGATTTCCCCGTTCCATTCTTCCCGATAATCCCGATTCGTTCGCCACGCTGAAAATCAAAACTGAAATTATCCAAGATCACCTTATCGTCAAACTTCTTCGAAATCTTATGAAGCTCAATGATTTTACTACCCATTCGCTCCATATTGATTTCCAATTCGACTTTATTTTCCTTTCGTCGGCTTTCGGCTTTTTCCTTGATAACATAAAAATCATCCTGACGCGATTTCGATTTTGTCGTTCTCGCTTTTGGCTGTCTTCGCATCCACTCAAGCTCTTTCTTGAAAAGGTTCTGAGCCTTATCAACACTAGAATTTTCCGAAGCAATTCGTTCCTCTTTTTTTTCTAAATAATAAGAGTAATTCCCTTTATATTGGTATAATTTTCCGTTGTCCAGTTCAATGATTTCATTGCAAACACGCTCCAAAAAGAAACGGTCGTGCGTCACCATAAACAACGTAATATTTTCTTTTGCAAAATAACTTTCCAACCATTCAATCATCTCCAAATCCAAGTGATTCGTAGGCTCATCTAAAATCAGTAAGTCTGGTCGGTTAATCAAAATGATCGCCAGCGACAACCTTTTCTTCTGTCCACCCGAAAGATTTTTTACCTTCAATTTAAAATCCTCCAACTTCAATTTAAACAAAATCTGCTTAAACTGAGTTTCAAAATCCCAAGCATTATGTTGGTCCATTCGGTCAAAAGCCCTTTGGTAGGCCTCTTCATCTTCAGGATTTTCCAACGCTTTTTCATATTCCTGAATCACCTTCAGCGTCTCATTATCAGAAGCAAAAATACTCTCCTCAATCGTCAACTCTTCCTGCAACTTATTATCCTGCGACAAAAACGACATTTTGATGTCTTTCCTAACCACAACCTGCCCAGTATCCGATTCGTCCTCACCGTTGATAATCTTCATGATCGACGTCTTCCCCGAACCATTCTTGGCGATAAAAGCAATCTTCTGGTCCTTATTGATTCCAAACGAAATGTCTTTGAAAAGCGTTCTTTCGCCAAAAGATTTCGAGATATTTTCTACTGATAAATAATTCACTATGGTAATTTTTTTGCAAAAGTAAGCTTTTAGATTTGAAAACGTGTTGTCACAGTTTACAGTCGTTAAAAGTTTAATCAAAAAAAATCCATTCGTGAAGGCGAATGGATTTTACTATTTCAAACTCCGAGGAGTAAATTTTATAATTCAAATAAAAGCGTCAACGAAATATTGTTGTTTTTTTGGTTTATGGTTGCTGTGTCGATCATTCCTTGAGCGAAAAACGCCTGCTGGAAATCTCTTTTGGCAAACGTGTAGGACATGTCCAGTTTTACATCGCCAAAATTATAACCAAATCCTCCAGAATAACTAGTTAAATCGCCCATGGTAGTTCCATTTTTATATGGACTTTCTTCAAAACGGTAACCGGCTCTCAAGCTCCAAGCCTTGATTCTGTATTCGCCACCAATTCTAAATTCGTTTGTAGTATCCAAAAGATTCGAAAGTTGCGTATTTACATCTGTCGAATGTTTGAACTTGGTGTTGCTATAGTCTTTCAGGCTATAATCAAAACTCAATAATCCTTGAGTTCCGAAAACATACGCCAAACTCCCAGTCCATTTCCCAGGTGTATTCAGTCTGTAAGTTGGATAAATCACAACCAAATCAGGATCGGCATAAAAACTCGTAGTGTCGTCAAAACAATCAGCACAATCCACTAAAAGTGTTTGTCTTTGTTCGTCATTTAGCCTGTACCAAGTTGGGGATTCATAAGCCACACCTACACGAAATTCGTTGGTAATTTTTGCAATCGTACCCAATTGGAAGGAAAATCCAGTTCCGTAAGTGTACAATTCATTCGTAAATCGTGAAGCTTGAACACCAGTATTGGAGTCGTGGTTCGGAGAATCCAGATAATCTTCATAGAAACTTGTAGTTTGATTGAAATCAACAAAATGACTGTTCAAATTCAAACCAAAATAAAAGCGTTCGTCATATTCAGCAGCGGCATTAAAAGAGAGTTTGCCATTGTATCCAGTGGAAGAAATAAAGTTTTCTTGGTAAAAATTCCCAGTTCCGGTCAAAGCTGAAACATATTGATTGCCGCCGGGAACTGTTGGATTGATAAAGAAGCCTTCATATCCTAGATAGGCTTGCTGTCCTGCATAACTTAAACGTTCAAAATTATTGTTGGTTATGGTGCCTTCAGGAATTCCATTGGCATAGCTGATAAAATAATCGGCTACAGAATTTGTTGGGTTGATTCCTTGAGAGTAGATCCTGTTGTCGAAATCATTGCTGTTTTCATACGTAAGTGCCAAGGTCATTTTTTTCCATTTGCTTGTTTCAGCATAATCTCTAAACACCCAAACGGCACCCAATTGGTTCAAATCGAAAGAATTGTCCTTTTCGGAAGTAGTTGTGCCAAAATAATTGGAATTGTTTTTAGTGCTGTAATTGCTCAATGTAATAGCTACGGCATTATTGGCAAATACTGCAGAACCAGCTGGATTTACAGAAATTGCTGAAAAGTCGCCACCTAATGCTCCAAAAGCACCACCCATTGCTCTAAATCGGGCTGTACCGTTGAGGTTGGTTTGGCTGTATCGCAAGGCATCTGAAAATTCTTGGGCTTGTAGCGAACTTATTGAAAGCCCGATGATAAAAAGGGATAAAAATTTCTTCATTTCTTTTAATTTTTTGATTCAAAAAAATACCTATGCCATAACATTTCAGTCAAAACATAGGTAAATAAACTTTTAAGAACGGATTATCTTCTTCCTCCAGAAGATCTTCCTCCGCCACCTCCAGATGAACCACCGCTTCTTCCGCCACCCATGCTAGATCCAGATGAACGTGTTGGAGCAGGAGAGTAGCTTCTCGAAGGAGTTGATGTTCTTGTTGGAGCTGCATTAGAATTGTTGTTTCTTGATGGGGCTACATTTGAATTGTTTCTAGTTTCATTTCTCGTTGTATTGAAATTACTATTTCTAGTGGTATTTCTTGAGGAATTGAAGTTGCTGTTTCTGTTGCCGTTAGTTCGAGTTGTAAAAGTATTTCTAGATGTGCCATTTGCATTTCTTCTAACAGAAGTTCCATTGTTGTAGTTTCTTGCACCTCTTACAGAACTTTCAGAACGACCTAGATAATTTCTTCCTCCGTTGTTATAGTTGGATTGACCTCTTCGACCGTTGCTGTAGGCATAATTGTTATGGTAATATCCGTTATTCCATCCCCAATTGTTGCCATACCAGCCATTACCATACCATCCGTTCCAACCCCAAGCGTTTCCATACCATCCGCCCCAGCCCCAGCCCATTCCCCATCCAGGACCGTACCAGTTGTTCCAGCCAAATCCCCATCCAGGACCATACCATCCGGCATAGCCCCAGTTGTTCCATCCCCAATTGTTGTCGTAAACATTTACGGTAACATTTTGAGAATCGCTACCCCAACCTGCATAGCCATTGTTGTAGTCAGCTTCGTTTTGATAGTTTGAAGAATAGCTTTCAACATCGGTGAAAACTTCGGTAGAATCATTTTCAGGTTCTATTCGAGACTCGAAATAATTCTTGTATTCTTGGCTTGAAGCCGATGAAGCAACTTGATTTTCGTTATTTCTATTTGAACTTGTATATATACCGTCCCTGTCATAATAAGAAGTATTCTGATAAGAACCGCAAGACGTAACTAGAAGGCCAACCAATCCGATTAGTGAAAATACGGAAAATGATTTTCGTGAAATATAATTAGTTTTCATATCTGTGGGTATTTTTATTGTTGGACAATACAAAAATAGTTAGTTTTGCTGAACTATTTAGTTAAAATAAGTTAAACAATATTTGTGCCAAACTATTCAATATGGGGAAGAACTTAACAACACGATCAGAAGATTATTCAAAGTGGTATAACGAACTGGTTGTCAAGGCAGATTTAGCCGAAAATTCAGGTGTTAGAGGCTGTATGGTAATCAAGCCATATGGCTATGCAATTTGGGAAAAAATGCAGGCTGAACTTGACAGAATGTTCAAGGAAACAGGACATCAAAATGCCTATTTTCCGTTGTTCGTTCCCAAGAGTATGTTTGAGGCCGAAGAGAAGAATGCAGAAGGGTTTGCAAAGGAATGTGCCATCGTAACTCATTATAGATTAAAAAATGATCCTGATAAGCCAGGGAAATTAATGGTGGATCCAAATGCAAAATTGGAGGAGGAGCTTATTGTTCGTCCAACAAGTGAGGCTATTATTTGGTCTACTTATAAAGGGTGGGTTCAATCTTATAGAGATTTGCCTTTATTGATCAATCAATGGGCAAATGTTGTTCGTTGGGAAATGAGAACCAGGTTGTTCTTGAGAACGGCTGAATTTTTATGGCAAGAAGGCCATACGGCTCACGCTACAAAAGCAGAAGCAATTGCTGAATCAGAACAAATGATGAACGTGTATGCTGATTTCGTTCAGAATTTCATGGCAATTCCGGTTATAAAAGGATTAAAAACGGAAACTGAACGTTTTGCTGGAGCAGATGAAACCTATTGCATTGAAGCTTTGATGCAGGATGGAAAAGCCCTTCAAGCAGGAACTTCACATTTCTTGGGGCAGAATTTTGCAAAAGCATTTGATGTGAAATTTGCAACTGCCGAAGGAAAGCAGGAATACGTTTGGGGAACTTCTTGGGGAGTTTCAACACGTTTGATGGGGGCTTTGGTTATGACGCATTCCGATGATAACGGATTGGTTTTGCCTCCAAATTTAGCTCCAATTCAAATTGTAATTGTTCCAATCTATAAAACAGAGGAAGAATTCAAGGCAATTTCTGAAGTAGCCCATACATTGGTTACGCAATTCAAAAAACTAAGAATTTCTGTAAAATTCGATGATAGAACAACTCAAAAACCAGGATTCAAATTTGCTGAATGGGAATTGAAGGGTGTTCCAGTTCGAATTGCAGTTGGTCCAAAAGATTTGGAAAATGGAACTTTTGAGGTGGCTCGAAGAGATACTTTGACAAAAGAAGTGGTTTTAAAAGATGGAATCGTAAATTATGTGAGCGATTTATTGGAGAAAATCCAAGAAGATTTGTTCAACAAGGCTTTAAATTATAGAAACGAACATATTACGGAAGTAAACTCATTTGAGGAGTTTAAAGACGTTTTGGAAAATAAAACAGGCTTTATTTCAGCACATTGGGACGGAACTCCAGAAACAGAAGAGAAAATCAAGGATTTGACCAAAGCTACTATAAGATGCATTGCTTTGGATCGAGTAGAAGAGGCTGGAAGCTGTGTGTTTACTGGAAATCCTTCGAAAGGAAGAGTTCTTTTTGCGAAAGCATATTAAAAAAAATAAAAAAAGATAAAAAAATAGTAAGCAACTATTGCACGAATAAAAAATAGTTGTATTTTTGCATCCGCATTAGAGAAGCAAGGCCCGTTCGTCTATCGGTTAGGACGCATGGTTTTCATCCATGTAAGAGCGGTTCGATTCCGCTACGGGCTACTACTTTTTGCAGATATTGAAATATTGAAAATGGCCCGTTCGTCTATCGGTTAGGACGCATGGTTTTCATCCATGTAAGAGCGGTTCGATTCCGCTACGGGCTACAATAATCTATTTTAAATAGATGAAAACTTAGAAGAAAATGGTCCGTTCGTCTAGGGGTTAGGACTCCAGGATTTCATCCTGGTAACAGGGGTTCGATTCCCTTACGGACTACTAAAATTAGTTGTGAATAAGTTTTATAAAACAAGAATTGGTGTCTCGATTTTTGTTTTATTAGTTAAAACCAAAGTGATTGTTTTGCAATTGTGGGAGGTTTTTCTTTTTTAACTAGTATCTATAAATAATTATTACATCTAAAATTAAAAAGAAATGGCAAATCATAAGTCAGCATTAAAAAGAATCAGAAGTAACGAAAAAAGAAGAGTATTAAACAGATACCAGCATAAAACTACTCGTAATGCAATCAAAGCATTAAGATTAGCTACAGATAAAGCTGATGCTACTTCTAAATTATCTGCTGTTATTTCTATGGTTGACAAGTTAGCGAAGAAAAACATCATTCATGATAATAAAGCTTCTAACTTGAAATCAAAGTTAACAAAACACGTTGCTAAATTGTAATTGAATTACAACTTACCTTATAAATCAAAAAGCTCTCATTCGAGAGCTTTTTTTTATGTCTCTATTTTTTCTGAAATCAATTCAAGCATTTCCTTCGTGAGTGGTTTAGGCAGAAAATCTACAACCATAGAAAAATCTTTGGATTTCTTTATATCGTTCGGGTCTATTGAGGAGGATAACAAGATGATTTTAGTGGTGGCATATTGTTCTTGCAATTTAGTACTGAATTGTTCTAGGAATTCCCATCCGTCCATTACCGGCATATTCAAATCCAAAAGGATTAGAAGTGGTTGCTTTGAATTTGAATTTTCCTCTATCGTTTCAGGTTTTTCCAAGTATTTCATTGCTTCTTCGCCATTAACACAAGTTATGATTTGGGAAGCAAAATTGACCTTGGAGATTACCAGTTTTGACAATAACAACGCTATTGGGTCATCGTCTACACAGATTACTTTTTGGAGCATTAGTTTTCTTTCTTAAATTTTATAGTAAATTTGGTGCCTTTGTTTACTTCGCTTTCAACCGTGATTTCGCCTCCCATGCTTTCTATTTGGGATTTAACCAAATAAAGTCCCAATCCCTTGCTGTCGGGATAATTATGAAACCTTTGATATAATCCGAAAAGCTTTTCACTATACTTCTTTAAATCAATTCCAATTCCGTTGTCTTCAAAAACGAGTTCAGTGAAATGGGTTCGGTCAAAGATGGAAATTGTAATGGTCAGTTCTCTTTCAGTTGATTTGTATTTTATTGAATTTGTAAGTAGGTTCAGTAGGATGCTCTCAAAATAGGACTTATTGGAATAAATGGAAAGATTTTGGTCATTGTTCACTACTATTTTAGGATTGTTATTGTCTACTAAAATATTAATTTGTTCGATGACATTGTTGAAGGATTCTTCAACAGAAATGTTTTGTTTCTCTATCGACGGATTGTCTCTTATGATAACCACCCTTCCTAAATCGGAAATTGTTTCATTCAACAAATAGGTAGATTTTGAAAAACCGTCAATAATTAGTTTTAATTCTTCGTTTGGAATATCAATATCATTGGTTAATTTCAATAAGCCAATCAAATTTGACAAAGGTGCTCTCAAGTTATGAGAAGTGATGTAGGAAAACTGCCTTAAATCTTTATTGTTTTGCGTCAACTCATTAATAAGTTGCTCTTTTTCCTTCTCCTGTTTTCTTTGCTCGGTTACATCTCTTTGAATTGAAATCCAGTGGGTGTGTTCCTTTTCACTGTTAAAAACGGGAACCATTGAAAAGCGAACCCAATATTCTTCGTTGTTTTTCTTATGGCTGATGGTTTCAACTTCGCATTCCTGTTTGGCTTTTATAGAAGCTGTAAATTTTTGAAATTCAGCATCATTGGATTCTACTCCAATAAATGCTTTTAGGGATTTGCCTAAAACATCTTCGTAATCAAATCCTGACATCCGAGTAAACGCCTGATTAGTAAAGACTATTTTAGGAATTTCAAATTCTGAAATATCAGAATCGGTAATAACCACAGCGTCTTTTGTGTTTGTAATAACAGTTTCCAGAAGCTTTAGCCGTTCCTCTTCTTCCTTTTTCTTGGTAATATCCTGCATTGCCCCAATCATCCTTGTTGGTACTCCATGGTCGTCAATTACCAAAAAGCCTCTATCTAAAACATATTTATAAGAACCGTCTTTGCATTTAAACCGATATTCATCCTGCCATTTTTGGGTTTTTTGTTCCAAGAACGAATAAAGCTTAACCGACATCCGAATACTGTCTTCAGGATGAATCCTGTCAAACCACCATTTGGATGTGTTTTCTATATCTTCTTTGTTATAACCATAAACACCTTGGATTCCTTTGTTCCATGAAAATTCGTTGTCAACAATCTTCCAGTCCCAAACCGTGTCGCTGGTTGCTTTTGCTACAATATCATATCGTTCTTTTGCTTCTTGAATTTCGGCATTGACGATGTTTTGTTTTTCAATCCGATAAAAATTTCCTTTGTTGTTTTTTACAATAAAATATTTGAGTATCAGTCCGGTAGATAGTATGAAAATTAAATCGGTAATGATTAGATAGGTAAGCAGATTTTCTGAATCGTTATTTTTTTTAAACAAAACAATGCTTGCAATAGCAAAAACAGTAGATACAAAAATGAAGATATAGGTTATTTTGTCTGCTTTATTTTTCATTACCTCAAATATATGAAATTATAATTATCTTTTTAATTTTCCCTAAAAACTAATCCTAAAACCTAAATCATTAATTATATAGCAGTTATTAAAATGTTAACCCAATTATTTTCGTTTTTTATATCAAAATAAAGTGTACTTTTGCAACTTCTAAAAAAATCGAATGGAATCTATAAGAAACATTGCAATTATTGCCCACGTCGATCACGGTAAAACTACTTTGGTTGATAAAATTATGTACCACTGTCAACTTTTTCGTGACAACGAAAACACGGGAGACCTTATTCTTGACAATAACGATCTAGAGCGTGAAAGAGGTATTACCATTACTTCAAAGAACGTTTCAGTTCAATATAAAGGAACAAAAATCAACATTATCGATACTCCTGGTCACGCGGATTTCGGTGGAGAAGTAGAACGTGTATTGAACATGGCCGATGGTGTTTGCCTTTTGGTGGATGCTTTCGAAGGACCAATGCCACAAACGCGTTTCGTTTTGCAAAAAGCGATCGATTTAGGTTTGAAACCTTGTGTTGTAATCAATAAAGTAGATAAAGAAAACTGTACTCCGGAAGAAGTTCATGAAAAAGTTTTCGACTTGATGTTCGAACTTGGAGCGACTGAAGAGCAATTGGATTTCCCAACTGTTTATGGTTCTGCAAAAAACAACTGGATGTCTGACCACTGGGAAAACGTAACTGATAATGTTGAAGCATTATTAGATATGGTTATTGAAAATGTACCAGCTCCTAAAGTTTCAGAAGGAACACCACAAATGTTAATTACTTCTTTAGATTTCTCTGCATTTACAGGTCGTATTGCAATTGGTCGTTTAGAGAGAGGTGTTTTGAAAGAAGGTATGCCGATTTCTTTGGTAAAAAGAGATGGTTCAATAACAAAATCTAGAATTAAAGAATTACATACTTTTGAAGGCCTTGGTCGTAAAAAAGTAACTGAAGTAATTGCTGGAGATATTTGTGCTATTGTTGGTGTAGAAGGTTTTGAGATTGGTGACACAATTGCTGATCATGAAAACCCAGAAGGTTTGCAAACCATCGCCATCGATGAGCCAACAATGAGTATGTTGTTTACAATTAATGACTCTCCTTTCTTTGGAAAAGAGGGTAAATTTGTAACTTCTCGTCACATTAGAGAAAGACTTACGAAAGAATTAGAGAAAAACTTAGCAATGAAGCTAGGTGAAACTGATTCTGCCGATAAATTCATGGTTTTTGGTCGTGGAGTATTGCACTTGTCAGTTCTTATTGAAACAATGAGAAGAGAAGGATATGAGTTGCAAATTGGTCAACCACAAGTTATCATCAAAGAAATTGATGGTAAAAAATGTGAGCCAATTGAGGAATTGACAATTGATTTACCAGAAACACTTTCTGGAAGAGCGGTTGAGTTCGTTACGCTTCGAAAAGGAGAAATGTTGAGCATGGAAACAAAAGGAGAACGTATGATTATCAAATTCAACATTCCATCACGTGGAATCATTGGATTGCGTAACCAATTATTGACTGCTACAGCTGGTGAGGCTATTATGGCACATCGTTTTATCGGATATGAGCCTTTCAAAGGAGAAATTGCTGGACGAAACAAAGGTTCATTGATTTCTATGGAAAAAGGAAAAGCGATTCCATATTCTATCGATAAATTGCAGGATCGTGGTAAATTCTTCATTGAACCAAACTCTGATATTTATGAAGGTCAGGTAATTGGAGAAAACTCTCGTGCTGATGATATGTCAGTAAACGTAACAAAAGAGAAAAAGCAATCTAACGTTCGTTCTTCTGGAAACGATGAAAAAGCGAGAATCATCCCGCCAGTCATTTTCTCTCTTGAAGAAGCTTTAGAATACATTCAAAAAGATGAGTATGTAGAGGTTACACCAAAATCTATTCGTTTGAGAAAAATATATTTGACAGAAACCGATAGAAAAAGATTTAAAGTTTAATCAAAATATTGTCATCCTGAGCTTTGCGAAGGAACTAAAAGCCATTCTGAAAAGAGTGGCTTTTTTTATTTGAAGCTATTTCCTGCTTTTCATTTCAATCTTGTTCTTGAAAATGTTTTTTTCCAAGACACAAAAGGAGCTTCCTCTGGTCGCTCTTTTCGGTCAGGAAAAAATACATTTTCAAGAACAAGGATTTTCATTTCAATCAGGGCTAGGACACCCTGCATTCGAATCATGTTAAGTAATTACGAAGCGAATATTTCCAAATCAACAATAAAAAAAGCCCGAAGATAAACTCCGAGCTTCCATAAAAATATATAAAAGATTTATACTATAGTTTTCTTTTTAGCTGTAAAAACAAAATACAATCCAATCAATACAAAAGGAATACTCAACCATTGTCCTGTAGAAAGCAATCCGAGTTCTTCTTCAAAACCACCTTGGCTTTGCTTTACGAATTCAACTATAAATCGAACCGTGAACAGCATTACCAAGAACAACCCGAATAGAAATCCTTGTTTTTCCCTAACATCCGTTTTCCAATAGGCATAAAATAAAATAAGGAAAACAAAAACATAACCGAATGCTTCATATAATTGTGAAGGATGTCTAAACGGAATTTGCGATAAAATATCCGAAAATTGCGGATCATTCTGAATCATTTTATAGCCTTCTTTTTCAGTAGCAGCTTGCGTCAAATCCTGAACATCTTTTCTTTCCCAAAATTCTTCTTCACGAATAAACTTCACAGCATAAAATGCATCACCAGAAGTTTCGTGACCATAAATCTCTGAATTAAAAAAGTTTCCAAGTCTAACGAAAATGGCACCACTTGCAACAGGAACCACAATGCGATCTAAAATCCAAAGCATCGAACGTTTCATCACTTTTCTGCTGAAATAATACATGGCAATGATGATTGCAATTGCAGCTCCATGACTTGCTAATCCACTGAAACCGGTAAATTTAAATTCAGGTACAGTTCTTATCGGTAATAAAACACTTAAAGGATCTTGGAAAATAAGCTCAGACTGATAAAAGAAAACGTGACCCAAACGGGCTCCAACCAAAGTGGCTAGAATTGTCCAGATGAATAAAGAATCCAATTTTTCAACAGGTTCATTTTCTCTATCAAAAATCTTTTTGGTGATGTACCATCCTAAACCAAAGGCTACAACCCACATCAGGCTATAATATCGAATAATAAAAAAGCCTAAATCGATTCCTTCTGATGGATTCCAAACAATTCCTAATGTGTGTGTCATAGTTGCTTTATGAAGTTAATGGTGTGTAAAAATAAAGATTTGAGTTCAACTTTTTCAAAAAAAGCCGTTAATTAATGTTTGTGATTGCAGTTTTTTTGAGGAACGGGATCATAACCCGTTTTACCCCAAGGATGACAGCTCAAAATGCGTTTCGTTCCTAAATAGCCACCTTTAAACAATCCGTGAACTTGCAAAGCTTCCAACATATATTGAGAACAAGTAGGTTGAAATCTGCAAGCAGAGGGTAAAATAGGCGAAATCACCAATTGATAGAATCGGATTAAAAAGATAAAAGGAAAAAGAATTATTTTTTTAAGCATTCCTACAAATATAAAACCCAATTATTTAATTTTCACCACTGACCACTGCGACTGAAAACAGCAACTGTCCACTGATTACTGCACACTAAAACTAGTCCCATCTTTTCCGTCTTTCAACTGAATTCCCAAAGAAATCAACTGATCGCGAATTTGGTCAGACATTGCAAAATCCTTATTGGCTCTGGCGATATTTCGCATCTCAATCAGCATTTCAACAGTTCCTTTTAATTTTTCAGTAATAAACGCCACTCCATTTGAAGAAGCTTCGTTATTGATTCCTAGAACATCAAATAAGAAACTGGCAATTGTAGTTTTCAAAAGTTCTATGTCTTCTGCAGTCAATGTTTCTTTTCCATCATTTACAATATTGATAAAACGAGCACCTTCAAATAATTGTGCAATTAAAATCGGAGTATTAAAATCATCATCCATTGCATCATAACAACTTTTTCTCCAAGATGCAATATCTAATGAAGAAGTAGGGGATGCCTTTAACGATTCAATCAATTTATAGGATTCCAATAATCGGTTGCAACCTTTTTCGCTTGCCACCATGGCGTCATTGGAAATATCCAAAACACTTCTATAATGTGCTTGTAAAAAACAAAAACGAACGATGTTCGGACTGAAAGGCTTTTCAAAAAACGTATTGTCGCCCGAAACCAATTCCATCGGCAAGATATAATTTCCAGTCGATTTGCTCATTCTCAAGCCATTCATCGTCAGCATGTTGGTGTGCATCCAGTAATTTACAGGCGAAGTACCGTTGCAGGCTTTTCCTTGAGCAATTTCACATTCGTGGTGCGGAAATTTCAAATCCATTCCACCTCCATGAATGTCAAAGGTTTCGCCTAAATACTTGGTACTCATTGCGGTACATTCCAAATGCCAACCTGGAAAACCATCTCCCCAAGGCGAATTCCATCGCATGATATGAGCTGGAGAAGCACTTTTCCACAATGCAAAATCCTGTGGATTTTTCTTTTCGCTTTGTCCGTCAAGGTCTCTGGTGTTGGCCATGAGTTCTTCAATATTTCTATTGCTCAATTCGCCATAATTCAAGCCTTTCTCGTTATAAGCCATCACATCAAAATAAACCGAACCATTGCTTTCATAAGCAAAACCAAGGTCGATTAATTTTTGTGTAAGCTCGATCTGTTCAATAATATGTCCTGTAGCAGTAGGTTCAATCGTTGGAGGAAGAAAATTAAAATTGTCCAAAACCTTATGAAAATCAACCGAATATTTCTGAACGATTTCCATGGGTTCCAGTTTTTCTAATTTGGATTGCTTTACAAAACGGTCGTTTTCAACATCACCATCATCGGTCAAATGGCCTGCATCGGTAATATTTCGCACATAACGAACCTTGTATCCAATATGAATCAAATACCTGTAAATCACATCAAAAGACATAAAAGTCCTTACATTTCCCAAATGCACATTGCTGTAAACTGTTGGCCCACAAACATACATTCCAATCGCTCCTTCATGGATGGGTCTAAACGTTTCCTTTTCTCCCGAAAGGGAATTATAAATCTTCAACGGATGATTTTTATATACTGGCATATTTATTTTTTTAGGAGCTAATCCTGCTATCCGTTGCAATCTTTTATTTTTTTAAAGAAAAAAAATAAAAGGATTTCCACTTCTATCAGGGCTAGGGGTATCTGCAATAAAGGAAATTTTGTTTTTAGAATTTCGTTTCCAACTTTATATAATCCAAAAATTCTCTTCTGGTAGATTCGTCTTTAAATTTACCACAAAATTCAGAAGTTACCGTACTACTTTCAATATCACGGATACCTCTTGAATTAACACATAAATGTTTTGCATCAATCACACAGGCAACATCTTCAGTGCCTAAAACTTTTTGCAATTCCTGAACAATCTGCATCGTCAAACGTTCCTGCACCTGAGGTCTTTTGGCAAAATAATCTACAATTCGGTTCATTTTAGATAATCCAACAACTCTTCCGCTCGAAATATAAGCGATATGAGCCCTTCCAATAATAGGCAACAAATGATGTTCACAGGTAGAATAAAGCGTGATGTTTTTTTCCACCAGCATTTCACCATACTTATAATTATTGTCAAATGTTGAAGCACTTGGCTTTTTTGCTGGATTCAAGCCTCCAAAAATTTCCTTGACAAACATTTTGGCGACACGGTTTGGTGTTCCTTTCATGCTGTCGTCTGTTAAGTCCATTCCAAGTGTAAGTAGGATATTTTGAACGTCTTTTTTTATTAATTCAATTTTTTGGTCGTCCGTAAGTTCGAAAGCATCATCTCTGATAGGATTTTTCGCACTGGTAGCTATATGATTGTTTCCAATTTCGTCTTGAAAATCTTCGCTGTTTGTCATTAAAAGTAGATATTATATTAGGTGTAAACACTAAAGGCACAAAGATAAATAATAAAATTCAAAGTAATTCCATAGCTGTTAATTTTTCAAATAATTTAAACTTAGTCATAATTATATGTTATTTTTACGTAAATTTCGCTGCCTAAAAATTTTAAAAATGAAAAATAAATATCTAATAATTGTCTGCTTATTCCTAGTGAGTAGCTTTGGTCTATTTGCCCAGCAAGCGCCAATTGCGGAAGTGGTTATTCCTGAGCCTGAAGTAGTTTGTATGCCTGGGGATTGTGTAACTTTATCGGCAGAATATTTTAAAATTAAGCCGACAAATACCTATACGGTGGAACCAATAATTCCTCAAAATTTGTTTTCTTTTACAGGAGGTACTGTTTTGGATGTTACGGGTGATGATACTTGGTCGCCAATTTTTAATTTGCCATTCAAATTCTGTTTTTATGGAGAAACATACGATAAAGTGTTAGTTGGACCAAATGGTCTTATTACCTTTACAACGAATGGGTCTTATCCAAATGGGTCTCCTGGAGGAGGAACAGGTTACGTATTAGGTACTCCTATTCCTAATACGGGGCCTAATCCACCCAAAAATGCTATCTATGGAGTTGGTCAAGATACTGATTTACGTATTTTTGGAAATGGTGGTGGGCAAATCACAAATCCATTAATCCAAAATGTTAATTATTATGTAGGAGGCGTGGAGCCTAACAGGTTTTTTGTTGCAAATTTTAATAGATTGCCCTTATACGATATTAATTCATGTCCTGGTAGTTTAGGGGCAACAGTTAATGAGGATGTTAATTTGCAAACATCTCAGATTGTGATTTATGAGACTACCAACATTATTGATGTGCAAGTTAGAAAGCGTACAGCATGTACCAATTTTAACGGAGGACATGGTGTGATTGGTATTCAAAATGCAACTGGCACAGCTGCAGTTACTCCTCCTGGTAGAAATATGGGAAGTTGGTCAGCATCTAATGAGGCTTGGCGTTTTATTCCTGCTAGTGCTGATCCGAATCCGCCTTTGGTTACTTTGGAATGGTTTAATGGGGCAGGTACTCTAATTGGTACAGGAGATTCTGTGCAAGTCTGTCCAACTGGAAATGAAACCTTTACTGTTGAAGCAACTTATTTTAGATGTGGGAGTACAGAAAAAGTGGTTGTTGATGATGAATACGAAGTTATTATCGCTCCGGATTTACCTGTGTTAGATCCACTTGATTTAGCTTTGTGTACTTCAGATCCTGCTCCTTATGTTTTTCCAACAATCAACCAAGATACTTATATACTAGATGGTGCATCTGAGTTTGATTACGAAATTTATTATTTCAGACAAGAAAATATGGCGGCTGCTTACAACAAGCAAACCTCTCAAGCATTAAGTACTGCCCAACAAACTAATTTTTCAGTTCCAAATAGTGATCCATATACCATTTATGTTTTAATCATTGATACTATGGGTTCTGATTGTCATAATGTTAGACCTTTTACGCTTCAAGGAGGAAATCCTTCAGGCGATTTTTCTTATCCTGATGATGGTGGCGATCCAGGATATTGCATATCTGGTGTCTCTGTAACTCCAATCTTAAATGATTTAACTGCAGGAGGAGTCTATACAATCGCTCCAACAACTGGTTTAACTATAGATCCTGATACGGGAGTTCTTGATTTAGCAGGTTCTACACCTGGAACCTACACAGTAACTTATACCATTCCAGAAGTTCCAGGCTCATGCCCTGAATGGAGTGCTCCTCCGGTTACGGTTTTAATTGAAGGTTGCGTTAGTACCACTCCTGTAGCTCCTGGTCCAGTTTGTCAAGGAACGCCAACATTTAATTTAGCTACTTCTGACGCAGGTGCTGGAGCTACTTATACTTGGAAAGACAGTAGCGGAACGGTAATATCAAACGTTCAAAATCCAACGGGAGTGCCAGTGCCTTCAGGTTTTGGAGATTTTCCTTATACGGTTTTTGCCACTAATAATGGTGTAGATTCTGCAGTTGAAAGTGTAATTTTAACAGTACATCCAACTCCAATTGCAGAGTTTGTCGGAACTGCTACGACTATTTGCAGTAATAATTTTACTTATTTAACACTGACAGGAACGCCAGGCGCCACTGTTGAAATTAATGATGGTTCAGGAAATAGCAATGTAATTTTAGATGCAACAGGTAATGGGCAATACACAACAGGTGTATTAACAGCTGAAACTACTTACACTATAATAAATGCAACAAGTAATACAATTCCAGTTTGTAGCAATGCGATAGCATCTGGAACTCCAAATTCAGTTGCGGTTGTTTCCGTAGGTCTTCCAACAGCTACCATGGTTGGATTTACCAATCCAATAATCTGTTCTGGGACAGCCGGAAGCTTCACGATACAAGGGACACCTGAAGCTACGGTAACTTATACAGTTAATGGAGGAAATCCCCAAGATGTGTTATTGCCAACTTCTGGACAATTATTGGTTAATACACCCATTCAAAATGCAAGCCCTACGACAGTTTATACCTATGAGCTTACAAATATTGTGAGTGGAGGGACAGACCCATGTCCAAATGACATCAGTGGAACAGGCGAAACGGCAACCCTAACGGTAAATGCCTTGCCAACGGCAACCTTCAGCACAACAACGCCAACAGTTTGCCAAAACACACCTGCCACGATCCAGTTTACAGGAACGCCAAATGCTATCGTTACTTATAACTATGGAACAGGAGATTTGTCTGTAACCTTGGATGCTTCAGGAAGCTATGTCCTGACAACAGACAACCTTCCAGATCCGCAACAGAGCTATACCTTCACCTTGGTATCTGTGGAGGAGACATC